>CAZFZT010000063.1:0-21109 GCA_964523675.1 uncultured Isosphaeraceae bacterium
AGTCGTCATTGACATCATTGGCGGCACTTGAAGGCCCATTCATCACGCCCAGATCGATCACCACCTCGCGGCCGTTGCCGTTCACGCCGTAGGGGTGCCAGATCACGGCGTTCTGAATACCCGGCGATCCCGGAGGATTGATTCGGCGGCTTCCGACGACCACGTTATTCTCATTGATTGCGTTGAGCGTTGAGATCGTGCCGTTGCTGATCGTTGGATCGAGCGCTTTGAGATAGGTGAACTGCTGCGAGTAGGGATCGAAGATGAAGCCGCGCGTACCGCCTGCCTCGAACATGTGGCCGCCGATCACGTAGCCGGCGGAGTTGACATCGCTGGCCGTGGCGGAGAGAACGCCATCGGGCCGGGGCAGCGTCGTAAAAGTGCCACCTTTTCCATCGGGGTTCGGCGTCCAGAGGAACGCTTCATTGAAGGCGGTGCCGCAGATGTTGTACCAGCCGACGACCTTGCCATCCTCGGACATGCCTGCCGGGAACGTGTCCGGCGGACCGACAATCCCGCAAGGCGGGGCCTGAATGATGCCGGTCACCTCGTACTGGCACTGGGCATTCGCGGTCTTCTCGTTGAGCAGCGGCAGCAGGATGATCGCGAGGACAGGCCCGATAACGGAGATTCGCCGCAACAGGCCCAGCGCGCAGGATCGGCGTCGATTGGTGATTCGCATCAGGATGGTCCCGGTCATGCTCACTTGGACAGCGCCTTTGCCGGAGGGCGGTGGACGATCGCCCCACTATCATCAAGATACAGCGTTTTGCGAAGGACGCAAGTGTTTTTGGGGTGAGTTCCAATACTGGATCGCGCTCCCGCTACTGGGTTCGCAACGCATCGGCGTCACTCCGGAGCGGCGTTGCCGGTTGTCAACCCAGTGCTTTCTCAAGATCTTCCTCGGTGTCGGGCGCGAGACGTGTGATGATTCGCGCCCCGACGGCATCGCCCCAGACGTTCACCGTCGTGCGGCACATGTCAAGAATGCGATCGACGCCGATGATCACGCCGATGGCTGCGAGCGGCAGTGCGGGAACTTCGGGACGACTGGCCAATGAGGTGTTGACCGCGTTGATGACGATGACCATCGTTACGAGTCCTGCTGAAGGAATCCCGGCAGCGCCGACCGCAGCAAGTGTTGCAGTAATGACAACAATCACCAATTCTGCAAGCGAGAGGTCGATGCCGAAGAGCTGAAAGAGAAACACGACGGCGACGGCTTCATACAGTGCGGTGCCATCCATGTTGACCGTCGCGCCGAGCGGCAGGACGAAGTTCGCCGCCTTCTTCGAGCAGCCGCCTTCCGTCTCTGCGGTTTGGATCGTCACCGGCAGCGTTGCAGAACTCGAGTCGGTGCCGAACGCAGTGAGCAGGGCCTTGCGCATCCGCCACATGAAGCGATAGGGGTTGCGGCCGGTGAGCAGGTACAGCACCAGCGGCAGCACGATGGCGCCATGGATGAAGAGTCCGACCACCACGAGAATCATGTATTTTCCGAGCGGTCCGACAAGCTCACGCAAGCCGATTGTCCCGACGGTCCATGCAACAAGCAGGAACACGCCGATCGGTGTCAGCCAGATGATCCAGAGAACCAGCTTCATAATGCCTGCGAAGGCGGCCTCGAAGAAGTCGATCGCAGGACGCGCCTTCCGGCCAGCGGCAGCAAGCGCCATGCCGAAGAGCAGCGCGAAGACGATCACGCCCAGTGGGCGCGTGGCGCTCATTTCGGCGAAGATATTCGTCGGCACGAGCTGCTCGAGGATGTTGATCCACACCCCGCCGAGTCCCATGTCCTCGGCTTCAGCGAAGAGTTCTGCTTTCGCTGCGTAATCGCCTTGACCGCGCGCCTGCAAAGTTGCGACGGTTTCGGCATCAAGGCCCTCACCCGGCTTGAATGTTGAGACGAGCACTGCGCCGAGGATGACGGCGAAGAGCATGGTGACCATGTAGTAGAGGATCGTGGAGCCGCCGACAAGGCCGAGCCGCGATGGGTCGCCCAGACTCGTGACGCCGACGACGACGCTCACGAAGATGAGTGGGATGACCATGAGCTTGAGCGGACGAATGAGAATGAGATCGCCTGCCTGCTGCCAGCCAAGGAGCAGGTCGGGATCATCCTGGCCGTACGCATTGAAGAGCCACTGGCCGACGAAGCCGCCGGCAATGAGGCCGATGATGATGAGCAGCGTGAGCAGATTCGTTCCGCGCGTCATATCGGCAGCGTAGCGGATGGAGCGTCAATTCACCAACCTGAAGCATGGTGGCACGGCTCTGCGAGCTGTGATGGCTTGACCGGTACTCTGACCGTTCAGAGCAGGCCAGAGGGCTGTTCCGCCTACCAGTCAAGTGTGCCGCGCCAGGCATTGCGGAGTTGATCGATGGCGATGTCGAGCGTGCCGGGAATCGTGAGCCGTTTCGCTTGATGGAATCGACCGAGTACACGGTGGGGGAGGTTGCCAAGGGTTTGCTTGAGCGAAGGGAGGTCCGCTTCGCGTGCTTCGAGCAGGTAGCGCGACGGTGATTCACCAAAGAGAGCTTGCGCGGTGTGATCGGCGTCATCAAAGACAAAGCCGAGGTTCCCTGCGAACGCCATTTCGGCAACGGCGCAGAGCATGCCGCCGTCGCTGATGTCGTGGGCTGCTTGCACCATGCCTTGCGCGATCGCGTTTGCGACCGATTGAGCGATGCGCGGCCCCTGCGCAAGATCAACCGTCGGAAGCCGATCGTCATCTGCGCCGAAGAGCATGGCGTAATGCGACGCGGCAAGCGTATCCTGCGAGTCACCGACGAGAACCAGCGCATTGCCTGCGCGTTTGGCGTCCATCGTGATGCACCGCCGCACGTCATCAACAATCCCGATGCCGGTGATGAGCAGTGTGGGCGGAATCTGAATCGTGCGGCCGTCTTCAGTGGTGAACTGATTGTTGAGCGAATCCTTACCGGAGATAAACGGCGTACGGTATGCCTTCGCGCCGTCGTAACACGCCTCGGCTGCGCGAACAAGCGAGCCGAGATTGCGCGGGTCTTTGCATGAGGGCCAGCAGAAGTTGTCGAGGATCGCGATGCGCCTTGGATCGGCGCCGGTGCAGACGAGGTTGCGCACGCATTCGTCGATGGCGGCGAGCGTCATGAGGTATGGATCATCCTTCATGGTCGTCGCCAAACCGCACGCGATGGCGAGGCCCTTCGTTGAACCCTCAACCGGCAGGACGACGGCTGCATCAGACGGTCCGCTTTCTTCGGGGCCGAGGAGCGGCTTGACAACGGTATTGCCTTGCACCTCGTGGTCATATTGACGAATGATCCAGTGCTTGGATGCGATGTTGGGATGCGCAAGCAGTTGCAGGAGGGCGTCTGTGGTGTCGGGGCGCTTGCCCCGGCCAAGGCCGGGGCTATGGGTGGGCGGTTCCCACACGGCATCGCGCACCGGCATGGGGATTCCCTCATGCAGAAAGTGCATCGACATTCGGCCGACTTCAATGCGTTGATAGTTCAGGATCAATTCGCGATTTTCGGTGCCGAACTGGCCGAGGTCGCACATCTCAACATCATGCCGATCGCAGATCGCCTGCAAGCGCTCAACATTCTTCGCAGGGACGGCAAGGACCATGCGCTCCTGCGCTTCGCTGATCCAGATTTCAGTCGGACTCAAACCTGCATACTTGAGCGGGGCACGATCCAGATGCACTTCCGCGCCAAGCGCTTCGCCCATCTCACCGACCGCGCTAGAGAACCCACCCGCGCCACAATCGGTGATGGCGGAATAGAGCGGTCCGTTTTCATGATCGCGTGCTTCAAGGATCGCATCGAGCATTTTCTTCTCAGTCACCGGATTGCCGATCTGCACCGCGTGGCTGAACTCGTCTGCATGAGTGTCGGTGAGTTCCGCGCTGCTGAACGTCGCGCCGTGAATGCCATCGCGCCCCGTGCGGCCGCCGACAGCGATGATGCGGTCGCCCGCTTGCGGCTCACCCTTGATGAGATGGCGCGGCATGACACCGATGCAACCGCAGAACACAAGGGGATTCCCGACGTAATCATCATCGAACCACACCGCGCCGTTGAGGGTGGGAATGCCCATGCGATTGCCGTAGTCGCGCACGCCTGCCACGACCTGCGTCAGGATGCGGCGAGGGTGCAGGCATCCGGTCGGAATCGGATTTGTTTCACCGAAGTGGTCAGGATGCGCGACGCAGAAGACATCGGTAGCGGCGATGGGTTTGGCGGCCAGACCGGTGCCGATGATGTCTCGAATCACGCCGCCGATTCCGGTCGCCGCACCGCCGTATGGCTCGATGGCGGAAGGATGATTGTGCGTTTCAACTTTGACGCAGACGGCGTTGTTGTCATCAAAGGCGATGATGCCCGCGTTATCGACGAAGATGGATAGCGTCCAGTCGAGCCCTTCCTCGATGAGTTCGTGGGTGGCGGCTGCGACTGTTGATTTGAGCAGATTGTTGATCGTGATCGAGTTGTCGGCGTTGAGCGTGTGACCGGGACGGGATGTAACGTTTTCGCGCGATAGCCCAGGAATGGGAATTCCTCGGCTTTGGGTGGTTGATTTGTCGTGGTAGCGAATGGTGGCTTTCAGGGTTTTATGAACGCAGTGCTCGCTCCATGTCTGGGCGAGCGTTTCGAGTTCAATCTCGCGCGGCTCCCGGCCAAGTCGTTGATATTCTGCCTGAATCGCCTTCATTTCATCCAGCGAGAGAAACAGATGCGCTTCGCGCGACATGCGCTCAAGGGCAGCGTCATCCAGATCGCGAATGGGAACGTCGATGATCTTCAGTTCGTACTCATGGCCGTGCGGGAACTTGCGCGGTTGGTAGGGCTCGTCGTAAATGCCGTGAACAACGGGGTTGGCGAGGACGCGCTCGGCGATGGTTCGCGCAGCGACTGGATCGATGCCGTGCATGTCGTAGCGCCTGCCGGTGCGCACTTCGACGCGCTCGCCGATCAAGGCATGGATCGCCAGCTTGACGGCATCGGCGTCGGGGTCCATGACGCCGGGCAAGGGATGCACTTCGATGGTCGCGTCAGCGCGGGCCTCACTCGCGCCGATGGTTGCCTGCTCTGTCACCGGGTCGGCCAGAAGTTCGCTGGCGATGCGATGCACCTGAACATCATCGAGCGAACCTTCGATGAGGTACACGCTTGATGCGTTGATGCCGGTCGGCACCGTCGGAAGCTCAAGCGACGCCACTTCGCGGAGCGCAGCGGCGCCGCGCGGGTCTGCGTGGCCCGGACGCGGTCGCACTTCAATGCGGTGAACGGTAACTGCGGCCTCGACGGATGCGGTAGTTGCCATGTGAGCCGCATGATACGCGCCGCTTGCGAGGCAGGATCACTTCAGGATTCCTCGTCGAGTGTGAACCCGATCTTCACCGTGACCTGCCAGTGCGATACCTTGCCATCTTCGATGTGGCCGCGCGTGTCAGTGACTTCCAGCCACCTCATCTTGCGGACGGTCTTGGCAGCGCGGCTGACCGCATTCTCAATGGCGTCCTGGATGCCTTTGTTGGAGGAGCCGGTGAGTTCGATGTGCTTGTACACATGGTCGGACATAATGCTTCACCCTTGTGAGGTAACCTCAATGAGACTCCTTATCCCGCCTTACGTTTCACATCGTCCGCAAAGCCGAGTGCGACGAGCCGCGCGAGCGGGCCGTGCGGCCTTTTGGCTTCCTCGGCGAGCTTCCGCCGCGCACCGGGATTCGCGTAGGTGTTGAACACCATCGCTTTGATCGTGCCCCACATCCCGCCGAACGAACTGAACGTGTGATGTACAGCCGTGGCTTCATAGCCGCTATGCACCATGCACTGCGCGCATTTCTCATTCCCCGAGTGGTAGCCATAGTTGTCCCAGTCGGTGTCGTACATCAGGTCATCAAAGGATTCGGCGTATCCTTCCTGAAGGAGGTAGCATGGCCTCTGCCAACCGAAAATGTTGAACGTCGGGTTGCCCCACGGCGTGCATTCGTATTCGCGCTTGCCCATTAGAAACTCGAGGAAGAGCGGCGATTGGTTGAACTTCCAGCGTTGCTTCCCGTCCTTGCGGTTGGAAAGAATCATCTCGAAGAGTTCATTCGTCTCTCTGCGCTTGAGGAATGACTGCTGATCCGGCGCCTTCTCGTAGGCGTAGCCGGGGCTGACCATCATGCCTTCAACGCCGAGTTGCATCATCTCATCGAAGAACGCGCGAACGGAGTTCGGATCGGTACCCTCGAAGAGCGTGGTGTTGGTTGTAACGCGGAAGCCCATCTCGACAGCCATGCGGATGCCCTCGGCCGCCTTCTCGTATGTGCCTTCGCGGCAGACGGCGAAGTCGTGGTGCTCCTCCTGACCATCCATATGAACGGAGAAGGTGAGATACTTGCTCGGCTTGAAGAGACCCTCTTCGAGTTTCTCCTTGAGGAGCAGCGCGTTCGTGCACAGGTAGATGTACTTGCGGCGTTTGATCAACTCCTCCACGAGTTCCTTGATATGTGGATAGAGCAGCGGTTCGCCTCCGGGAATCGAGACCATCGGCGCGGCGCATTCATCGACTGCGCGAAGGCAATCTTCAAGCGGCAGGTTCTTCTTGAGAATGTGGGCCGGATATTGAATCTTGCCGCAGCCCGCGCAAGCGAGATTGCAGCGGAAGAGCGGTTCGAGCATGAGCACGAGCGGGTACCGGGACCGGCCACGCAGGCGCTGGCCAAGCACGTACGTCGCGACGGTCCACATTTGGGAGATGGGTACTGCCATAAGCTGATGTCGTTGAATCGGTGGCGAACGCGAAAGGGAAGAGGATGTTAGTGGCTGCACGCCGAGCGCGGCGGAACGGCTTCTGAGCAGGTTCAGCAGTGTAACCGGCCTTGAGCGGCGGGGAACGGCCCACACCACACTATTCCATGGCGTGAGTTATCGGTGCTGGTCGCCGTCAGAACTGCACCCGACTTCCGTTCCCGTGCGGAATCCGCGCGATCTTTCGAACCGGGCGCGGCGTAGGAAGGGCGAACTCCGCGATTTCACGTCCATGAGCGTCATTCCCCTCCAATTCGGCTTTGGTTTCCTGCCTCAACAGAGCCAAAGCATCGATCCATCCGAGCAGATGGATGCTGCTGCCCGGCCTACCATTCACGGTTCGCGATCGGGCATCGGCTGCGGCTCTCCGGGCCAAGCAGTGGCGAATGCTCACCAGAACCCGGCGGAGTTCCTTGTGACCAGAAAGAGACCGACATCCGACGAGCAGCTGCTCGAAGCGTACCTTCAGGGGGATCGACCTGCCTTCCAGGAATTGATGAGCCGCTATAGCAACGAGCTGCTGCATTTCCTTACGCGGTTCCTGGGGTCTCGTGCCGCGGCTGAAGATGTCTTTCAAGAGACATTCCTTCAGATTCACCTTTCGGCCGAGACCTTTGATGTCGATCGCCGCTTCAAGCCGTGGCTGTTCACCATCGCCGCGAACAAGGCGCGGGACTACCACCGTAAGCACAACAAGCGTTTGCAGGTGTCGCTTTCGGCTTCGATCGGCGACGAAGGCGAAGGGCAGAAGTTCGTCGATCTGCTGGAGGCCGACTTGCCGTCGCCCGATGAGCCGGTGCTGGATGCAGAGCGAAGTCGGCTTGTGAAACAAGTGGTCGATTCGATGCCTCCGCATCTACGCGAAATCCTGTTGCTGAGCTACTTCCAGCAGATGAGCTACAACCAGATCGCGGGGTCTCTGGAGATTCCATTGGGAACCGTCAAGAGCCGGCTGCATACTGCAGTGGCGACGTTCGCGACCCTGTGGAAGGCCGCGCGTTCACAAGATGTCACGTCGCAGCACGGCGACAGATCGGAACAATCCGGGGGTGGCGGAAACAAGGGAGAATCTCGATGAGCAAGGATGACCAGTTCGACACATGGAAGCACGAGCACGGCGCTGCTGAACTTTCTTCAAACGATCAACGAGTCTTTGATGCGTTGGTTGAGAACGGCTTCGACCTCAATGCGCTTGGCGGCACCGCAGGTGAACAGGCGCGCGCAAAGAAGATCAATAGTCTGCTCGAACTGATGCACGATTATCCGGTTGATGACGCGGATGAGACGCTCATCCACGCAACGCTTGCGCGGATCGATCGCTATGAAGCCGCTCAGCAGGACCGGCTGAACTTCGCGAATCAGGAAGCAGTCGAAATGGAGCGACGTCGTGGATTCAGCATGTCTGGCCTGCGCAAGGCGGACCTGATTGCTGCAGCGGCTGCGATCCTGTTGGTCGCGTCGGTTGTTCTTCCCATCATGCAGTCGATGCGGCAGCAGTCACTTGATGCCGCCTGCCGAAACAACCTTCGCAACATGGCGGTCGCGTTCAGTCTGTACGCGGAAGACAACGAAGGCGCGGTCCCCATTGCACGGGCGGGCATCGGCGGCACGTGGGACAGGGTTTCTAACGCGGTCAACCTCAAACCGCTGCTCACCGGACAGTATTGTGATCATCGTCACTGTCGGTGCCCGGGAAATCACGACAATCTCGAAATGGGCTACTCCTACCAGTGGCAGCGATCTGAGAAGCCGATGCGGTGGGATCCGCGCTGGCTGATGGTGATCATGGGCGATCGCAACCCGGTGATGGATGCGGCGCGGACCGGTCGGTTCATCGACGCCATGACAATGTCTCCGGATCACAGCGGCCGGGGCCAGAACATTCTCGCAACTGACGGTGCGACGTTGTGGCTCGGCGATAAGGAGATCGGCCCGATCGTGGGACAGTTCGACAATATCTGGCTGCCGCATGGAACGCGCCAGTTGATGCCGGGCGCGCAGCCACGCGATTTCCGTGACGTATTTCTCGCGCATTGACAATCCAGCGAAGCCGATTCGGCGCGATGTTTGTCGCAGGTCAGCATCAACGTACATCGTCCTCGAAACGGTCATCATGCATAGAATTGCTCGCGGACAGACGATCGCTCTCGGAGCTTGATGCTTCGGGGGAGGAAAGTCCGAACACGACAGGACACGGTGGTGGGTAACACCCACCGATCCCAACGGTTGCAGGGATCAGGGAAAGTGCAACAGAAAGCAAACCGCCCCCGGAAGATGGCGAAGCCGTCACAAAGGCGACGACTGCCCCATCTTCCGGGGGTAAGGGTGAAAGGGTGCGGTAAGAGCGCACCGCTCGGCTGGTGACAGCCGAGGCACGGCAAACCCCACCGCGTGCAAGCGCAAGCAGCCCCTGGAAGTTGGTCACGGCCGCTTCCCCTGTGGTCCGCAGGACTCGAAAGAGTAGAGGGCGGGTAGCGTGCTTGAGGCGTCTGGCAACAGGCGTCCCAGAGGAATGATCGTCGCCCTCGGAAGCGCGTTTGCGTTTTCGAGGGAACAGAATTCGGCTTACCGTCCGCACGTGCAACCACTTGATGAAGCCCAGGAACGAGAGTTTCTGGGCTTCGCCTTTGCGCTCGCCGCAGGTATATTGCAGGCATGAGGTTGGCGGTAGAATCTGAACCTCTCCTGTACCGACGGACGCGCGCTGGACGAGCGGTACTCTTTTACATGGCCTGTGCGAGAGCGCTCGGCGTGTTGTTGGTCATAGTTTGCGTTGTTTGGTTGTATGTATCTGGCGGGCAAGTCGGGCCAATGCCGAGGTGGTTCCTCCTCTTGTCGCTCCTCATTGCGGCCACCGTGTTTTTGCCAGCCACATGGACAGTTTCAAACCTTCTTGCACCAACACAACTGCACTTACAGCAGGACCACATGCGAGTTGGTGGGGCACTCGTCAAGCGCACAACTCGATACGATGCAGTCCATCTTCTGCAATTGGAGGAGTTGGGCACTATCTTTACGCGCTCCCTGAGGATCATTGTTCGACCACGTGGGCAGCGACCACACAAGATCGTTTTGCGAAAGAGAGAGGCAGTTGAATGCTTTCAGGTGCTGTGCAGACTCTGTCCGCAAGCATTCGCTGTTGAGTACGACGATTACGTGCATGGCCCACAGTGTGCAGACTCCGACTTCGAACGCGCCCATCGGCTGACGCATCGCGTCATCGTCCGTAGTATCTGGCTTAGTGCGCTCGGAACACTGTTTCTACTGCTGTGTTCAGCATGTGTGGTCTATGAAGGGATTCGGAGCGGTCGAATCGTTCAGCAACCGATTGTCGGCACCATCGTGATTAGTGTCATGATGTTGGCTGCATGTGGGTTCGTTTGGGATGCTTGGGGAAAGTGGCGGCTTCTACGCACGAATCGATCCGAACATCATTTGAGCGATCCTCATGGCGATTGATCAGGATGCCCTCGTTCACGAGGGTGCTTGGTGCTCAATTGCTGCTACCATGCATCGCTCTGGCTGATCAACGAGATGGACACTGTGGTGACTCCTCCGACCGATGCTCCTTTGCGTACTGGCTGCACTTGCGCTGGCGATCGCGGCACCCTGGCTTGACCGGGTGGCCAGCCGGGCTTCAGGCGCGCTTCTCGCCGTTGCGCCGCTGGCGATCTTCATCTACTTCGCATCGCACATCGGCGCGATCAGCGCAGGTGAAACCGTGCGGCAGGCGATCGCGTGGGTGCCGCAGATCGGCATGGGCGTGGAGCTCTCGTTTTATCTTGACGGTTTGAGTCTGCTCTTTGCGCTGCTCATCAGCGGCATCGGCGCGCTGATCGTCTTTTATGCCGGCACGTATCTCGATGGCCACCCGTTTCGCGGGCGGTTCTTCGCCTGCCTGCTTGCGTTTCAGGCGTCGATGCTCGGCCTGGTGCTGGCCGACAACGTGATCGCGCTGTTCGTCTTCTGGGAGTTGACGAGCATCACATCCTACTTCCTGATCGGCTTCGATCATCACCGGGCCATTGCGCGCAAGAACGCGCTTCAGGCGCTGCTGGTCACCGGCGGTGGGGGGCTGGCGCTGATGGCGGGGCTCATCATGTTTGCCCTCGCGGGCGGCAGCATGGAGATTTCAGAAGTCCTCTCCAATGGCGATGTCATTCGCAATCATGCGTGGTACCAGCCGATCCTGCTGCTCGTACTGCTCGGCGCTTTCACGAAATCGGCGCAGTGGCCATTTCATTTCTGGCTTCCCAACGCTATGGAAGCGCCGACGCCGGTGAGTGCGTATCTGCATTCGTCCACGATGGTGAAGGCCGGCGTGTATCTGCTCGCGCGCCTCAGTCCCGGCCTTGGCGGGACCGGCTGGTGGATGGCGCTGCTGACGATCTTCGGCGGCGTGACGATGGTGCTCGGGGCGTACCTCGCGTTCCGTCAGACCTATCTGAAGCGCATTCTTGCGTACTCCACAGTCAGCGCGCTGGGCATTCTTGTGTTTCTGCTCGGTATCGGCGGAGCCGGCGCAACAGGGCCGGAGGCGGTTGAGTCGGACCTGGCGCTGTACGCAGCCAAGGCGTTTGCTGTGTTTCTGCTGGCGCATGCGCTGTACAAGGCGACGTTGTTCCTGGTGGCCGGCTCGATCACGCATGAGACGGGCGTTGCGGATGTGACGCAGCTCGGCGGGCTTCGCCGCGTGATGCCGATCACCTGCATGGCCGGCATTCTTGCGGCAGCATCCATGGCCGGCTTCCCGCCGTTCTTCGGCTTCATCAGTAAGGAACTGCTGCTTGAAGCGACGCTCGAAGAGCCGACATGGGGAACGCTCCTGACGGCGGCAGCGATGCTCTCGGGAATTCTGTTTGTTGTTGTTTCATGCCTGGTTGCAATTCGGCCGTTCTTCGGCAAACGCAAGGAATCGCCGCAGCAGCCGCACGAAGCGCCGCTTGCGATGTGGCTCGGACCAATGCTGCTCGCCTCAGCCGGTCTGCTCTTCGGACTTCTTCCCGGCTTAATCGGCGAGCCGCTCATGTCGCCGTTGGTCAGTGCGGTAATGGGCGCGGACAAACTGGTGCCGGTGATGCTCATCAATTGGGCAGACTTGCATCTGAACATCGCGCTCATGCTCGGTCTGGTTGTTCTCGGCGCGGGCGTTGCGCTCTTTGCGGCGCATGGCCGGGTGAGCCGCATGGTCGAGCCGTTCGATGCGCTCAACAAGATCGGTCCGGAGTCGTGGTACGAGCGTGGACTCAGCGCGATGCTGCGCTTTGCGGCAGTGCAAACGCGCGTGATCCAAAGCGGGTCGCTGCGCACGTACCTGCTGCTCACGATTGCGACGACCGTGGTGCTCGTCGGGATCGCGGTTGTGCGCATGGGGCGGCTGCCGATTCACATCGATCTACCGGCGGCAGATGCGGCGGGGGCCTGGCTGTACGAGAATCTGGCGGAGCTGCTCGTCTCTCTGCTCATCCTTGTCGGGGCAGTGGGAGCGGTGCGCTCGCAGCATCGACTATCTGCTGTGGCGTCGTTGGGCGTCGTCGGCTACGGCGTTGCGCTGATTTTCATCCTCAATGGCGCACCCGATCTTGCAATCACACAATTTATCGTCGAGACATTGACCGTGATTCTTTTTGTGTTTGTGATCTACCACCTGCCGCGCTTCCCGAAGATTTCCGGCACGTCGCAGCGCGCGCGTGATCTCATTGTCGCAGGATGTGCTGGCGCGCTGGCAACGACGCTGGTGTTGGTTGCCACGAGCGTACAGCCGCACGAGAAGATTTCAGACTGGCACGCTGATATGGCTTATGAGGTGGGCAGAGGGCGTAACATTGTGAACGTCATTTTGGTGGACTTTCGTGCCCTCGATACGTTGGGAGAGATCACCGTATTGGCAGCAGCGGCGATCGGCGTGCTGGCGCTTCTCAAGCTGAAACCACGCAGGGGAGAGGAACCGGAGGTCATTCCATGACATCGGTCATTCTGCGAAGTGCGACGCGATATCTGTTTCCCATCATCGCGCTCTTCTCAATCTTCCTCCTGCTTCGCGGCCACGACGAGCCGGGCGGCGGATTCATCGGCGGGCTCCTTGCGGCGCTGTGCTTCATTCTTTATGCCATTGCCGAAGATGTCGCCGCGGCGCGGCGAATGCTGCGGATCGAGGAGCATCAACTGATCGGAATCGGCCTCTTGCTTGCGCTGGCAGCGGGATTCATCGGTGTGATTCTCGGCGAACCGTTCTTACATTCATACTGGTGGGAATCCCCTGATGGCAGCATCAAGATTGGTACGCCGCTGTTGTTCGATGTCGGCGTCTACCTCCTGGTGGTGGGGGTGACGCTCATGATCGTCTTCTCACTTGCGGAAGAGTGACGGCCGACAATTCTGCGTCGGCCCCCCCAAAGCCGAGGACCAACGGTTTCGTGACATGTGCCGTCGCTAACACCTAACACCTAACACCTAACACCTAACACCCGCACTCCATGCATCTCATCCTCGCCATTGTCATCGGAGGCCTGTACACCGCCGGCTTGTACCTCATCATGCGCCGAAATCTGCTTAAACTGGTGATGGGGCTCGTGATCCTTTCGCAAGCGGCGAACCTGCTGATCTTCACTTCGGGCGGACTTCACACGGTGAACGCGCCGATCATCGAGCCGGGCGCCCATTTTCCGGGCGAGCAGATCGGCGACCCCCTGCCGCAGGCGCTGATCCTGACAGCCATCGTCATTGGATTCGGCGTGATCGCGTTCACGCTCGCATTGTTTCATGTTGCGCACAAGCGGCTGCAAACTGATGACCTGGACCAGATGAAGGCGACTGACCTATGAACGGTTTGCTCGTCATGCCTGTTGCCCTCCCATTGCTTGTCGCGTGCATGGCGACGTTGCTGTGGCGCAGCCGGCGTGCTCAGCGCGCGGTGAGTGTTGCTGGTGCTTGTGGTCTGGTCATCGCTGCAATCGCATTGCTCGTCTACGTACAGCGAAATGGTGTCATTGCAGTGCAGATGGGCGGCTACCAGGCGCCATTCGGCATCACCGTTGTCGCAGACCTCTTTGCCGCCATCATGGTGCTGCTGGCCGCTATGAAGGGCCTTGCGGTCGTGTTGTATTCGCTGACCGACATCGATCACGCGCGGGAGACGTACGGTTACCACCCGCTGCTGCATGTACTGCTCATGGGCATCTGCGGAGCGTTCCTGACGGGCGACATCTTTAACTTGTATGTCTTCTTTGAGATCATGCTGATGTCGTCATTCGTTCTCTTGTCCCTGGGCGGTCAAAGAGGACAGCTTGAAGGCGCCATCAAGTACGTTACGCTCAACCTGATTTCATCGGCATTCTTTCTCGCGGGTGTGGGCATCCTGTACGGCGTGACCGGCACGTTGAATATGGCGGACCTTGCGGTGCGCATCGCTGAAATCTCAGAAGACAGACGATTGCTGATGACGGCGCTGGCGATGATGTTCCTTGTGGCCTTCGGCATCAAGGCGGCGATCTTTCCACTCTTCTTCTGGCTACCCGCGTCATATCACACGCCGCCGGCGGCCATCTCGGCGATCTTCGCCGGTTTGTTGACGAAGGTTGGCGTATACGCGCTCATTCGTGTCTTCACCCTCATCTTCGTCCACGATACAGCGTTCACGCACACCGCAATCCTCGTTCTTGCGGCCTTCACGATGGTGGTGGGCGTTCTGGGTGCGGCGATCCAGCAGGAGTTCCGCAGGATTTTGTCCTTCCATATCATCAGCCAGATTGGTTACATGATTCTTGGCCTGGGCATGGCGATGTTTGCGATTGGTGTGACGCCCGGTGAGGCAAACTATGAAGTGGGGCGGCTCGCCATGGCCGGTGCGGTGTTCTACATACTGCACCATATCGTCGTGAAGACAAACCTGTTCCTCGTCAGTGGTGTTGTGGAGCGCTTGCAGGGGACCGGCCGCCTTGAAAAGCTCGGGGGCTTTTATCGTACGTGGCCTGCGCTCTCGGTCTTGTTCCTTGTGCCAGCAATGTCACTTGCAGGCGTTCCACCGCTGTCCGGATTCTGGGCGAAGTTCATCCTTGTCAAGGCCGCGCTTCAGGTTGGAGATGTGCTTGGCTGGGTCATGGCGGCGGTGGCGCTTATGGTCGGATTGTTGACGCTCTATTCCATGACAAAAATATGGGCTGCGGTGTTCTGGAGCGATGCGCCTGAAGGAAGCCCAATGGCGGTAGAGAATGACGCCTATCGTGAGCGGCAAGTCGGCATCGGCGCCATGATCGCACCCATTGCGGGTCTTGCGATGGTGACAGTGGCAATCGGACTTTTCGCCGGGCCGATCTTCGGCCTGGCGATGGAGGCGGCAGATCAACTGCTTCGGCCGGAGATATACATTGAAGCGGTCGGACCCGCTGCGCCCCAACCGCTCGAGCAACTCGACGAGGTGAGACCATGAGAATGTTCATCGCAAACGTGGCGCTCGCGCTGGTATGGGCGCTGATGACCGAGGGTTTCACGTTTCAGCAATTGTCGGTTGGATTTGGGTTTGGATACCTCCTGTTATGGTTCCTTCGACCTTTGCTTGGAGGTTCAAGTTACTTCGACAAGGTGCGGCAGATCATCTACTTTGCCGGTTTCTTCATCAAGGAATTGATCAGGGCAAATCTGCGCGTGGCGTGGCATGTCATCACGCCATCAAGCTTCTTCAAACCTGGCATTGTTGCCATGCCGCTTGAGGAGCAGTCGGATATCGAGGCGACGCTGCTTGCCAACATGATTACGCTTACGCCGGGCAGCTTTTCGGTGGATATCTCGAATGATCGAAAGGTGCTTTACGTTCATGTGATGGATGTCGATGATGCCGACCGTGTGCGCCGCGAGCTGAAGGAGCAGTACGAGAGGCCGCTGCTGGAGGTGCTCAGGGCATGAACGCGACATTTGCCTTTGAGATTGTGCCGGTTGTCTCGCTTCTGACGGTGAACATCTTCGCCGCGGCCATGGCGCTGGCGATGGCGCGCCTGCTCAAGGGGCCCGACCTGCCCGACCGCGTTGTCGCACTCGATTTGATCTCGGTGTTGGCGGTAGGCATCATCGCTGTCTGGTCGATTTATACACAACAGCCGATGCTGCTTCGGGCAGGCGTGGTGGTTGCCCTCATTGTGTTTGTGGGGACCGTGGCGTTTGCGCTGTACGTTGAGAAGAGAGCCAGGCCATGACATTCAACGACATCCTCACGAGTTTCTTCATGCTTGCAGGGGCGACGTTCAGTTTTATCGCAGCGCTTGGCATTTATCGCATGCCGGACCTCTTCACGAGGATGCATGCCGCATCGAAAACCGGGACACTCGGTGTCGGGTGCACGATCATTGCGGTGGCGGTTCACTTTGTAGATACCGGCATTACGGTGCGGGCGACGCTCATCCTGCTCTTCCTCTTTCTTACCGCGCCCATTGCCGCGCATCTCATCGCACGTGCCGGCTATATCAGCGGCGCGAAGCTGTGGAACGGCTCAGTCATTGATGAAATGAGTGGGCGATATGACCACCGCACCCATGAGCTGGCGAGCGGAGAGCAGGAGACCAATGAGCAGAAGTAGGTGGCGCAGCTTGTTCAAGTCAGCGCGGCGGTGATCCAGCCGCCACAGATGACTGTTTCGCCGTCGTAGCACACGACCGCCTGACCTGGCGCCACGGCGTATTGTGGCTGGTCGAAGCGCACTTCAAGATTGTCGTCGCTGCTTGCCCTAAACCGTGCAGGGACGGGATCGGCGTTATAGCGGATTTTGGCAGTGCAGGGCGTCCACTCATCAGTAGGAGAGATGAGCCAGTTTGTTTCGGTCGCGACGCAACCGATGGCGCGCAGTTCCTCGCGATGACCGACAACGACTGTATTTGTGTCAGCATCCTTCCGCAGTACATAGAGGGGGACGTTTCGTGCGATGCCGATGCCGCGCCGTTGCCCAATGGTGAAGTGCTGCTGTCCTGGATGCTCACCGAGCACCGTGCCGCTTGTGTCAACGATCATGCCGGGACCGACTCTCCCAGGCGAACGGCGTTTGACGAGCCCGGCATAATCATTGTCGGGAACGAAGCAGATCTCCTGCGAGTCCGGCTTATTGAATACCGGTAAGTCGAATTCGCGGGCGAGTTCACGGACCTCGCTCTTGCGCATGGTTCCGATGGGCAGCATCATTTCATTCAAGCGATCGCGCGGCGCGCCGAAAAGGACGTACGATTGATCCTTGTCGTGGTCAATGCCGCGCAGCAGTCGCGGGCCATCCTGGTGGATGATCCGAGCATAATGACCCGATGCGACGAACTGCGCATCAATCTGCCTAGCATAGTCGTGCAGCTTGCCGAATTTGAGCCAGTCATTGCAACGAACGCATGGATTGGGCGTGCGGCCGGCGTTGTACTCATCGACGAAATAGTCAATGATGCGGCCGAAGTCCTTCTTGAAGTTGCAGACGTAGAAGGGAATGCCGAGCCGCGCAGCAACGAGCCGCGCGTCCTGCGCATCATTGATTGAGCAGCAGCCCTGATGACCGATCTTGAGTTGACGCGTGTTGCAGCCGGTTCGGTTCCAGCCCTCTTCGGTGTGCTCCTCCGGGACGGCGTCTGATCGTTCCAGCTCATCCAATGTTTCACCGGGGGAGCCCAGGCGCATAAAGCAGCCGACGACTTCATACCCGGCGCGCACCAATAGCGCGGCCGCGACGGAGGAATCGACGCCGCCCGACATCGCTACAAGGACTTTCGGCTTGGGGCCCGGCATGAGTAAGGGTAGGACTCACCGGCTCGTCGCGAAATGCTTGCGGACGTGTTGCACAGCCGCAGGTGGCGCGGCTTGCAGAACTTCACGAAGCATGGCCGTCTCTTCGCGCCCGGCGTCGAGCAATTTCGCAAGGTGCAAATCGCGCAAGGTGCCCCAGCGGTCAAAGAGTTGCTCGAGTTCAGTGCGCGTGAATCGAGTGAGCGGGTCATTCAGCCCGGATTGCGACACGGCCCAATCGATGAGCCCCTTACCCGACTTGTCATACTTGTATAAGCGCAATGTATTGGCGAGTCGCTTTGGCAGTGGAATGAACGCATCGGTGCATTCTTCCGGCACTGAAGTCATGACTTCCTTGATCTTGCGTTGAGCGAGCGGTGAGAGCCATTCAGTGCGGCTCATCTGTTCCCATTGTTCGAGCCGTGACGTTCCGCTGGGAGCAACGCCGGAGAGGCCATTCAATGACGTCGCATGACCGTTGTCTTCTTCCTTGACCTTCTTTAGTTCTGCACCGGAGGATTTTCCCGCGATCAGGCACTTCAAGCCCGCGTTCGGAAAGCGAATGGAGAGCCGCTGTGCGCGTTCGCCGTTGATGATGGCCTCTTCGACCTTCACGACCGAGCCCGCCCCCCATTCCGGGCGAGCGTTGTGGAGGACCTTGTCCCCGAACTGAAACGTTTCGTCTGACATGAGATTTTGCTTCATTGGATTGGATTCATTCGTGGCGTCGCCGATCGCTGTCACCGAGTATCGCCGGTTGCACCAACAGCGTGCGTCTTCACCTTCTCTGCTTCAGCATGTTGACATGCTTCTGAGGAAACTTCCGCCACCTGCGCCATCACGAACCATGCGCATCCGCGCAACAGCCGCGTCTGACGAAGGCGGGCGACAGTTCAACGCCCATTTCAACTGCACCTCGGCCCTGATCGCTCACTCAGCAGCCACGCATACGGCAGCAGCTCCTGAAAGGCCCCGCGACGCGCGGGGTGGCTTGTCCGGGCACTGATAGTATAACACATCCAGGCCCCAGTTTCATTCCTCTGGAAAAAGGAGTTCGAACTAGGGAGTTCAGCCGGGGCTGACGCCTTGCCAGTGCCGATTTACCCACTGGTAACCGGTTTTACAGGCGCAACAAATCAGGTTCGATGGCAATGTCTTTCCCGGAGCGCACCGCCCGGTCTGCGAGAATACCAACGACGGTAGCCCGGTAGCCAACCTCGGCCGTTGCCACCACCGGCTCGGCATCGACGACGCTCTTGATAAAGGCATTCACCGCATAAAAGAGCGGGGGATCCGGCAGCCCAACGCCATCCTGGAGCTTTCCTTGAGCCGCCAGTTGTGTCGCATCGGCGATGAGCGTGATGCCCTCATCGTTGTGAAACTGCTGCCGATTGGCGTACACCTCCCACCCTTGGGTCGGAGCGTCAGCTTCCTTGAACATCCAGCCGGCATTCCACGCGAGTTTGATCGCTGCGTTCGAGCCGTAGAAGACCTCGTGGGTGCGTTCGAAAGAATTGGCGAGCGTCGCACTGTAGTGGAGTTGAGGGCCACGCTGTTGATTCTGGTTCGGCCAAACGAGTTCGCAATGGATTGTGTCAGCGATGCTGCGGCCGTCATTGTGAAGCTGAATCGATCCATGGCCGCGCACCCCGGTCGGGTGTTCGTCGGTATACCAATGAAAGACATCGAACTGCTGTGTGCCCAGCTCGCCTGCCAATCCGATGGAGACATCTTCATCCAGGCGCCAGTTGAGTTCCCTTTCGCGTTCAACATCACCGCCGGGAGCGGGGATGCGCCAGGATGTCTTTTGGTTGGACTGAGCCCGCATTGAGACGAGATCGCGCACGGAGTCGGAGCGAAAGAAGGTGCGAGCAAGCTGGTAAATCGGATTAAGGCGGCCCTGGAGCCCGCTGGCGAAAACGGCGCTGGCGTTTCGGGCGGCTCGCGCAATGGCGGCCGCGTCCTCGATCGTGTGTGCAAGCGGCGCCTCGCAATAGACGTGTTTCCCCGATGCGAGGCAGTCTTCAACGATCTGACGGTGCTTATGCGTCGGGGTAGCGACGAAGATCATTTGTACTTCGCGCGCCTTCTCCAGGAGTTCAGTGTGTTTCTCAAAAGTCGCAGCATCGGCCGTCCTTCGTGCGCCCGCCATCAGTCGGCGGCCGTCGGTGTCACAGATCGCGGTCACACGCACGGCATCGATGCGCTGAAGTTCTGCAAGCAGAAGCCGTCCTTGCCGGCCGATACCAATGACGGCGACAGGGATCTGCTTGCCCTTGCGCAGAACCGGCGCCGGCAATGCATCAGGCGCAAGTGCCAGCGCAGCAAGACCCGCAGCAGTGGATAGGAATGATCGTCGGTCCATCAGGTGAGAGTGCTTGTCGAGTTGAAGCGGACAGCGAAGCGATCATGGTTCACAGCAATGCCATTGGCCTTGATCGCCTCGGATCATACTGGTTATCGATTCATTCATGAACGGCGGCCGATGACTAAGCACCAGCAGGGCAGTGGACCACGCGTCGGCCAACGCGGCCTGATCGGCGATGACCGCAGCAGTCGATGTATTGTTCCGTACAGGTGCGCCGGTGCGAGGATCGATGATGTGACCATGCGCTTGGCCACTTCTCGTTACAGTTCGACCGCGCGAGGCGGAGACAGAGAGGGCGGCATCGCGCAGCGATACGTTGAGGGGTTCGGCGCCATCTTGGATACGAATCGACCAGCTGGCAGCGGCCGACGGCGAACCGATGGCAATAGCGCTGCTGGTGCCGCCGTGAAGAAAGGCCATCTTGACACCAGCGTCGCGCATGATGGCCGCCGCACGATCCAAAGCGTAGCCCTTCGCGACCCCGCCAAGGTCGATTTCCATACCCGGCCGGTTGAAGCGGATCGTGAGCATTCGCGGATCGAGCCGGACGTTGTGGAAGCCGACGGCCTGTCTGGCATCAATGGATCCGCAAAGTGTTTCGGCGGCGCTGCTGCGGAACCCCCACGCACGCATCAGCGGTCCAATGGTGATGTCAAATGCGCCGCCGGAGGCATGCCATGCATCCCTGCAAAGCATGAAGAGTTCAAACGTCTCACGGTCCAGCACAACCGGCTCATGTTGAGCGAGTCTGTTGATTCTGCTGACGATACTTGACGGACTGAAGTAGCTGAATTTCTCATGCAGGTACTCGATCTCGGCGATCGCTTCCTCGCCGGCTGCGCGCAGGTTGATTTCATTGTCGCCGTAGAGCGCAAACTCGAATCGTGTCGCCATGGCGTGTGTCGCCAGCCGCACGAACACGTGGTTGCTGACCTTCGACGTATGCAGCATCCTTTGATGCGGTGCGATTGTGCCGACCGATGCGCTGCTCACGCCCGCCTCGCGCGCATCGAATCCGGGTCGAACCTGTAGGCGCAACCATCCCACATAGAGCGCGTCGCCAGATCGACGACCACCATGACTTTCGTGCCGAAGTCAACATCACTTGACGGCTGCTTCCCGCTGCGGATTGAGTCGAGCCACTCAATACGGTGTTGATCCTGGTCGTTGCCGATATCCGGGCAGTGGATGGTCTTCTCATCAGCAAGGT
>CAZFZT010000064.1:0-20816 GCA_964523675.1 uncultured Isosphaeraceae bacterium
CGCCTTGTCCCCGCTCACTTGCGGGGTCGACCAGTCCTCGTACGCCCGCACTCGCCCAACGACGCGCGATCAATCGAATACCTCTCCGGAACTCCTCGCCTCGCCATATGATGGATGACCGTTCCGCCCCCCGCCCCCCGACCTTAAACCAACTGCTTCAACCGCGGCTCCGCCACGGTAATCAGGTGACTCGTCGCTGCGCTATCCGAAGAGGGCTTGGTCGTTGTAGATGTACAGCTGCCCGATCGTGTTGAGCGCTTTGGCGAGCACGAAGTTGATCACGATGATGGCAATGAACGCCGACACGAAAGCTTCTGTTGCCGCTCTGCCGACACCTGCCGCACCCGGCTGACAGTTGAAGCCCTTGTAGCAGGCGATCAATCCGATTGCGCCGCCAAAGAAGAAGCTCTTGATCAGACCTGAAATCGGATCCCACCAACTCAGAAAGTCAGATGTGAAGAGCCAGTAGTCATATGACGGCACACCGTAGAAGACGACCGAAATCAGCCAACCGCCACCGACACCGAGGATGCTCGAGTAGATCGTCAATATCGGCGTCATCACCACACAGGCGACGAACCTCGGAACCACCAATTGAGGAATCGGATCAGCAGCCATGGCGCGCATCGCATCGAGTTGCTCGGTCACGCGCATCGTGCCCAGTTCAGCAGCAAGCGAACAACCGACACGGCCGGCAACCATCACCGCCGCAAGCACCGGCCCGATCTGGCGCGTCACCGATATATTGATCACCCCGCCCAGCCGCCCTTCCTGCCCCAGCGCATGAAACGTCGGGTAACTCTCCAATCCGAGCACCATGCCGATGAACGCGCCGGTGATGGCCACCACTGGAATCGTCGCCACTCCCACAAAAAAGAATTGCGGCCCAAGCAATCGCCACCGCGCCCAGCGCGGCAACACCGGCATCCACATGGCGGTCGAAAGACAGAACCGCGTGAACCGGCCGAACTCCGAAACCAGAAGAACCACCAGCATGCCAAGCGTCGCCACCGGCTGAACGGCATACGCCGCAACGCCTGTCATGGAACCGCCGGCCGGCGGGCCATCATGATCTGTTGAAGAACCAGCGGCCGTCATAGCCGTGAGCATAGTGCGTCCGACCGAATCGTGCCGCACCCTCCAATCACATGGAACACTCTTCGTTCGACAGCGCATGTTCAGGACGCTGCCACCAAACCTCATCGCCACGCAGGCGCGTCGCTTGCAGGGAACGATTCCTCCGACGCCTGGCGAACATCATCATTCCGGTCCAGCGCCGCTCGCCGGTATGACGTTCCGAGCAGATTGCCTTCAATATCGCGCATCACCACTGCCGCAGGCAAGACCTCCGCATCAGCGGGGCCGGCCTCACGAATCGTCATCTCCAGCCGCTGCGCATGTTCATGGCCGGGCAGATCAAAGACATCAAGGAAGTCATAACGCCCAAGCAGTGCGAAGCTTTCGAGCCATCGCGCCTCAGGGACATTTCGACCGACCGCCAGAGAGATTCGATGGGCCGTCTCGCGGAGTCGATCCTCGCGCAAGTCGCCGTTACGCACCGGCAACGCCGGCATGAGGCGCGTCAGGACAATGTACTGTGGCATGCAGCATTCTTGCATGACCAATGCAATGCGGCACTGAGCAAACGACCCTAGCAACAGGGGCAAGCATCGGGCTCAATCGCGAAATCGCGACGCAAAGCGGAGTGTTGCTACTGCTTGTGCGAGCCGCCGTCGCCGCCGATGGCTTCTCGCATGTTGGTGTCCGCAGCAACGTTCTTCATGCGGTAGTAGTCCATGATGCCAAGGTTCCCCGCGCGAAACGCCTCGGCCATAGCCTTGGGTACTTCCGCTTCGGCAAGCACAACCAGCGCACGATTCTTCTGAACCTCAGCCGTGAACTCCGCCTCCTGAGCGACCGCCATCGCCCTGCGTTTCTCGGCCTCGGCCTGAAATCGCTTCTTGTCCGCCTCGGCCTGATCCGCCTGCAGCTTCGCGCCGATGTTCTCGCCAACATCAATGTCTGCAATGTCTATTGAGAGAATCTCGAAGGCCGTGCCCGCATCGAGTCCCTTGGCGAGCACGGTCTTCGAGATGTTGTCCGGATTCTCGAGCACCGCAAGATGCGACGATGCGGAGCCGATCGTCGAAATGATGCCTTCACCAACGCGAGCGATGATCGTTTCCTCCGTCGCGCCGCCGACGAGCCGGGCGATGTTCGTGCGCACCGTCACGCGCGCTTTCGCTTTGAGCTGAATGCCGTCTTTCGCCACAGCGTCGATGGTCGACTTGCCGGAGTGAGCGCTGGGACAGTCGATGACCTTCGGATCGACCGAAGTCTTGACCGCATCGAGAATGTCGCGGCCGGCCAGGTCGATTGCCGTGGCGCGGTCCCAAGGCAGATCGATCTTCGCCTTGTCCGCTGCGATCATCGCTCGAACGACGTTCGTGACCCGCCCGCCTGCAAGGTAGTGCGACTCAAGCAAGTCGGTCGTCAGTTCGAGCCCGGCTTTCTTGGCGTTGATGCGATTCACCACGATGATGCGCGGATCAACTTTCCGGAATCGCATCATCACGAGATCCATCAGCCGAACACGCGCGCCGGAGAGCAGCGCCTGAAACCACAATTGAATGTATGCACCGATCCAGAAGAACAGGATGAGAACGAGAATACCTATGACGACCAGTGCGACCCAAAGGATTGTTTCACCCATAGTGTTGGCCCTTCATCGAGAGATTGCTTCCGACCTTGAGATTCATGTTCCGAAGGGGTAAGGGTACCACATCCGGCGTAGAGCGTCATCCAATAGGTGGAGAGACGGAGGAAGGGCTGGACCGGTCGGCTCATGCAGCGGCTTCACCGAGCACAAAAGCAGCATGAACGTAGCGGCACGTCATGCAGAGTCACTTGCCGAAGTCGCCGTGCGCTCCCGCTGATCTTGACTGCAGCGGCAGTGTCGGCGTGCGTGACTTGTTGCTTCTCCTAGGTGCGTGGGGAGACTGCGATGACTGCGGCCAATGCTCCGCTAATCTCGATGGCAACTGTACCGTCGGCGTTCCAGACCTCCTCGAACTGCTGGCCAACTGAGGTTGATCCCTTCCTCGCACCATCAAATGCACCTCCCGCCATAGAAGCAGCCGCGCGAAAGCGTCGGCTGCCTTCTTCCTTCCTTGGCTTCACCGGGCGACCCTCACAGCAAGAAAGCAAGGGCCGGAATCCCACAACGAAGGGCCAAAGCACAACTCGAATCATGTCGATTGTTCTTAGGCGGGGTTTTCTCGGATCACGAACCTCGACATCCGAGTGCGTATGACCGGTTGGCGGACGACAAGACCGATGGAGCAGACATGATCGACGTTCCCCAGGCAGAGAATGAAGCAAAGCGATTGGCTGCGCTGCACGCGATGGAGGTTATCGGCACTCCTCGTGAGGTTGCGTTCGACCGCCTTACACAGTTGGTCGCCACTGCGCTCGATGTCCCGATGGCGGCGCTTTCGCTGGTTGACGAGGACCGCCAGTGGTTCAAGTCGAGTATTGGGTTCTGCATCCAGGAGACGCCGCGCAACGAGTCTTTCTGTGCCCACACAATTCTTTCAAGCCAACCACTCGTCGTCGAGGATGCTCTACATGACGAGCGATTTTCAGCGATTCCTCTCGTACGCGAGCATGGTGTCCGGGCGTATGCAGGCGTGCCGTTGATGTCGCCATGTGGCGAGCGCATTGGCGCCCTTTGCGCGGTTGACAATGCACCTCGAAAGTTCTCGTCGCAACAGATCGCGATTCTAAGTAATATCGCGCTGACGGCCATGGACTTGATCGAAGCACGTCGCACGGCTACGGCTGCACACGCCAATGCCGTTGAACTCAAACTCGCAGAGGACCGTTTCGAAAAATTGAGCATGGCGACGCAAGACGTCGTCTGGGATTTGAACGTCGAGACCGGAGAACTCTGGTGGAATGACAACCTCAACAAGGCATTCGGATACGAAGCAGTCGGCCCAACTCGTACACTCAAGTGGTGGACGTCACATCTCCACCCCGACGACCGCAAGCGTGTCGAGCAGAGCATTCAACGCGCGCTCGAAGGTGACGCTTTCAATTGGTCAGCCGAATATCGGTTCATGCACGCCAATGGCCATTACGTGCCGGTCTATGATCGCGCTTGTATCATCCGCAATGAAGACGGCCGCGCGATGAGATCGATCGGCGCCATGTTCGACCTCACCGAAGCCCGGCGTACTGAAGATCTACTGCGGGCTCATAACCTCGTCATCGAGCATTCCAACGTCGTCCTCTTCCGATGGCGGCCCACACCCGGCTGGCCGGTGGAACTCGTCTCCGAGAATGTCTCGCAATTCGGATACTCCGCGCTCACTCTGCTCGAAGGGCAGCCGCTCTACCAAGAGATCATCCACCCGGACGACCTTGACCGGGTCAAGCGAGAGGTTGCCCACTATGCCGCGACGGGCGTTGACCGCTATGAGCAGGAGTATCGCGTCGTCTGTCGCGATGGGAGCATCCGCTGGGTGTACGGCCGCTCGATGATCGAGCGCGACGCAACCGGTGAGATCGAGTCCTGGCAGGGTGTCGTGCTCGACACTACCGAACGCAAGAACAGCGAAGCGCAGATGCGGCAACTGCTCCTCGATCATCAGGAGCGCATCAAGGAATCGCAAACGCTAACACGAATCCTTCAGCGGTTGCACGAAGACTCGGACGATCTGAATCTGACGCTTCAAGACGTGGTCGAGGCATTGCCCGACGGGTTCCAGTTTCCCGAACGCACTGATATCCGTCTCCAGATCGGCGCATCGACTTGGTCCACGAGCAACTTCGATGAGGCCGCGAGATTGTTGACTGCGACATTCACGTGCGACTCAGATGGAACATGCCTGCTCCAGGCATGTCTCCCAAATGAGGATCGCAGCCAGCCGGCATTCCTTCCCGAAGAGCAGACATTGCTCAACACGCTGGCGGCGGCGCTCGAATCGTACCTCCGCCGCCGACTGGCTGAAGACAGACTCCGAAAAAGCGACGAGCGATTCCGTCGCATCACGTCGCAGGTTCCCGGTGCCGTTTATCAATTTCGACTAGAGCCGGACGGCAGCCGCTGCTTCCCGTACATCAGCGACGGAGTTCGGGACGTCTGCGGAATGACGCCCGACGAACTCTACTCTGACTCATCACTCATCATGGCGATGGTTCTTCCGGAAGATTTGGACAGGGTGGAGAAGTCGATCCTGGAGTCAGCCAGGACGATGCAACCTTGGCATGAGGAGTTTCGCATTCGTCATCGCGACGGGTCGGTGCGGTGGATCAGCGGCAACTCGGTTCCGCAGCGGGAGCCGAGTGGAGCAATCGTCTGGCACGGCCTCATCATCAACTCGACTGAACGCAAGGAAACCGAGAGTGAGAAGCAGCGTCTGACCGCCATCATGAAAGCGTCACGCGACTTCATCGGCATTGCTGATGCCGAGGGTTTCGCATTGTACATCAATCCAGCCGGCCGTCGGATGCTCGGCTTGGGGGAGACCGACGATCTCGACGGCAAGCACATCTCGCAGTTCAGCGCACCACATGCCTGCCAAGCGCTGCTGGAAGTCGCCATTCCTGCCGCCATCCGCGACGGACACTGGATCGGCGAAACCACTGCGCGCAGCCGAGACGGTCGTGATATTCCAGTGTCCCAACTCATTATGGCGCACCGGAGTCCTGACGGCAGCGTTGAATACCTCTCGACCGTCTTGCGCGACATCTCCGAGCAGAAGCGCGCCCATGCCATTGAAGCCGAGCGCAACCGCGCTGAAGCTGCAAGCCAGGCGAAGAGCGAATTCCTGGCCCACATGAGTCATGAGATTCGCTCACCGATGACAGCCGTCGTTGGCAGTGCGGAACTGCTTTGCGACGCCGATCAGACGGAAGAGACGAAGGCGGAGGCCGCGGAGGTCATCCGGAGGAATGCCGCTCACCTGCTTTCGATCATCAACGACATCCTCGACCTCTCCAAGATTGAAGCCGGTCAGATGGTCGTCGAACGAATCTCATGCCCTACCGCCGATCTGATCGCGGAGGTGTCCTCGTTCACCAAGGCGCGAGCCCGCGAGAAGAACCTGCAATTCGACATTGTCATCGAAGGCGCCGTCCCGGAAAGGATCACCACGGATCCGACGCGGCTCCGCCAGATCCTCATCAATCTCACCGGCAATGCTGTCAAGTTCACGAAGGCCGGCGGTGTTCGCCTAACCGTCGCGCTCGACGCCCTCGATGAAAGCGATGATCCGCTCTTGCGCTTCTCGATCGCTGACACCGGTATCGGAATGACCTCCGAGCAACTTGCGACGCTGTTCCAGCCGTTTGTGCAAGCCGATTCATCAACGACGCGGCAGTTCGGCGGCACCGGCCTGGGGCTTGCGATCAGCAGCCGTCTGGCCTCCGAATTGGGTGGACGGATCAACGTCGAAAGCGCTCCCGGGCAGGGATCAACCTTCTCCGTGACCATCGCGACCGGGCCGCTTGACGGCGTGCTGCTTCGTACTGATCTGCAAGCCATGATTGCAGCGAAGGAAGCACTTCCGGTGCCAGAGCAGAGTGCCTTAACGCCGCTGCGAGGAAAAATCCTTCTCGCCGAAGACGCACCGGACAATCAGAACATTCTCCGCGCCTATCTTGAGCGCATCGGCCTTGATGTCACCGTCGCCTCGAACGGGCGAGAGGCCTGTGAATTCGTCCAACAGAGCATGAGCGAGGCCGATGTCCCTGCTTTCGACCTCGTTCTCATGGACATCCAAATGCCGGAGATGGACGGGTACGAAGCGACATCGAAACTGCGGTCGATGAACTACGCGGGACCGATCGTCGCGCTGACTGCTCATGCGATGTCCTCCGACCGTGACCGCTGCATGAAGGTCGGCTGCAACGCCTATATCACAAAACCGGTCAAGCGAGCAGATCTGCATGAGGCCGTACGTCGGCTCCTCGCCTCGGAAAGCGGTCAGGTGATTGAGCATCCCGCCATCGATCAGGATGACGAGGATGTACTCAACGAGTTCCGTGCTGAGTTCATTGCCGGCCTGCCGAAACAAGTGGACCTGCTCCACGCTGCGATGAACGAGAACGATGTAGCCGAAGTCGGCCGCATTGCGCACCGCCTGGCTGGCACGACCGGGATGTATGGCTATTCAGAGATTAGCGCAGCGGTATCACAAGTTGAGTTGCTTGCAGAGACCGGCGCGCTCATCAAGTCGTTCACCGATCAGGTCAACGAGATCGTCGAAAAAATTCGAGCAATCGACGGCTACGAATGCAGCATCGAATCGCTTGATTCAAAGACAGACGATGCGCACGCCCGGCGAGCCGCTTGAGTGAACTCTCTCGCCACGAGCGGCCAGTCCGTCCCAACATGCCACAACAGGGGCTACGCACCAACCGCCGAAGGGGACGGTGCGTCATCGAAGTGAAAAACAGTGGAGCCGGGGGGATTCGAACCCCCGTGCCGATGCAGTCAGCACGCCGCTTCTACGCGCGTAGTAGCTGGATTGATCTCGGCTTGAAGGCGCCCAGCGACGGGCTCCTTTCTCGCCATGACAGAATTGGTTTTCGCTCCCCGTGAGCTCCGTCAAACTTCCGGGGGGCTATCCCGATGTCGTCGGTCCGCACCCTATCGGGCGTCAAGCGCGGACCGCGCTGCTCAATTAGGCAGCGAGAGCATACTGCGGAGTGGCAGTTATTGGTTTTGCATCCTTTTTACGTGGCAAGGATGCTCCACGGCGCGCAACGATCGTGCCTTCCCTGCCCGGTCGATGCCATTCGGCCCCATTGTCAAAGAGCAGACTGATTATAGCCCGCTGCGGCTTGAGAGCGATTCACCACAGAGGCGCAGAGGACGCAGAGGAGAGCGCTTGATGGTGGAGCAGGGCAAAAGGGGGACCCTTGAAGAGGTTCCTTGCAGATTCGCTCGAAAACGCCGGGCGCAGGCGGGCTGGATTGCGTCCTCATTCAGGCGGCCCGCGTCCCTTGCTTCATCAGAGTCACTCAGAAAGGTACTGCTCATGAAATCCAGCATCCTTACTCTCATCTGTCTTCTCTGCGTGCCTGCAACAGCATGGGCAGACGTCATCAACGTCCCAGGTGACCAGCCCACTATCCAAGCCGGCATCGATGCTGCGGCCGATGGCGATGAGGTCGTCCTTGCAGACGGCGTCTACACCGGCCCGGGCAATGTCAACTGTTCATTCAACGGCAAGCTCATCACGGTTCGCTCAGCCAGTGACAACCCCGAGGCGTGCATCATTGACTGTGAAACTGCCGAGGAAACGCGCGGTTTCACGTTCGACAATGGCGAGACCAACGAAGCGGTCCTTCGCGGCGTCACGATCACCAACGGAAATGTGACCGCCAACGGCGGAGCGATCTCGATCTTGAGCGCAAGTCCTTCCATAATCAATTGCCGCTTTATCGCTAACCAGGTAATTACGAACATCCCGTCGTCTGGCGGCGGCGCCATAAACAACACCGGCGGTTTTCCAGCCGTGAGACAGTGCGACTTCATCAACAACATCGGCGGCGCAGCCGGAGGAGCGGTCGTTGGTCAAGGTGAATTCGAGTCGTGTCGCTTTGTCGGCAATCAGGCCAACGGCAGCTCAGTAGGTCTCGGAGGCGATGGCGGCGCTGTGCGAATGGCGGGCGGCACCACTGTCAAATCCACGTTCGTCAACTGCCTCTTCAACGGCAACTATGCTCATAAACACGGCGGCGCGCTGTGGTTCCCTGCCAACGATGTTGACATCATCAGTTGCACCTTCGTGTCGAACGTCTCCAACGGACAAGGCAGTACAAGTCAGGGCGGCGCGATATGGACTTCCGGCGACGCGTCCATCGTGCTCAACGTGACCAACAGCATCCTCTTCGGCAACGGGACCGATGAAATCTTCAACGGCGGCCTGGTCACCATCAATGTGCAGTTCAGCAACGTCGATGGTGGATGGCCGGGTCTTGGAAACATCAATGACGGCCCGCTGTTTTTCAACGCCCCCGTTCCGGACCTCATGCCCGGCACGATTGATGACGACTTCTCGCTTCGCAGCTTCTCACCCTGTGCCGACAGCGGAGATAACACGGCCGTGCCTCCAGGTCTTCTCTTCGATCTTACGGGCAATCCTCGCTTTGCTGATGATCCCAACTCGCCAGACACTGGTGTAGGCAAAGCGCCGATCGTGGACATGGGATGCTTCGAGTTTCAGCCGCCAGCCGCACCGCCGCAATCATGCGTCGGCGACCTCGCACCTGAGGGCGGCGACGGCGTGGTCGGCGTTGCCGACCTGCTCATGCTGCTGAGCAAGTGGGGCGCGTGCCCATGACGATTGTTCTCCCTCGCTCGTGCGTTCTGCGCTCAGATCAATGGTCGGGTGGCGTGGTACTCGCCGCCCCCGGCACGGCGAGAACCACGTAGCTTGCGGCGAAACCGTCCTCAGCGTGCTTCCGCTGACGCGGTAGCACGGCACCCGGCTCATCATGATCGACTACGCCAACCGCCACCGAGGCGATGACGGCCCGTTCGAAGCCATCCTCAAAGCCGGCGTGCGCAGGTTCCGCCCGATCTTCCTCACCACCGCCACCACGTTCTGCGGCCTGACGCCGATCATCCTCGAAACATCAATGCAGGCGCAGTACATCGTGCCCATGGCCATCTCTCTCGGCTTCGGCATCGTCTTCGCAACTGCAATAATTCTACTGCTCGTGCCATGCCTATATCTGATCCTTGAGGATGCAATGAACCTGTTCAGGCGGGGTGCGGCGGCTGAGGGGTAGGCGGTCGAAGGCCGGCCGTGGCGCATGGCGTCGATCAAATGCGGCGAGTATCGGGGGCAATCCAGTATGAGTCGGCAGGACTGAGGTCCGGACCCCCTTGTCTATCCCCGCACATGAGCACGAACGAGGACGCGAGCACATTCGAGCACACAGAGGACAAGGAGCACCGACATTCACGGGAATCCGCTTACACGTATCGTCAATAGCTGGCGATTTTTTGCAGATTCGAGATCCCGGTTGGCCTAAAGTTGCTGGATTCGTCGTAGGTGACGCGGTAGAAACAGGTTGGATCGGCCCGAGCGTTTTCGCCAGCGCACGTGACTCTTGGATGGCGACGGTTACCGTTTGATCGCATGATCTGCAAGGCCAATGCAGGCGTCATGCAAACTCGGGTACCGCGTCTCCCGGCGTCGATTCTCTGATTTGAGTCCCTATACGCCACTGGGGTCGCTCGAACTCGCGTCGCCGCACGGGAGAACGCGTACCCGTTTTCATATCTTGTAACTTGGAGACGTGAAGTGACAACGACATCTACAACCAACAAGGGTCGAACCAAGAAGAAGGCGAACCGCAAGGCCCTCGACCTACCACCGCCGCCCCCACCACCGCCGCCCGTTCCCATTGATCCAGAGGTGCCGAAGAACAAGCGGGATCGCCGGAAGGCCCACGAACGACGTGAAGACCTGCGTAACGAACTCTGGCCCGGAAGCGCGGATGAAGTGTGGTCACGTCATGGCACCTCAGGATGGACCACCATACCACGTGTGCTTCCGTTGATCACGGTACTACTCCGTCATCTCACCAAGAACAATGGGGGGGACGCATCATCCGTCTATATTGAACTATGGGCGCGCGTGTATGACGAGGGTTATGTGCAGATCAGCAATCAACTCGACCATGTTTATGCTTCGGGGTATACAGGCGCGCGGGGGCTTCGGACATGGCAAGAGCGAATGCGACTCCTCGAAGATCATGGCTTCATTAAGATTCAATCGAATGGCGCGCAAGAGTTCGGGCACATCCTCCTGGTCGACCCTTTACTAGTGGCATCGCGCCATAAGCGGAACAATCGTACGCCGGAGGGCTGGTGGGCCGCATTTCGATCACGCGCGGACGAAATCGGCGCTGATATACCCTGCTGAGCGGTGCATCGTCGATAGCGCGTCACGGAGATTGCTAACGGTGAATACGACTCATCCAACATCGCATGTTCGGCTTCCCAGAGCTGTCTGCGCTGCTGTAGCTGATATCCTTTCCGGATCGGGCTCGCATGACACGTTAAACGCGGTGTTCGAGGCGGCCGGGGCACCCGGTCCACCACCGGACCTGCCGCACAGTTCAAAGTGGAAAGCGTGGCTATTCCGGGCCGGGAACGACCCGTCTGTGGACAGCCTCGCCGTGTTAGGTAATCTCATCGAGGAGTTCATGGACCTGCCTCCGGTGAAGCAAAGCGTCTCCGAGATCATCGATATCGGCTTTGATCACGACCCAGTCGCCGATTGGGAGGCGCGACGTGCGCACCTAACCCAAGTGCTTGAAGCACATGGCTTTCGATATTTTCGCGGCGGCCGCGTACTTCCGGTTGGGCAATCGACGGAATTTTTTCTGTCTCTAGCCCGTTCGCGCCACAGCCGGAAGGTGCTATGCCACCGACACTGGACTCTCTTCTCCTGACGCTAATCGATGGGCTTCCCACTGCTATGCATCCACTCCAGTTTAGGCGAAAGGGAGCCCTCTCGCTGTCTTTCGAGAGCGAGTACGATATTCAAGACTTACTTCATTCGCAACTCCGCCCTTGGGTAAAGGACATTCGCCCGGAGGAATTCACGCCTAGTTATGCGGGGTCTAGCACCCGTATGGATTTTCTCCTGCCTCAGCACAACCTCGTTCTGGAAACAAAACGAGTGCGTGATCGTCATCATGCACGGTCGATAGGAGACGAACTGATCATCGACATTGAACACTACCGAAAGCACCGACAATGTGACAGACTGTGGTGTGTTGTGTATGATCCTTTACGACTTGTACCGAATCCCGCTGCACTCACCGATCTGAACGGGGATCGATCTACTCCCCTCGGGAAGGTGTCGGTGCGAGTAATCGTGGTAGCTGGATGACCCGGCGCAAGCCGGGGCGACAGAACCGGACAAGACCGCGACAGGCACCCGATCCGGGCCGGGTGGGTTTGACTTGACGGTGTGAGATGTTCCGGCCGTTCTGCCGTGCCCAGGCTGCTCCAAGGGGTTCTCGAACGTTGTCGACAGTGGCCTAAAGGGCAGCGGAAGGCCACGCGACTGTGATATCATTACCGAGGAGGTCGCACGATGAACCTGACTGCTGTCTATCGAAAAGTCCCGCAGGGCTATGTGGCCTTTGTTGAGGAATTGCCCGGCGCGAATACGCAGGGTGCGACGCTTGATGAGGCGCGTGAGAACCTGCGTGAGGCGATTTCGCTTGTGCTTGAAGCCAATCGTCAGATGAGTCGCGAGTCGCTCGAAGGCGATGATGTGCTGCGCGAGCGGCTCGATTATCCCTCTGCGGCATGAAGCGGCGCGACCTCGTTCGGCATCTCGAATCGCACGGCTGCCAACTGCTGCGCGAAGGAGCCAATCACAGCGTGTACATCAACCGCGCCAAAGGAAAGAGCTCAACAGTTCCTCGACATCGCGAGATTGACGAGTTTCTCGCGAAGAAGATCTGTCAAGACCTCGAAGTGCCGCAGCCGTGAGAGAAGTGAAACGCCGCATCGTCATCATCGTCGTGTTCCTGCTGCTCGGCGCGATCGTGAATGTTGCGGTGGCGTGGGGCGTTGCCTACTGGATGGACCCTGCTGCGCGCGTGGAACCCACGACATTACTGTTTCATAATCTCGACACCACGATGCACTGGTGGTCAGAAGAAGAAAGCCGACCGCATGCCGGCTGGTACGTGGATCGCCAAGAGCGAACCGGCGCGATGAGAGTCACTTCTCTATGGCATGACCGTGATCCATCGGTGCGATGGATTTTCACTGGGAAACCTGAAGCTGATGTTCCGTCCTGGGGGCAATTTCTCCTTCTTCCACAGGCGCGAACGTCAACCGGTTGGCAATACGACCGCCGAGTCGAGGCATGGGGAATCCCAATGCTGTCAATGTACTCAACGTGGAGGGATGATCGCCGCTTTGACACGGTCGCTACTCTCTCGGTTGAACGTGGAATCGAATTGCCACCGGCGACGCGCTCGGGTCTCTTTGGAACGCACCTGGCGCCTCGTGCGCTTCCCGTCATAATCATCTGGCCCGGCTTCATCATCAACACCCTCTTCTACGCGCTGCTCCTCTGGCTGCTTGTCGCTGCGCCGTTCGCAGCGCGGCGCCTGCTGCGCCGCAGGCGCGGCCTGTGCGAGAAGTACGCGTATCCGATCGGCGTCAGCCCTGTCTGCACCGAATGCGGCGCGGCGGTTGTGCGGAGAATTGAGATGTGAATCGGCGGGTGGCGAGAACTGGCGTGGAGCGGTGGCACATCGGCGCATAGAAAAACCCAGGGACTGCTAATCCCTGGGCTTTGGGTGCAAATCAAGAGGTGCGTACGTTATTCCGGGCACGCGCCCCATGCGGCCAGCAGCGCGAGCAGGTCGGGTACGCCGACGGTGTCATCGCCGGTCAGGTCGGCGGGGCAGTCGTTTGGATCAGCGCATGGTCCCCATGCAGCGAGCAGCGCAAGCAGATCGGGCACGCCGACGTTGCCGGAGCCGGAGAGATCGGCGACGCAGGAACTGCCGACGAACGTGCATGCGAAATCGAGTTGAATGACGCCCGATCCGCCGGGTCCGGCGTAGTTGCCGAGGTCCACAGTTCCCAGCGACGGCTCGCCAACCTTTAGGCCGACAAACGCGCCGGCGAGCGTGGGGCCCTGCTCTGTGGTTGTGATCTCGATGCGTTGAATCGGCATTGACGAAGTAAAGCCCATTCCCGCAGCAAGTGAATTGGCGGTGCTTTGCGGGGAAGTGATTGACTCCACCGGCATTCCGGCCTCGTCGTAGAGCGCCATCGTCGCCGTCTTCCCAACCGCCAGTGAACCAAAGTAGGTGTAGAACGCCTCCACCGGCGGATCGAATTCGAACGTGAGCATTGCACTCTCGTTCAAGATGATTGCATCGGAAACCGCCGGCTGCGTTGCTGAGGTGGTGACCGCGCAATACGGCTCGCCATTGATGTGACCTGAAACCGTCATGTTGCCGCCCGTCAGCTCCAGCGTCACCGGCTCCAGTTGTGAGACCAGCAGGCAGCCCGTTCCATTTGGGATGCCGGGGAGGAACTCGTCGAAGGCGCGGGCCTCATAGCCCACCGCCGCAGACTTCCATGCTTCTGCGACGCTTACGAAAGGCAGCACGCTCGCTGAGGAATCTGAAACTGTTACGGTGATGCTGTTGCGATCGATGTGACCGCTCGGGTCCTTCACTTCAAGAGTTACGCAGTGAACGCCCGGCGGCAGGTCCACGTCCACGATCGGGCCGGAAGCGCTGCCGAGCGACCATGTCCATGAATACTGAAGTGAGTCGCCATCCGGGTCGAACGATGTTGATCCGTCGAGCAGAACTGCTGCGTAGTCGCAGCCGTTGCACTCGATGAACAAATCGCCGCCCGCGTCCGCCACCGGCGGCTTGTTCATGGTGTTGAAGCGGCTGATGAGTCCAGCGGAGACGAGACACAAATTCGGGTTCGTGGGCCGGTGCGTCCAGTTCACCCCTGGCGCGAGCGTCTCCAGCGCCTTGAGGTTTGCGACGCGCTGGGCAGCGTTGCCATTTGACCACGTTCCACCAGAGTAAATGCGGGCCGGCCAAGTCTGGTTGGGGCACGAGCCGCAGTGTGGGCTTGTTCGAAGGCGGACGCCGAGCCCGACCGGGTTCGGAAGCGGGCCGCGATAACCGATGATCTCGCCGTGGCCGTCATTGGCCCACCCAACGCCGGAACCGGCGGGGCAGCACAATGCGCCGCCCCCTCCGATTGGCCAGCCGCCGGGATCGTCACAGGGCCACACACCGCAGAGGGCCGGCGTCATGGAGACCTCGGACTGCGATGTCACACCGCCCGGCGGCTTGGAATGGCCGAAGGAGTAACTGTCCTGATAGTCGAACGGGTACAAGAACTCTTTCTGGAATCTGTGATGCAGGTTGATAATGTTGCTTCCGAACTGGACCGCTGCGGGATTGTGGTAGTAGACCTGCCCGCTACAAAGGAAGTGGTTGTCAGTCTCATTGACGTCTTTGAGCCAGGGCCCCCACGGAACGCAGCCGGTACCTATGCCGCCCCATGTCAATGACTTGTACCCAAGGAACTTGTTTCTAGTCACTCTCCAGCGGGTCCAGTTGAAGTCGGAGGCATTGGGTGCGATGCCGGCCCATGGGTAGTTGCGATTGCCAACAGGGTCGATCGGCGCGAGCAAGTCAATCACGACGTCGGCCTGGGCACCGAGGTGCGCGACAGCGCCGCCGCCCATGCTGTGGCCGACGATGATGATCATGGCGCTCGGGTTGTTCTCGCGAATGGCGTTGAGGAGGAGTTTGGCGTCGACAAGGAATTGATAATCCTCCGCAGGAACCGCTTTGTTGGCGGCTTGTGAGGCGGTGCTGAACGCAAGGATGTCGTCGTTGCCGCCGGGGTGAGACTGGCTGTAGTGGAGCGGGCGCTCCATGTAGGGCGCGAGAAGGTTGTTCCACCAGGAGTAATGGACGTATGCGCCTTGCGTTTGAAGGTGACGTGCAAAGTTATAGACCAGCATCTGGTCGAGGTAGGCGTTGGTTGCGTATCCAGTGACGATAAGCGCGTAGATAGGCCGGCCGTTGGGGACGGTGATGGAGTCGTCGCCTGCGCCGGGATGACCAGCCCAGACGTTGGGCAGGTTCCAGCCGGTGCCTTCCTCATCGGGTGGGGCATTAAGCTTTGGCAGGTGGACGGTGATTGTGGGCTCAGACGAAGAGCCACAGTCGGCGGCGGGCGCATTGGCGTTGACAAGGAAGATGCTCAGCCCCGCGGAGGCGAGGACTGAGAACGAAGCGATCGATGACGAGGTGAAGGAAGCCATGGGATTCTCCGAAAGGTGCGTGAGGTGTTCGGAAGGCGGTATGAATGAGGACGCAAGTCGGCCGCAGCGCGCCCGGAGAATGCGGGCCTTTTTGTGAAAAATGCGGCTCTCACGGCTCAAAATGAGGCACGAAGCGTGCACGGCTGCCGGTACAATGCGCGGCTAGACGGAAGGGTTCAGGCAATCGGCCATCAGATGCTGCAGCACACCGTCACACAATTGCTCAATCGCGCTGCCGCATCCCCTGCGGACAGCGGTGTTTCCGACGGCTCCGCAGCGACAGAGCTGTTGCCGATCGTGTATGAGGAGTTGCGTTCCCTCGCCTCCTGCTTCTTTCGTAATCAGGCGGCAGAGAACACGCTTCAGCCGACGGCGCTGGTTCACGAGGCGTATCTCAAACTCGTCGATCAGTCGATTGACTGGCAGAGCCGCCGGCAGTTCTTTGCTGTGGCCGCCACTGCGATGCGAAGCATTTTAGTGGATCATGCTCGTCGCAAACGCGCTGCCAAGAGGGGCGGTCCTTCAGGCGGCGCTGCGGCAAAGAGTCGGGTGCCGCTCGAACAGGTCGATGGAACCGCTGCACTTGATGATGCGACAATACTTGCAATTGATGAAGCGATGACGCGACTGGCGGACCTCGATGAGCGAAAGGCGCGACTGGTTGAACTCCGATTCTTTGCCGGACTCACCAGCGAAGAGGCGGCCGAGACGCTGGGCATTGCGCGATCGACTGCTGCGGAGGAATGGCGCATTGCCCGCGCCTGGCTGTATAGCCAGTTGAAGGATTGATCGACATGGCCGCCGACCCCGCCGACCGCATACGTTTCCAGCGGATACAGGAGTTGTTCTGTGCGGCGGCGGCGCTGCCGCAAGAGCTGCGAGAGTTGCACTTGGCGAAGGAGTGCGCAGATGACACCTCGATCCGCGCGCAGGTGCTGGAGATGTTGCGGTTCGACATGTGCGAAACCGGCGTCCTCGAATCGCCTGCGTTCGGCGAAGGCGTCAGCGCCTCGCGCTTGCCGGATGGGGATGCTACGAACCATGCAATGCCGTTCCAACGTCCGCTGCCCGAGCGCATCGGGAGGTATCGAATCATTCGCGTGCTTGGCGAAGGCGGAATGGGAACGGTGTACGAAGCGGAGCAAGACAATCCACGTCGCAGTGTTGCGGTCAAAGTGCTGCGGAACCAGGCAGCGTCAATTCAGGCGCTGCGAAGGTTCGAGCAGGAGGCGCAGATGCTCGGCCGGCTTCAGCACCCCGGCATCGCCCAGATTCTCGAGGCCGGGACGACAGACGCCGAAAGGGGCGCGTGGCCTTTCATTGCCATGGAACATGTAAAGGGGCTCCCGCTGCTGGAGTTCGCGCGGGAGCGAAACCTCTCACGCCGTGAACGCCTCGAACTTGTGGCCCGCGCCTGCGACGCCATGCATTACGCCCACGAGAACGGCGTCGTTCACCGCGACCTCAAGCCGGGCAACATCCTGGTTGTCGAAGAAGGCACGGAAGCACGGAGGCGCGAAGGCAACAAGGAATCCGCTGAACATTCACTCCGCGCGGTCCCCAAGATACTCGACTTCGGAGTCGGTCGGCTCATCGATTCCGATGCGCAGGGTGTGACGCTACGCACGACCGTCGGCGAGTTGATCGGCACAGTGCCGTACATGAGTCCCGAGCAGGCCGCAGGGGATCCGGCAGGTCTCGACTGGCGCAGCGATGTCTACTCGCTCGGCGTGATCCTCTACGAACTGCTCACCGGCCGGCTGCCGCAAGAGGTTCGTAACCTCATGATTCACGAAGCGGTGCGCGTCATTCGCGAGGACGACCCGACGCCGGCGGGATCAGTCAATCGCTCACTGCGAGGCGACGTCGAGACGATCCTCGCCAAGGCGCTGGAGAAGGACAAGTTGCGGCGATACCAATCGGCTGCGGACTTCGCCGCAGACATCCGACGACACTTGCACGAGCAGCCAATTTCGGCCCGCCCGGCGTCGGCAATGTACCGGCTGACGAAGTTTGCCAAGCGCAACAAGGCCATCGTGACCGGCGTCGCGATCGCATTCCTCGCCATGATGGCCGGCACTGTGTTCTCGACCCGGCAGGCAATTGTTGCGGAGAGCGCTCGGCAGCAGGAGGAACAGCAGCGCAGAGTGGCCGATGACCGCACTGCCGAGGCCCAGTGGCAGCAGTACCGCGCTTCGCTCGTCGCAGCGTCGAGCGCGCTGCGCATGCACGGCGTCGCTGAAGCCGAGCGACATCTGGATGCAGCGCCTGAGCACCTGCGCGGCTGGGAGTGGCGTCACCTGCACAGTCGCCTCGATCACAGCATCGCGCGGTTGAAGTCAGGAGGGACCCCGGTGGCGCTTGCGGTAAGTCCTGACGGCCGCTTCGTGGCCTCGGCCAATTCCGCGGGCTACATTCGGATTTGGTCTGCGACGCATGCCATAGACGCAGCGCTCGGCGAACCTCCGTCACCATTGGCGGAGCATAAACTCACCGGAAGCGTCGATCAGCGGCGCGTGAGCAGCTTCCACTTTCTGCCGGCTCCCATTCCGGACGGTGGCAACGACGGATGGCACCTGCGCGCCGATGCGCAGAAGGGTTCTGTGCTCTTCGCGCTTGAGGAGAATGAAACGCCAGATTCCAGGGGCGTCGTTCTGACTCCCGTGTCGCATGACGACTTGCCGCGTTATGTGCGAAGCCATGACGGGCGGCTCGGCGTTCTTTCCGAGCCCGACTCGGATTCAATCGTCGTACGAAACCTCGACTCTCAACACGAGCTACTGCGGCTCCCGCGTCATCAAATGACCGCTCAGTTCTCTCGCGACGGCCGATTCCTCGCCATGGCCATGGGACCTCGCGACCGCGATGCACGGCCAACGCGGCAACAGCCGGACGATCTCGATGAGGAGCGCATGCGCGGTCTCGTCATTGTCGAATTCAACGATGCCGATGCGGCTCGCATCGTATGTCATCGGCCGGACCTGAAGGATGTCACGGCGATGTCCTTCAACAGCGACGGCTCGCACGTGGCCGTCGTTTCATCGCGTCGGTCACTCATCTCCAAGATCGACACCACCGGCGGGCACGACGTGGGAACGGCGGTCAATTTCGGAGCGGGCCACAGTTCGATCCTTGACCTTGCAATAAGCCCCGACGACGCCCATCTTGCTGCGACCTTCGCCGACGGAACCGTGCGCCTGTTTCGGTCTTCCCGCTCTGGTCGTCGGAGAACGGAAATTCGCGATGATCGCGCGGAGACGCCGAACGCTGCATTATACGATGAGCCGGCGTTCGAGCTGCGCAGCACGATGCACGGCCAGCGGGGTCAGTTCAGCGGGCTGAGTTTCTCGCCCGAGGGCTCATTTATTGTCACCGGCGCATCTGACGGCACAATCCGTTGGTGGGATGCAACCTTGGAACTTGATCCTTACATCCTGCCCGCGCCGGCGACGCCTTACCAACTCGCGTTCTCGGCTGACGGTGCGCGGCTAGCCGCAGCATGTCTGGGCGGCGAGCGGCCGCTTCGCATCTGGGATGTTGAGACTGGCCGGGAGCAGCTCGCAGCGCTGGATGGATTTGCGAGCGCTGCGGCGTTTTCCACGGACGGAACCACACTCGCCGTCGGACGTTCCGGTCGCGGCGGGACGAGCGTGATCGATGCCTCCCTCGGTACGACCATCGTCGAAACGCAGGGGCATGATTGGCGGACCGACTGGGTCGCGATCACCGATGAAGGCACGCTCATCTCACTCGGGAACAACGGAGCGCTCTTTGAGTACAATCTGCAGACCAACGAATTCGTGCGCCAGCGAAAGTTTCGCTCGAACATCAACGGCCACGGATGCCGCGCCGCCTTCAGCCCCGATCGCTCGCTCCTCGTCGTGGCGAGCGGACGCGAAGTCCGCTTCCTCGATGGAAACACGTGGGAGCCGATCGAGGTGGTGAACGCGCACTCGGGGCTGATCTATGCACTTGCCTTCTCAACCGACGGCGCGTGGCTCATCACCGGCGACAGTGGCGGCGTCCTGCATGCATGGGATGTCGCAACGCGAACGACAGTGGCAACGATGGCAGGCCATTCAGGCGAAGTGTTTGCGGCGGCTTGGAGCTCGGATGGATCACGGATTTTCACCGGAGGCCGTGATGGAGTGATTCGAGTCTGGGATACGCAGCGCTTCGACGAGGTTACACAACTGCACGGCCACTCATCCCTTATCTATTCTCTTGCCTTCAGCCCCGAGGGTAAGCTTGCTTCTGGCGGTGGTGATGCGAAAATCATCCTGTGGGATCAGACCCAGTTTCGCGAGCGGCTCAGCGCGATGCTCTCATCAGGGGCTGGCGAGTAGATGCGCTGTTTCACATTCTGATGCACTGCGCGCTCTCCGGAGTTGCAGCGGAGCTGGGATGTTCTTTACGAGGTAACAAACACCACGACCGCAAAGAGCACGAACCCCGCCGGAACGCCCGCAAGGGCGAGCAGACCGAGGACGAACAGCCGCCGGCTGGTCTTGACGCTCTACGACCCTCTGCGTTTTGACGAAGCGGCGGAGGTCCTCGAGCCCACGGTCGCTGCGCTTCGCGAGGAGTTCGGCATAAGTGATCGCTTCACCATGAACGCACAGCAGGGGCTTGGAACAGTGCGATTGAAGCAAGGCCGGTTCGACGAGGCCCACGCCATGACTGAAGAGGTGCTGCACGCAGCGACGGAGCGATTCGGGCCCGATGATGCCCGTGTCATTTCGGCAATCGCGCGCGCGTACTGAGCGGTCATTTTCCGCCATGCCATGTATGGTTGCATGAAGCCGTGAAGCAAAGTTCACATCATCTTGATCTCACGTGGCGAATCACATTTTCGATCGCAGCGATCTACAACTTTGGCTTTGGAGCGTGGGCCGTCCTTTGGCCGAACGCATTCTTCGACCTCTTTGACCTTGCGCGGCCGAT
>CAZFZT010000065.1:0-20537 GCA_964523675.1 uncultured Isosphaeraceae bacterium
GTCCACTGAGTCTCCTCCGATCAGGCCCTTTCACGTCTTGCCTGACCCTCGCGCCCACGACCGGCGCCTGCACCGTCACCCGCATGTGCGCGGAATTGCTCGGTGGCCATGTAACGCTTCTTCGCCTGAGATTCCCTCTTCCAGTCGTTCGAGTACAACAGGATGGCAAGCGCAGCCCTGCAATCCGACCTTCAACTGTACCTCAAGCAGATCAACGAGGTTCCACTTCTCACGGCCGCTGAGGAGAAGGAGCTCGGTTGGCGCATCATCAACGACAACGATCAGGAGGCGAAGGAACGCATGGTTCGTGCCAACCTTCGTCTGGTCGTCTCGATCAGCAAGAACTACGCGCACCGCGGCCTGCCGCTTGCGGATCTGATCGAAGAGGGGAACATCGGCTTGATTCGGGCAGTGGAGGGCTTTGATCCCGCCCAAGGCGCACGCTTCTCGACCTACGCATCATGGTGGATCAAGCAGGCAATCAAGCGCACGCTCGTGAATGCGGTGCAGCCGATACATATCCCGGCGTATATGGTGGAGCTGGTCACGCGATGGAAGGAAGTCAGCCGGCGCATGGAGGATGAGCTGGGGCGGCCGCCCTCAACGCAGGAGCTTGCGAAAGAGATGAACATCTCGCCAAAAAAACTCGCGGTCGTCCGCAGGGCGATGCGAGCTCTACGCGCTCCGACGCAGGTGCCAACCACGGCAAACGGGGAACAGATCGACTTTGCCGATGTCTTTGAAGACAATCGCTGCCGTCCCCCTGAAGAACCAATCGCCCAAAGCGAAGAGTTCCACACCATCATGAAATTGCTTGATGCGATCGATGAACGTGATGCGCGTGTGCTCAAACTTCGGTTCGGCCTTGAAGGACAGGAGCCGCTGACGCTCAAGCAGATCGGCAAGGAGGTCGGCCTGACCCGCGAGCGCGTGCGGCAGATCGAACTTGACGCGCTGCGGCGGTTGCAGGAGCAGTTGATGGATGATCGCCCCAGCCGCTTCTTCCGTGAGAATCGGGAGCAGGAGCGCAGCTGCAATGACGGTGCGGCTCGAACGCTGCGTCGCCGTCGCAAAGCGTCATAAAACCGTTTATGCGGCGACGCGCAGCGGAGCGTCCTCGACGTAGCATGCATGCCGCGCTGAAGGGCTGTATTCGACATCATCGCCACAAAAAAACGGCCGTGCCGTACGCAGCGGATGAGCGTGACGGCACGACCTGGTTGTGAACAGAATTGTTGTAAACGCCGCCGCGATGTGTCGCGGCTTCACGACACTACTTCGGCAACTTTTCGAGGTACAGGATTTTCGGCTTGTCGTTCGGCGTGTTCACCTCGCTGCGATCCACAAGCATGACGTAGCGGCTGTCCTCGACGATGTAATCCGGATCGGTTGCATCCCATACGCCCGTAATGGGGTTCTGGCGGAACGAACGGACGCGGAAGTACACGGTAAAGACATCGCTGCGCGTCGTGACGAGGTTTGACAGGCCGGAGAAGAGCAGGTTGGATTCCTGCGCGTCCTCGGCGACGAGGTCAGGGTGCAGGCCGGGCAGGTAGCCGGGCGTGTTCGAGAATCCGTCGCGGTCATCGAACTCTTCGAGAACATCGGTGCTGATTTGCGCGCTGTAGGATGTGTACATATTCTGGTCCAAGACCCCGTCGGGAAGATTCGCACCTCCCGGCTGATCTCGATAGAGATATGTTGCGGTCCATGCACCGACACCAGCGGGGACATCAATCTCGAACGGCTTACGCTCGGGCATCGAGGCGTAGTCGATGCGCCAACTGCTGTTGAAGTCGAGAGCGTCAAATGGGTCGGCTGGCGCCGTGGAGGTGTCGTAAAAACGTCTATCGGCATCGGGACCAGAACCGAAGATCTTGCCAATTCGTCCCGATTGGGTCAGCAGAGTAAGTTCGCCGATCGACGCCATGCCACGGTCGCCACGCGCACCATTCAGAAACGCTCGGAATTGCACCGTCTCGCCCGGGCGGAACCAATCACGATCACGTCCACGATGTGCGTACGCTGGTCCCTGCGTCAGATCATATACATCGTGCGCTGCACCGAAGTTATGCGTCGCCGTGGTTGGATCACCGAAACGCTCGCGATAGCGGATCATCGCGCGCGAAAGTTGAGGGAACGGATTCTCGCCCAGCGACCAATCTTCATGCACGATGCGCGTCATGTGCGGCAGGGTGCGCAGCACTTCCCGCGGGGCGGTGTTGATGTTGATGAGGCCCGGCGTCGCCTTGCCGGTGAAGCCGTTGGCGTTATAGAACTTACGGCGCTCACGCCCCTCAAAGCCGATCTGGTTGCCCAGCGAATCGACCCAGTCGCCGCCGGGAATGATCGTGTTGTCCCAACGCACATCGCCGGGCCCATCGCAGACGAACGCATCGAGCACGCGCACGCCGGCCGGCAGGGCGGGAACGCCGTGGCGAGGATCATTGTTGTAGAGTGTTACCTGATTCGTCGCATTAGAGTCGATGCGTGGTCGGCCGATGATCATGCCGGCAAAATTGTCTTTAGCATTGAATGGATCGTTCGATTCCGTTGCGGCATTCGTGGGATACGCATGGAACTTCCACGGTTTCGTTCGCACGCGATTGATACGGTTCTTTTCAGGGTCAGCCAGCCAATCACGATAGCGATCATAAGGCAGCGCGCCGGAGTCGGGGTCAGGAACATCAAAAGCCGGCGTCCCACCGACTAGCATCCAGAGGTACTCGCCGTTCGCTCCCTGCCGCCGCGTACCGCTCATATGCTCGGCAAAAGTGTGGACGACGGCGAATGTCGTGGGATCAATCTCACCTGTCGTGGGGTTGAGAAGCTCATACCTGATCTCGTGACCGAAGAGCCACACATTGAGCAACTCGCCGACCTGCTCGAAATCGCGTGTCAGCCGAATCTCATCAAGTTGAACATCTGTCAGCGAACTGTACGACGAATCATAACCGCTGGGCAGGCGCTTGGACTTCAGCGTCATTCGCATGGAATAGGGCTGACGGAAGAGTGGTAGCGCCGGCTCGCTCCACGTCAAGGTGCTTCCATCCCAAAGGCCAAGACTGTTATAGAGGATCGGCGGATCGTCAACTCCGCTCGTGGGCGGCTCTGCGGCTGCAGCACCCGAATCAACACCAGGCAGCCCCCAGCCGACACCGACTGTTCGGAACAAAGCGGGTGTCATACCTCCTGCAGCGACCGCTTCGCGAAGATTGACTTTGAATTGGCCATACCAGCCCTTGTCCGGCATGAAATAGGACCGGCTCGCGTGGTGGGAATCGACCGGATTCGTACCAGTTGGGTTCCACTGCGCTCCTTCCTTCCATCCAAGTGAGAAGAAGGTCGGTTTGCGCTGCGGGATGATGTCGCCAGCGTTGTAGCCGGGGGTGCGGCCGGACGATTCAGTCTGTCCGTCGACGAGGTCACCATATGAGTTGTAGTACGACCTTGCAAACCATGGCGGGTCGGTGATAGTGGCGCCATCTGGATCATCGCCGAACACATACGTGTTTGCGCCGGACAGGTCGTCATTGGCAGGCACCGGCAACTCAGAATTGATCTCGAGGCCGAAGGCGTCGGTGGTGAGGATCCGACGGCGCGAGAATCGTGTCGCCGCATCAGGAGTGCCGCGCCAGGTCGGTACTACGATCGCCCGATCACCGAAGACATAACGTGGGTTTCGTTCATGGGCTTCATATGCACCGTTGCCGTTCAGGTCGACTCCCCATGCGCGCGTTGCTCGCACCCACTGCACCCAGTGCTGCTCAGGTGATATCTCATACGTCGGAAAGTCGCCGCCGGGAACGCCGCCTTCAGGCATCACTCTGCAAAGCGGAAGCGGATCATCCAATGAGCTCGGGTGTGTCATGGGCCTGTACATCGCCATCTCCTTGACCTGCTCGCGGAGGTCTCGCTCAGCGGGCGCATCCAGTCGATCCACAGTTACCCATGTAGGCGCTCCGAAGCTTGGATCCAATCGTTCGAGTGTAACGGAACGATCGCTTGACGGATCGTCGTAGGGGAGCCGCGTCCACACTTGGATGCGATTGGTCTGCGGCGTAGCAGCGCCGATGTTCAGGACAAGTGTCCCCGGTGCGAGATTCTCATCAAGATCGCCGGCCCTATTCGGATCAGTGGGCATCTGATCTGTAATTTCAATGTCAAGAAAATCCAGCCATCGACCTCTCAAAGACTTGTCAGGGTCGCCGCTCAAACTATCGCGCATCGCATAAAAGATGGCGGTCGAGGGCTTGCCGTCGCGTGCAGGTTCGAGCCAGGGGCTCGTGCCCATTGGGATGACGCTCGCCAACTCGACGGTGTTCGAGAGCGGATTGGCCGGATCGCCTTGCCCCATGACCCGCAGGCGATAATCGCGCAAGTTAATCGGCACATCGAATGGATTGGCAATCTGCACAACGACGATCGCGCTTCGATACGGATCATCGTCACCTCGATCCAGAATGATCGGCGAGCCCGAATTGCCGTAGTGCATCGCAATTCCCGGCGGAATCGGATTCTCGCAATCAGCATTCGTAACTGCTGTCGGTTTGAATTCATTCGGAACGGTTTCCGATGGCTTATAGACGTGGCCGATGAAGGCCTCGACGATAAACGGCTGCGGATCAATAGGCATGTACGCCGTCTTTCGAGTGATCGGCTGCACGACGCCTGGGGGGTTGATCGCATTGGCGATGCCCGGGTGGCCGCGCTCCATCACCCCATATGTGGGCAAGTCCACGCGATCCTCGCGCACGGTCACCGGCTCATTGTGGCGATACGCTCGAATGTTCGAGGCCCACGCAGCAGCAAGTCGCCGCGTCATGTTCAGCGGACTCTGAGCATCAAAATAGTACTGTGCATCGACTTGCAAAGAACTGCCATCGATTGGATCCCATTCTTCTGCGATCTCAGTTAATCCTGATTCGGGATCCGAAAACGGTCCATAATAAGAGCCATAGATGCGGTTTGGATGCAAGCCGTTTTCACTGACATCATCCGTCAGCGCCAGGAGCAGCATGGGCGCGAGGCGGTCAGCGAAATTGAGCCGTCCGGCGTCGTGATGAACATCTGCAGGATGGTAATCGGGAAGTCCATTGAAGATGTATTCGTAGTAGAACGAGTCCGGCTCACGAAGGTCGAGTTTGCGACGGCTCTGCGCCTCGTAACGCGCGTAAGCGGCAGCAGCCCATTCTTCAGCGGTGTCCGTCTCCGGAGCGCCGGCGCACATGGGCCGGCACATGCAGGCGAGGATTTCGTACATCTCCGGCGGCAGGTTCGGATGCACCGCTTTGTCGTTGACGCCTGTCGGGCCACAGAGGCCCTCGGCAAGTGTCGCCGGATAGCGGTGTTCCCAAATCAGCCATGGCGGCAAGAGGTCATTGCGCGCGCCGTTGTATGCAGTTGTTAGCCGACGAAGATCTCGAACAAGTCGGTTATTGGTCAGTTGGTCGAGGTATTCGCTCGACTCTTCATTGCCCATTCCAGCGCGAAGAATTCCAGAATCATTGCCGCCGCTTGCGCTCGACTGAAGCGTGCTCTCCAAACGGCTGAAGATCCATGGGTGGCTGTTGCCATGGAACATTCGCAATTTGATTTCGTCCGCGAGAGCATACGGTCGATAGGTTGGATCGCCGAGGGGGTAAAGTGCGGTAGATGGCAAGGTCACCGGCTCATTGAAGCCAAGGCGTCCCGCCAGCCGCCAATAGTCGAGGCGATCAATATGTTCTGGAAACATAAGAGGATCGCCTTCCGTTGTAATGATGCCGAGTTCAATCAGGTGGTCAGCCCATCGATCCAACGGTCCCTCGTCATTCGAAAAGTTTTGAGTTTGCAGCCAGTTCGCCGGATTATCAAAGAGACCGACATGCCAGTTTTCGATTGGCGGCCAATCGGTGGCGCCGGGCGGAGTAAACGGTGGCTGGTCTGCCAACGAATGGTTCAGGACATCGCCGCTATTCAACTCAGCGACTGCCGCGATGTCGGTGGGTGTATGACCGCGCGTCTTCAGGCGATACGTACCATCATTGGGGTCGTCCCACGGTTGAAAACGTCCCGCAGTATTCACGTTCAACATCGCGCTGTTGTCGATGATGCGCACTGCGGCGATGGTGCGGATGCCGTTGCGCGTCGGGATCGGCGTGGTGAACCAGAACGAATCGGTGAAGCCGTCGCCATCCGCGTCCGCTAGAACTCGAGAAACCCTGTTGCGAAAGGAATTGAAGACAAATTCATCCTGCGGAAGTTCTCCGTCATCATGAGGATTGAGACTCGCATTTGGGTTACGAATATTGATAAAATTCGGTGGACTTGCGAGAGGGAGATCGTTCGGATTTGGCCAGCTTACAGGCCTGGAATAAAGACCGGCATATGATCGATCTTCTGATAGGCCGAACCATTGTTGCCAAAGATCGAGGAAGCCGTTCGGCCCAGGAAGCCCCGGCGGCGCTAATGTGATATTTGCGTTCCCCGCTTGATGTGGAGAATTCGTGGTACCCGTAAAGACGTTAAACGGGCGCTGGGACAACCATTGCTCGACTGGGATATTGAGGTCGTGGACGGTGTTCGCATCAACGTCCGCGGTGTCACCGATCACCCTCCAGACGTTGTTGGCATGGGCCAGATTCGTCAGTTTTCTCCAATGAGTAAAGACTTCCATCCCGGCAAAGGTTCCAGATGGATAGACGTATCGCATGGGCTCAAAGTCAGCGAGAAGGCGGTTATCGCCGAAGCCGGGGTTGCCCAAAGCGTTGTATTCCGATGCAAGCAAGCCCTGGCTGAATATGCGCAGGTTGCCCGCGAGTCCCGAGCCGTCGAGATTCCCTGCTTCTTCGAAAAGATTGCCAGGCCCGGCCGGCCAGAGTGTTCCATCCCAACCGAGCGAATCAGGATCCGGCCAGTTGGTCCATGCGATGGTATGGAACGGCGCGTGGTTAAAGGGGAATGAGCGACCATCATCGCGCGCTGCGGGGCTGTCATCGATGTTGTAACGGTGGGCGGGCAGGGGATAGAAGTTGCCCGCGGTGTCATAGCGCCCATGCACTTGCGAATACATGGATGGATGCAAGCGAGGCCAGTTGGCGTCCCGGATGCGGTACTCTGCCTCGTCGGGGCCATATGTGTTGACGAGATCGTTGAAAATCTCAGGATCAATCGGCCAGGTGAATAACTGGAGCGCAAGTTCCTCAGCGACACTCTCTGCAATGACACCAGCGGCGGCATCGATGTTGTGTGATTCGTTCCGCGCCACGGACACCACGCGCTGGGACTGTGTGCGCGTCAGGTACGAGGTGGCAATGATGACCAGCAGCACGAGGATGCCTGCGACGAGCACGATCGTGTTGCCGCGACGATCCATTCGATGTCGGTGCGTGGCTGTGTTGTTTCGATTCGCTCGTGTGTCGTTCATGGGTAGGACCGTTGGTGTTGTTCTGACGCGCTGCAGGGCGACGCTCCGCTGTGCGTCGCAGTTCAACGTGTTACTTTCCTGCTCGCTTGGGGAGTTCGATGACGAACTGGACCTCGCGGCCGTGTTCCATTCGGCCTTGCGTGTCATGCAGAACCATGGTGACGCGAATGGCGCTCGGCCATGGCGTGTAGGCAAGCTCTTCATGAGGTTCGTCGAACCAGGCATTGCTGGGATTGGGGGCACTTGGGAGATTTCGGTTGTAGCCGAAGATCGCTTCGTAGAGTCGCACGTTGGTTTCGAACGGCGGGCCACCGGGTCCGATCTGCGCTGCATAGCCAGCGCCGCTGCCTGCCCACTCGATGTTGTCGGCCCAGACGGTGCTGGCGCGCTTGAAGTTGGCCAGTTCCTGATAATCATCGCTTCTGTAGAACCCGACGCCACGGTCAGGGAAGTTGATGCCGAACCATGGCTGTTCCGGCTGAAACTCGTACTGGCCGCCGGGAGGGAACCAGTTTGTTCCGAAGCCGAAGCGCTCGCGATCATTGCAGGTGGGACCGCTACAGTCATTCATGAACAGATTGCAGGGCAACGTTTCGCCAGCGACGGGAGGATCGAAGAATTCGCACAGCAACTCGCCGTTCTCGTTGTAGCGATCACCTACGCCGTCGGACCACGTCCATTCGACGATGAATGAAGAGACCGCGGAGCCGATCACATGATTGGTGAGGGCCTGGTCCACACGATTTGGGCCAGGTGCGTATCGCTCAGCCCGCGGATAGTAAATCGCTTGTTGACTAATGACATTGCGGTGGACGAGCCAGTCATTCGTTCCACCCGAATTGAAGGATCGAACATAGTCCCAGATGTCGGCTATTCGACTTGCGGCTCCGTCCATGCGTCCGTTGCGGACCTCATTAGTCCACCCGAATCGCTCATGCTCCGTCATCGGTTGGTTCACGCGAAAGATAGAGCGCGCGGTTCTGTTATTATTCAGGTAATAGGTCTTGTAATTCGTTGCCGGCTTGAGCGCTGCGTTTGATTGATCCTCTGCTAAATCATCATCAGCGAGCGTGACGGCTTGACGTGTCAGCAACCAGCGCCTCGATTCGGGCTGCACTGCTCGCGCCTGGGGGGGGCCGTTGGAAACGTTGCTTTGTTCAAAAACATCAGTGCCGGTCCAACCTCCTGCATTGGCCGCGGTAGTGAATAAGGTTTCCACGAGATCAACTGTTGGATCAGAACTCCACGGCAGGACATCGATAGCGGGATCGCGAGCATAGACTTCGTCATTCTCCTGTACGCGTGCAGCCGGTGCATCAGGAAGTTGAAAGCCGTGGCCGTAGTAAACACGGGTTTCTGTGCCCAATCCCTGGGAGGCGGTCCCTCCGCCCGGGATTCCCACACCAAGTGTCTGCATCCCGCTCGAACCTGCTGTAAAGAAAACAAGTTGATCGCATCGAATCCAAGCCCGATGACGATTGGGATCACTCGCATCGAAAGGATCTGGCGGAAGAAGCGGATTCAGTAGTGGTTGCCCGGGACCGCGAACATTGTTCGGTAAAGCAACCTGGCGAATCGCAAAGAACCCATCAGGTGAGAGGCGAGCGATGTCATGGCGCATCATGCGCTCGATGACGGCGGCCTCCTGCAGAACTGATGCGGCGGCCTGGCCAGTGCCTGCAACCTTGCTGGCCGTGCCGAAAATCTGCGCGGTGGCGACAATAACGACGAGCAATACCGCAATGGCGATGAGCAGTTCGATGAGCGTGAAGCCCCCGGAAGCGCGAGGGGCCGTCGGCTGCCGGCCGTCGGCGATCCGCTTCGGGGCGGCCGCACCGGAGGCGCGGCCTTCCACGGCGTTCCAAACAACGGCGCCGTTCGTGCCTTGATGCCTTCGTGCCTTGATGCCTTCCATCTTCATCATTACAGTTCCTTCACTGCGATGTACACGGGAGTGAGCACATACTCGCCACCGATCTCGTCGTCGATTTCCACGCGCCGCGGGATGTACCAGAAGCGGGTGACGACGCCGCGGTCGTAATAGGGAAACACAACATCGGGACCTAGCGGCGCATCAGATTGTGGATCAGCGAAGTATTCGTCGGGCGAGTCGGAAGGTACCCGCGGGTTTGTTGGTGTTGTGTCTGGCGCGCTGGAGTAGTCGTAATTCGGCCAGAGTGAAGCCAGTCGCACCGGCGACAAGGGGCGCGTCAACTCGATCCACATGTCATTGCCATCGCGACGATGGCCGACAACCCGATGGACGTTGTTGTTCTGGTCGAGAATCCACTGGCGCGGGGCTTGCCAGGATTGAATCTCGTCCAGTACATCGAATTCATCGAATGGGAAGCCGGGTACTTCCGGAATAGGACGGTCGTCCTGGTAACGAACTTCCCAAGGGCCGCCGGCGTTCCAGCCGTCTCCGGGATCTACGAGGTCAATCGCGACAGGAATCGGGGGAAAGTTCCCTTGCGTCGGCCCGAGCGGATTGCCAGGACTGCCCTGCACTGCATACGGCCGAGAAGCCGCCGCGCCCGGAGCGCTCACGCGATAGACGAAGATCGCGACGCGGATGCGCCCCTGGTATCGCCGAAACATGCAATCCCAAACGTATTGTGGCTGCGGTGGATCCTGCGCATCAAGAGGAAGACGCGAATGTGCCGGGTAATACCGCTCTTGCTGCGAGATGATGATGCGTGGCGGAATCTGGCCATGCTTATCGAGGTTGTAGGGGATGCCGTACAGGCGATCGCGCACCGGCAGACTCTCAGGCCAGCCTGTCCAATTCTCCGATGCGATTTCAATGTCCAGGTCAGGCATTTCGAGATTAGAAGATGCCTCCTGGCCGGTGCGGAAGTAACTGAAGATGTCGATCGATCCCTGCGTCAGCGCAGTAAAGTCATCGCGGCCATCTTCAAGCATCACGCTCGGTCGCATCCACGTCCAGTCGCTGCGCAACGTGCGAACAAAAGATGAGTCTGGGAACGCAGGCCAATTCTCGGGATCGTCGAAATCGCCAAACGAGCCAAAGTCTTCCTGATCGACCTTTGAACGAATAATGGAGATCGCGTGGTCGGCGACGATGGGCCCCATCAGGTCATCGGCGGCCAGTCGTTGTTGGGCGATTCCAGCAGGGAAGAGCGCAGCGATCGAGATGACGCCAATGCCGAGAATGATGATGGCGAGGAGCACCTCGACGAGGGAGAACGCCCTTCGTGCCTTCGTGCCTTCGTGCCTTCGTGCCTTGCTCATCGTCATCGCATCACGACTCCTGTGTAGCGGTTGAAGTGAATACGGTCGGCGTTTTGGTCAATGAAGCTGGTATATGCCAAATTTCGATCCTGTCCAGACGTCCAGTTCAAGGTCATTTGGTCACGGGCGAGCGCATCGTCAAAGACGCTGAGGTAAGGAACAAGTGTGAGATACGGTTCATCATCTGGCCGTTGCTGACAGAAATACTGCGCCAGCACATTCCCTGATGGTCCCAACCCCAGATCGCAATAATCATTGTTATCTGGGTAATTGCTGCTGTTCCCGGTGTTGCTGAACGGTTCGCCGTCCTGTTGCTGCATCGCATCCTGGTTCACGTCTAAGTAGATTCGCTGCGAATCAGAAACAGCATTTCGCATAGCTATGGTGCCATCGCTGGTAAACATGATGCCGAGCAGTGCGCCGGCCGGCTCGCCTGTCGTTATCCCAGGAAAGTAGGAACAAGTTTGCCAAATGTGATCCATCGCACCGCCATACTGTGGACCCGCCACTCCAATCCCGTTGGGTAGGCGCCGGACGTTCACGCCTGGCACAGGTACAAAACGGTCGACGACACCGATGTTGGGTACATTGGGGTGCGATTCTCCAGTCCAATGTGCAGTGACAAGTTCGATGTATTGGCGGCTGCTTCCATCAAGTCGCGGCCGAAAAACCAGGACGGTTAGTTTGTTATCACGAATCGCAAGGCCGCGCGCGGTGTCGAGTGCGGCGGCGATGGTGTTGCTTGCTGATGAGAGTTTGGCATCGCGCGCGATGGTGCGCACGCTGATGGCAGTGACGCCTGCGATGATGGCGATGATCGCCATGGCCGCGAGCAGTTCCGTGAGCGTGAAGGAGCGGAGGGCTCTCGGCTTGAAGGTCATCATGGCTGCGGCCTCCCTTCTTCGAGGATGATCTCGCGGGAGTAGATGTTGTCGGCGGCGCGAGCGATTTCCCGCTTGTGTTTGTCGTTGAGATTCCCGCTGCTTCTCATCAGAAACAGGCCGCCGAACTGGCCATTGGGCCCGGCGGAGACGAAGAAGATGCGGTTATTCACTGCGATGCCGAAGTGATTCTCGAACGGCGTGCGAATAGTGCCGTCGTCGTCTGGGCAGTGATCGAGGTCTGAATGAGGCGGAACCATGTCCTCATCGCAATAGTCGTCCTCATCGCAATCATTGTTCGACCTGCGGCCGGGCATCACCGCGAGGATGGGATTACCCCATGGATCAAGAATGCGGTACCCGATGCGGCCGTTCAGATGCTCAAGCTCGTTCTGAGGATCATTGTCTGGATCAAGTTCCTGCAGGTAGTCTGGATTGATCCTTGCAAGGATTTCGCGCGAGGATGCCGTTCGACTCAGGATGGACCAGAGAATGTCGGTCTGACGGAGGGCCTCCTCGACGGCATCGTCTTCCATTGTCCATGTCGTGCCGGCTTCGACGGTTTGATCGATCTCGTAGCGTTCTTCTACGTCGTCGCACGGTTCGCCGCCATTCGCATTTATTCCATACGTCACCTGACGTGTGTTGCCGAGTTCCCATTCTGAAAGCGCCTGCTCCATGAGCTGCATAGTGTTCTCGGCATCGCGAATCTCACCACGTGCGGAGAGCCCGGCGACGACCGTGACAGTGATCGCAGTGAGCAGCAGGATGATGCCGATGACGATCAACATCTCAATGAGCGTGAAACCGCCATGGGCGCGGCTGCGCGGGACGCCGGCTCGATAGTGATTCAACTGCGGTAGCTTCATTGGCCGACCTCCACAGTGTTGTCGCGGTTGTACTCTTCCGGATCGACGCGATAGTTCTGATCGATCCGCTGATCCGGACCTGCCGAGAGCAGTGCGAACGACGCACTTTGGAGCGAGTGTGTCGTGGTCGTGTCGATGCCGGAGGCGTCCGGCGCATCGAGCACGTCGATGGCTTCACCCGGCCGGTACGGCCGAAGCGCGTAAACATCTGAGAGCGTCGGCAGGCGGGAGACGAGGCCCTGCCGAAACTCCTGATGCGGCATGCCGATCATGTAAGGTTTGCGGTAGAAGCGGATCGGTTGGCCCCAGTAGTCAACGATCACGCGCGGTGCAGTATCGTCATAATTCGCATCACCGGGGAAGGCCAGTCGAAGCGTGCCATCAGCCGTAATGCCGAGGATCACTGCCAGCAATCGATCATCGCGCAGTTCGATGTACGGACCGTGGTTGCGACCTTGAAGAAACTGCGCAGCGGCACGGTCGGCGAGAAAGATGGTGCGATCTTCATAAGTGCCCGCCTTGCCGCCGGGCTGCAGGGCCTGTGACCAGTAGCCGTCAGTTCCTGGATGGCGAATGCCCAGTGGACCGTCGGTCTCATAGGGCTCAATACCTTGATCTTCAGCGATCTTCCAGTTATCGCGGCCGTAGCCGTCTTCCGTTGCATCTCCGTAGCCGATGAGGTACTCGGGAAGAGTGGTGAAGGAGTAATACTCCTGCATGTCATCGAGATATTCGCCGAGACTGTCATTCGGATTCGGCGGCGGTACGTAGCCGCGCTCTTCATCAAGCACCGGCGGCAGGTACCCGATATCGTTGCGAAACTGCACAAGCCCCTTATTGATGGAGGACATGAGCGCCTGCGTGTTGGCTGATTGCGACGTTTTGATGGCGGCATTGACCGCAACGATGATGATGCTCAGCAGCACGATGATGATGGCGACTACCACCAGCAGCTCGATAATGGTGAAGGCGCGGCATGAGTTATGCCTGCTGCAAGTCCGCATTGATTTCTCCTGGGGGCGTCTCATGGTGCGGTCTTCATGAATCTCGATGATCTGCGGCTTTCGATCTCCGATCTTTGATCTCTGACTTCTGACTCCTTGCCAGCCGATTCTGGTCTTTCTCACTCGCGGTCGCTCGTTCGTCAGGCCCGGCTTCGTTATGCAGATCGCACTTACACGCCGCCTGCAACGGAGTCGATCATGGCGACGAGCGGGAGAAACAGCGCGAGCACGATGGTGCCGACGACGCCGCCAAGCACGACGACGAGCAGCGGTTCGAGCAGCGAAAGCAGTGATTGAACCGCGACGTCGACTTCTTCGTCGTAGTTGTCCGCAATCTTCATCAGCATGGTGTCGAGATCACCGGTTTCCTCGCCGACGTCGATCATGTTCACAACGATCGCGTCGCACACTTTTGCTTCGCGCAGCGGGCCAGCGAATGTCTCACCCTCTCGGATGGAGTCATGCACTTTCGTCAGCGCCTGTTCATAGACGTAGTTGCCCGATGTGTCACGCGTAATCATGATTGCTTCAAGGATGGGCACGCCGGCGCTGATGAGCGTGCCGAGCGTTCGGGTGAAGCGGGCGATGGATGTCTTGCGAATCAGGCCGCCGATCACCGGAATACGAACGCGCACGATGTCGATGGCGGCTCGTCCGGGACCGGTCTTTCTCATGAGTTTGAAGAACATGAAGAGCAGGAACGGGGTGGACACAATCCACACCCAACCAGGAATGATCTGGTCTTCCGTACGCGTGCCAGCGACCCATGCGCTGAAATCAATGAGCCAGAGCGTTAGCGCGGGCAGTTTCACTTCGAAGTCGTTGAAGATCTCCTGGAACTTCGGAATGACAAACACCATGATGGCGGTGACGATCGCCACAGCCACGCAGATGACGACTGTGGGATAGATCATCGCACCGATGATGCGGCGTTTGAGCCGCTGCGCCTTTTCCATAAAGTTCGCGAGGCGCTGAAGGATGATGTCAAGCACACCGCCGATTTCACCTGCATTGACCATCTTGCAGTACAGACGGTCGAACGCCTTCGGATGCTTGGCGAAGGCGTCGGAGAGCGTGGAGCCGGCTTCGACGTCTTCACAGACCTGGCCGAGGATCGATTTGAGTTTGCCCGGCTTCTGCTGCCCTTCGAGAATCTGAAGTGAGCGAAGCAGCGGCAGGCCGGCGTCCTGAAGCGTCGAGAGCTGGCGGGTGAAGAGCGTGAGTTTCTTCATGCTCACGCCGCCGATGCTGATCGAAATCTCACCCTTCTTTTTCTTCCCTTTACGCGGACCGGCTTCCTGCCGCGGTCCCGAACCCTTAACCTTCTGCTCGCGCACGGAGGTGGGGAAGTACCCCTGGCCGCGGATGCGCTGGATCGCCTCTTCACTGGAATTGGCTTCAACGGTGCCTTTTTGCGGCTTGCCAGCGGAATTGAGAGCTTCGTAGGTATAAGTTGGCATGGCAGTCAGGTGGAGGGGTGGTGGTGGGATGCAGTTGCGAAGCGTGCTACGACGCGACTTGTGTATTACTCTTCAACGATCGTTTCGCGGACGACTTCGTCGATGGTGGTTTGTCCTTCGTAGATCGCCATAAGACCGCACTCGCGGAGCGTTCGCATGCCGCGCTTGCGCGCTTCTGCACGAAGCACGTTGGTTGACGATTCCTGCATGATGAGATCGCGCAAGTGGTCATCGAGGGCCATGATTTCGAAGATCGCCTGCCGGCCCTTGTAACCACTGTGATTGCAATTCTCGCAACCGCGGCCGCGATAGAAGGTGCGGCCCATGACATCGGCAGGTCGCAGTTGCAACTCCATGAGTTGCTCTTCACTGGGGATGTACTCTTCCTTGCACTTGAGGCAAATGCGCCGCACCAGCCGCTGGGCGACGATGGCTTCGATCGTTGCCGTGAGCAGAAAGGCCTCCATGCCGAGGTCGAGCAGACGCAGGATGGACGAAGGAGCGTCGTTGGTGTGCAGGGTTGAGAAGACAAGGTGGCCGGTGAGCGACGCCTGCACTGCAATCTGCGCCGTTTCAAGGTCACGAATCTCACCCACCAGAATGATGTCCGGATCCTGACGCAGAAACGAGCGAAGCAGCCGGGCGAACGTGAGTTCCTGATCGGTATTGACCTGGCACTGGATCAGCCCGTCGATGTCGTACTCGACCGGGTCTTCGGCCGTGAGAATTTTGGTTGTCGGCTCGTTGAGTTCGTTGAGTGCTGCATAGAGCGAGGTGGTCTTGCCGGAGCCGGTGGGGCCGGTGACGATGACGATGCCGTTTGGCTTCTTGATCAGGGTGCGCACGGTTTCAAGGTCATCGTTGCGCAGACCGATCTTGTCGAGCGACAGTTGCACGTTCGAGCGGTCGAGCACACGCATGACGACCGACTCGCCGAACATCGTCGGCAGGACCGAAATACGAAGGTCGATCGGGTTGTTGGCGACGACGAGTTCGATGCGGCCGTCCTGCGGCAAACGGCGCTCGGCGATATCAAGGTTCGCCATGACCTTGATGCGGCTGACGATCGGAAGGGCAAGGTGTTTGGGCGGCGGGATCATTTCATAGAGCACGCCGTCGATGCGGTACCGCATCTTGAACTCGTCTTCAAACGGCTCGAAGTGAATATCCGACGCTTTGTCCTTGATCGCCTGAAGCAGCACGAGGTTGAGCAGGCGAATGACCTTGTTGTCGCCTGCCGCTTGCGCGAGCACCTCAAGATCGACCGAGTCGCCGCGGCCTTCGAGTGCAGCGAGGGTGTCGGAGTCGCCCATCTCGGCGATCACGTTCGCAACCGAGGTCTGATCGCCGCTGTAACGCTTCTGAAGAACCTTGTCGATCTCATCTGCCGGCGCGACAACGGCCGTCACCTTGTACATCAGCATCAGCTGGATGCCGTCAACCGCCTGGAAGTTGTCAGGCGACTTCATCGCTATGGTCATCTTCTTTGACTTCGGCTCGAAGTCGATGGGGACGACCTGATAGGTGTTGGCGGTTTCCGGCGGCAGCGCATCGAACACCTCGTCTGGGATGTCTTTTTCATCGACATGCACCATGCGCATGCCAGCTTGGCCGGCCAGCGCAGCCATGACATCATCACGAGTGACATAACCGAGTTCGACGAGCAGGTCGCCGAGCTTGATGGCTTGGCCCTTCTCCTTGCGGGCCTTCTGCACGGCGAGAGCTTCATGGACTTTATCGCGCGTGATCTTGCCGAGCTTCGTGAGGACTCGGCCAAATCGGCGGCCCTTCAATTCGCTCGGATCAGGAGACCCCGACGGCTTTACCATTGCCTTTGCCATACGATTCGCGTCTTTCCAAAAGTTACGGGGCCTTCATGACCGTTAATCTCTAGTATGAGTCAAAAATCCACACTTCCAAGCCCAAAAGTCCAACCAAATTGATAGGACATTTGGATTATGTGAGTACGGGTGCCCCCAAAGTCCATCACACAATACGAGGTGCCGATGAAGGCGGTTGCTCCGGAGCAGCGAGTAGAACAGCTGCTGCGAGTGGCATGAGAGCCAGCATTGATCGGCTGGTCGGCGTCAGGTCCGAGAAGGAAGCGACGGCGTCAAGCGGTTCCCACTGGGCACACTCGTATTCAAGCGAGTTAGCGATTTGCTGGGGGAGGGGCTGCCCGCAATAGATGACGTCCCATGTCCGGGGTTTCGGATCATAGAGAATGGCCAGGGGAATAGGTGGCTTTGCCAATCTCAACCCAGCTTCTTCTGCCAGCTCCCGTTCGAGGGCTTTCGATGGATCGACGTTCGGCTCTACGAGCCCACCAGGTACGAACTCGCGCCGGCCGGAGTACCACCTCACCTGCTGAGATCGCTTGCCGAGAAGCACCCCGTCCTCATGGAGGATCAATCCCTTCACGCCGAGCGGCCTGATGCCCAGATCGAAGGAATCATCCTGCACGGCGTAGTAGCGGTAGGCGCAGTCGATGGTGTGAATCGTGGCGCCGCCATGGCCGTTTCGGTGAACGCCCAGCACGTGGAGGATGCGCCCATCGAAGCGAGCCGACTTCTTCTCGCACAACGTCGCCCACCGCCGCCGAACCTCATCCCGCCCGCGTTCATCCAGCCGGGGCACGAAGACGCCTTCCTGTGTATGGATGACCGGCGCTCGCCTCAGACGAATTGTCCGCAAAAACTCATGCATCGCAGCAGTGAACTGTAACAGACCCGCCGCGCCTCGCCGCTCAGTGTGCCAACATCCACCGAACGACGTTCAGCAGAACATACAATTGACCACATGTCGATCGACCTCGACACACTCCTTGCGCCGGGTGGCGCGATCGCCCGGCGACTTCCCGGATTTGAATCAAGACCACAGCAACAGGAGATGGCGGCTGCCGTCGAGCATGCGCTGGCGAAGAAATCCCGCCTGATGGTCGAGGCAGGAACAGGTGTCGGCAAGTCATTCGCCTATCTCATTCCGGCCATCAAGCGCATCATTGAGAACGATGAGCGCATCGTGGTCGTGACGAACACGATCAATCTTCAAGAACAATTGATCGAGAAAGACATCCCGCTCCTTAACGCGGTGATCCCTGATGAGTTTAGCGCTGTGCTCGTCAAGGGCCGCGGCAACTATCTCTCGCTTCGCCGGCTGAAGCTTGCCAGCGAGCGGCAGCATCGGCTCTTTGTCGATGAAGAAGCGCGGCATACGCTGTATGCGCTCGAAGAGTGGGCATATCAGACGCGGGATGGCTCTCTCGCTACGCTGCCGCAACTCAAGCGGCCGGAGGTGTGGGACTACGCCCAATCCGATGCGCATAACTGCATGGGCAAGAAGTGTCCGGAGTACAAGAAGTGCTTCTATCAGACGGCCCGGCGGCGCATGGAGAACGGCGACCTGCTCGTGTGCAATCACGCGCTGTTCTTCTCCGACCTCGCGCTTCGCATGCAAGGCGCCGGCTTCCTGCCCAAGTATGACCATGTCATTCTCGATGAAGCCCATAGCGCGGAGGATGTCGCTGCGGATCACTTCGGGCTTTCGCTTTCTGAAGGTCGCGTTGCGCATCTGTTGCGACTGCTCTACGATGCCCGGCGTCACAAGGGATTTCTTGCGACGCTCAAACTCAAGGACGGCTCGACGGATCTCATTGACAAGGCGATCAATCAAGCGATTGAGTGTCGCGATGCGAGCGATCGGATCTTCGCGGATCTTCAGTATTGGCAGCGCTCCAAAGGCGCGGGCAACGGCAGAATCCATCAGCCGAAGATCGTCGAGAACTGCATCACCGGCCCGATGCGCGATCTCGCCAATCTGCTGCGACTGCTCAAGGCCAGGGTGACTTCGGAAGCAGACGAATATGAATTGGTCAGTTACGCGCAGCGAGCGGTCGATATCGCCAGCCATGCTGAGATGTTGCTCGAGCAGCAGATTGGCGGCTGTGTGTATTTTCTGGAAGGGGCTGGTTCGCAGGAGAGCGCTCGCGCATCGTCTCGTCGCCGGCCCCGCATCTCGCTGCGCGCGGTGACGGTTGAAGTTGCGCCGGTGCTCCGCGAGCATCTCTTTGAACAGGACATCGGCGTCGTGCTCACCTCAGCGACGCTCGCCACAGCGGAGAACAACTTCAACCATGTCGCATCGCGTCTTGGATGTGAAGGCGCGCAGACGCTTCAACTCGGTTCACCCTTTGACTACGCGCAGCAGATGGAGTTCATCATCGACGCCCAGATGCCCGAGCCGAATCATCCGCAGTATGTGGATGAGCTCATGCCGCGTATCGAGAAGCACATCCGCGCGACCGACGGCGGCGCGTTCGTACTGTTCACCAGTTTCGCGATGCTGAACAAAGTGGCTGAGCGGTTGAAGGGCACTCTCAACGGTGGCACAGGCGTCTCGCCTGTGCGAAACATCGGTTTCCAAGGCGTACCAGCAGAACTGACAAGGCGGCGAAGGTCGCTGCCTCATTGGGAGATCGGCGGCGGCACCTACTTTGTAACGTTTCGGCTGAAGAACAGTGAACTCAATAGCGCGGAACGGAAGATTGTCGCCGACGCCTGCGCCCATTGGCACGGGAAGCGCATGCATCTGCACCTTGCAGTTGTGATGCCCGATCATGTTCACTTGCTCTTGTCGCCGCTTGAGAAGGAGCGAAGCGACGCAGGTGAGCCAATCTGGTTCTCACTCTCTGAGTTGATGCACAGCATCAAGGGCTTTACGTCGCATGAGATATTGACATCGCGTGGCGCGTCCGGTCCATTGTGGCAGGAAGAATCGTGGGATCGCATCGTGCGCGATGAGGAAGAATTTTTTGAGAAGTTTCAATTCATGCTCAACAATCCGGTGAAGGCGGGATTGGTGGAGGCACCGGAGGAGTATGCGTTTATTGTCCGCCCGGAGGGTTTTGAGATTCACACAGGCGAGACGCCTGTGCCACCGTTTGGGGCAAATGTGTCGCAGGCCGAGGACTTCCCCATCCTTGTTCACGGGGCCGATGGACCGCCCGGCCTGCTGCTCAAGCGGTTCCGCGAGAATGAGCGTTCGGTCCTTCTTGGCACAGCGTCATTCTGGCAGGGGGTGGATGTGCGCGGCCAGGGGCTACGCAACGTCATCATCACGCGTTTGCCGTTCGAGGTGCCCGACCTCCCGGTTGTCGAAGCGCGGCACGAGCGAATCAAACAGCGCGGCGGCAATCCGTTTATGGAAGATTCCCTCCCCAAGGCGGTGCTGCGGTTCAAACAGGGCGTCGGCCGGCTCATTCGATCCAAGGCCGACCACGGCCGGGTCGTCGTGCTCGATCCACGCATCATCACCAAACGCTACGGCCGTCTGTTTCTCGATGCGCTGCCTCAAGGTGTTGAGGTCGAGGCGGCGACCACCATGTGAACCCACGACCATGGGTCGCAGGTCAAGCGGTTGCTTATGGCTTCACCGTTCTCCTCGGCCGCACTCGGGCAGAATCCTCATTCACCACCATATGAGCGCACACTCAGATCGGTTATGATGCCGCGTTCTCCTCGAAACGCCCAGGGAACCACATGCTCGGCAAAGTCTTCAAGGCATACGACATCCGCGCGACCTATCCGAAGCCGCTCAACGAGAAACTGGCGTGGCAGATCGGGTACGGCACCGCTCAATATCTCGTCGAAGAAGCATCCAACGCA
>CAZFZT010000066.1:0-19759 GCA_964523675.1 uncultured Isosphaeraceae bacterium
TTGTGCGGCATCCTCGCGGAGTTTACGGCGTACGCCGATCTGTTTGCTGATGGCTTCCCGGCGCTTGCGGCCCTTCTTCAAATCGCGCGCCAGTTCAATGCGAATGTGCTCGGGCTTGCCATAGCGGCGGATGATGGCGTTGACGACCCTGCGCATCTCGGAAAGAGCGCGCGAGACGGCGGGACTCACGGGATCGTCGAACGCCTTGACCAGCGGCGGCAGGTCATCGGCAGGTTCAACCGCCGTAAAGGATTCCGGGAAGAGTTCCCGACGTGCTGTGGCGTAGTTGATCCCTTGCTCCAGTTTCGGCAGAAGCAGCCGCATCGCAGCGCGGGAAAGGTTCCCGTAACCCTCTTCGAGTCTAGCTCGGGCAAACGCCCGCGCCTTCTCGGCGGAGAGCTTCCAGTGGTCCCGGCCGCGCTTCTCCATGGCATCAGCGCGAACAAATGAAAGGCAATCCTCGACCGCTGCATCCCTCTCGATATCGGAAAGCGCGTCCCAGCGCTCGCCGAACACGGCTCGGAGCTTCTCATCTGTACGCAGGCCGGGGAGTTTCGATTCGCCTTCACTTTCAAAGTTGAAGCGTGATCCCTTCGGGGCCGCTCCGGCCTGCCGGAGTTGTTTGAAAGTCGCATCTCCCAGTTCGAGCCGCGCGATAGCCGCTGCACGCTCCTCCGGGGTGAGCCGACGCTGCTTCTGCTTCGGATCAGGAATCCAACGCTTGACCATCTTGGGCTTGCCAGTCTTCGGGTTTTGCTTGACCTCCCCTGATTCCTTGTCAAAGTCCTCCGTCTCTAACTGAATGTGCGGGATGACTTCAAGGTCGTTGATTTTCTGGATCATGCGGAAGCGCTGAAAGAGGCGATCCGCGATCGGCGCGCGCCGCTTGTGCGGCATGAGCGAGCACCGGCCAATGAGGTGACTCTGACTCTTCAGGTCGCGCTGGAAGAAAATTGCTTTGTGGATCGAAGTACGGGCGTCATTCGTCATAAGCGTGGCATAATGCTTCGACTGTTCCTCCCAGATGCGCTTGAACTCGTGCTCGTACATACTGCGTCCAGTCCATCGGCCCCGGATGCGGCGATGGTCGGAGTCCGATGGATCGAGTGATGCGAAGTACTCGCCCAGCGTGTCCGCCCCGGCTGCCTTCATGAGTTGCTCAAGCTCGCTTATGCCTTCCTTGACCTTGCCGGTGTTCTTCGCATCATCGTCTGCATCATCCTGATCGGTCTTGCGGTTGCTGAGAAACCCGCGGCGCTGTGCGAGGTGATACAGAGCGCGACCGACTTCGTATGGTTCCAAACGCTGATGCAGCGCTTCGGCACGAAGGCGGTACGGGAGAACTTGCCGCGCCCGATGATCGGCGTTCTGCTTTACTTCCCACGACGCGCGCAGTCCCTCATCGATCGACTTGAGGTACGCATCAATTTCGGCGGGTGAGGACAGCCGCCGTTCCGGGGTCGGCAGCAGCCCGTAACGAATGAGCCGCTTTAGTAGCACCCGTTTTCGGTACGTGCGTCTCCAAGTCTGCCGGCGTTGTTGGCGTGCATCTCGACGTGGAGTCGCTCGCGATTTCTCGCGGCCCGATTCCATAGCCGACTCCGGGTCCTGCTTGCCGCCGTCTACGCCCGCCTCAAAGAGGTGGACACCGGCACGCCGAGTTCGGATTGCCCCATCTGTTTCTAGCACGGCCCACCCGATTGAGGACACGCCAAGATCGAGTCCGAGCACATACCGCATTCCCTCGTCATTCTTCATTGCTCATCTCCCGTAAAAGGGGCCTTGACGAGCCCGCATAGGATTGTACAATGTTTCTCAGTGTATCAGAGCGACGTTTTCCGCTTATCACGGTAAGGGAAAATGATCCGCGCAGGGCTCTGCCCCTCCTCTGGAGCGACGGCACCCCTTAACGCCTCCCTGTGGGGCGTTTTTTGTTGCGCGAGTGGTGACGACTGCATGTCAGTGCATCATGCAATTGCAGCAGCAATGTTGTTGCCGGAAGCGCCAAACTCCACCTCCTCCGCCATCGTCTCGGGCACGAGGGCCGCGTAGTGGCGGCGGCAGATTTCGGGGGAGTTGCCCATCAGTGTACTGATTTTGTAGAGCGACACGCCCTTCTGGGCCAGTTGGCTGCCGAACGTGTGGCGGTAGTCGAGCGATGACCACTGCAGGCCAGCATCGCGATTCGCTTCGCGCAGGTCCGCCGAGAAGTTGTCGGGATCCCACCATTTGCCCTCGGGGCTCGGGAAGTACCAGCGCTCCTCAGACGCGCGCGGCGTGTAGTTGTCGAGCACCTCGCGCAGCGCCCGGCTGATCGGGACTGCGCGGTTGCGCTTCGTCTTGGGCTGCCATGAGCGGCTGGCGATCGTCTTCGCGCGAATGCGGATCACGCCATGACTGCCGGACGTGTGCCGGCGGCGCAGGTCGATGTCGTCGAGCGTGAGCCAGGACAGTTCCTCACGTCGCAGGCCAGCGTAGATCAGCGTGGCGACCATCGCATGCAACTGCGGCTTGAAGCGCAAAGCGGCGAGTTGTTCCTCGATCTGCGCAAGCGTAAGGAAGCGAATCTCCGGAGCTCGCTCCTTGTAGGGCTGCACCTTGCTGGCGGGGTTGACGTTGTTGGGAAGTTTGATCAGGCCGCGATCTGCCGCCCAGTTGAAGACGCGGCGGATGATCGAGCGGTAATGGTTGGCGGTCTTGGGCGCGAGGCCCTGCACGCGGACCTTGTGCTCGATGAACGTGGCAATCTGCGCGGTGGTAATCTCCTCGAAACAATTGGCGGCGATGACGGCCGGCTTGCAGCGGCGGTCGGTCTTGCCTTGCTTGGGTTTCCTGCGGCGGGCGTTGGGGCTGGGCGTCCGGCTGGTGATCGTCAGGCCGGGACAGATCGGGCCGAACGCTTCGCGCAGGTAGTAAACGTCAGACTGTGCGGACTTGGGCGTCTTGATGGTGCGGATGTGCTGGACGTACTGCTCCAGAACCTCGGCGACGGGTGTGCGAGTCGGCAGCGGATTGGACAGGCCGCGAAGCTGGGCGGACTCGAACTGCCGCTTCTCCTCCTTCGCGATCTGGAGCGAGCCGGTGCGGAGACTCCGCCGGCGGATGTTCTGGCCCTCGTACCACTGGAGGTACCAGGTGCCGCTGCGCTTGATGAGACTTGCCATGAACGGGACTCCTTGAACGATGAACCTCGGTGAGTCATCGCGAGTCCCTGCTTTGGCGGATGATGTACAAAATGATGTACAAACTCCTGCCAGAGCCCGAACGAGAAAGGGACTCGCGATGGCGCAAGTCCCTTAAAACACGGTGAAAACGGCAATAGCGGGGGTGGGATTTGAACCCACGACCTCCGGGTTATGAGCCCGACGAGCTACCAGACTGCTCTACCCCGCATCGGGTAGCCGTACTATAGGCCCGGCTGGGACGGGGTCAACTCCGTCGCTGCGATGCGGAAACGTGGGCATGAGTCTCACATGTTCAAAAGGTTCCAAGGGCCAGAGGGGCGAAGGCATAGAAGGACGAGATGATCTGAAGTATTTGCGGATGCCGTACCCTTTCGAATGTTTTCGCGGCTGCTCAGCGCTGACCGTCATCCAGCCACTGATCTTGTGACATCTCCACAGCGGCGCTCGGCCACCAGCGCGGCCGGGAGAACGGCTCGCTAGCGCCACGAGCCACGTGCGCGGCTGCTTCGCGACTGAACGCACGTTCATCTGCTAGTGCCCACATCTCAGCAGTTGCAATGCCGATCAGCCATGCGAGCAGGTTCATGGCGACAAACAGCCGAATCGTGCGCGGTGTGATGCGATACTGCTCCGGTTCACGCCGCTCGCTGCCGCATTCGCTGCACCGGTTGGTGTTTGATGCGCTGGTGTAACCACAGGCTGGGCAGCAACCTGAGAAGTATCTGCGGCGCGCTCGGACATGGCGCGTGTACATTTCCGGCCACTCAGGAAGGGTCATCGCCCATATCAGTGGAATGAGCATGATGAGTCCGAACGCTGCAGCAATCAGCGAGTGACCCAGGTGAAAGCCGAACTCATCATGGCCGGCCATCACACCGCGCGCGATGCTGTACATATAGAACACGTGCAACGCGAGAGCGGCAAGGACGATCACGCGGAAGAGTCGAGGCAGCGACAGCGGCATTCACAGCAATCATAGACCGCGCGCGGCACTCCTTTTTCCTCGGTGGCACAGGTCTGAGATCCGCCGTGCCGGGCGTCGCTAGTACGAATCAACGAGCCGTGACCGTGCTTGGGCACCACATGGTCAGCGACGGGATCCGCTTGCTGACGCGAGCGGCTCGTTACATCGAGCCGCCGCGCTGCGGCATGTATCATCACTCCATGATCACGTCCAGCAACAGGAGATGCGATGCCCGCTGACCACACGCGCGTCGCCTACTTCTCGATGGAGATCGCGCTTGAGAACGACTTGCCGACCTACTCGGGCGGGCTCGGCGTTCTGGCCGGCGATACGCTCCGCGCTGCCGCCGATCTAAGGGTGCCCATAGCGGCCGTCACGCTGCTGCATCGCAAGGGTTACTTCACGCAATCGATCGATGCATACGGCATGCAGCATGAAGCGCCCGTTGAGTGGAATCCAAGCGAACGGCTTAGAGAACAGTCGCAGCGCGTGCGCGTGCATGTCGAGAATCGCGAAGTAGAAATTCGCGCATGGCGCTTTGATGTCAAAGGGCCGACCGGCCATGTGGTGCCGGTGTATCTGCTTGATACGAACTTGCCGGTCAACGACCCGCGCGATCGCACCATCACCGACACGCTCTACGGCGGCGATGATCGATACCGGCTCGCGCAGGAGATTGTGCTCGGTATCGGCGGCGTGCGCATGCTGCGTGCGCTTGGTTACGGCTCGATTCAGCGCTTTCACATGAATGAGGGTCACGCAGCGCTGCTCGTGCTGGAACTGCTGCACGAACGGTTGCGCATACGCGGCGCGGAGCACGTGAATGAGCCCGATGTCGAGCATGTACGCCGACACTGTGTCTTTACGACGCATACACCAGTCCCGGCGGGGCACGACCAGTTCCCGCTGCACCTCGTCGGTGATGTTGTCGGCCCCTTCGCGGATTACGTTGTGCAGCAGCGGCGTGATCTGTGCGTCTTTGACGGCCTGCTCAACATGACGCATCTTGCGCTGAACTTCAGCGGCTATGTGAACGGCGTCGCCAAGAAACATGGCGAAGTCTCGCGTGCAATGTTCGACTCATACGCGATCGACTGGATCACCAACGGCGTCCATGCCGGCTTCTGGGCATCGCCGGCCATGGCGGAGCTTTTCGATCGATACATTCCCGGTTGGCGCAATGATCACTTCAGTCTGCGCGATGCGATGAACATCCCGCTGGAGGAGATATGGAACGCGCACGGGAAAGCCAAACGTTTCTTGCTGCGAGAAGTGATGAATACGACAGGCGCGACGTGGGATGAAGATGCCCTGACCATCGGTTTCGCCCGACGAGCGACGGCATACAAACGCCATGACCTGCTCATCACAGATCCGAACCGGCTGCGAGCAATTGCGAAGAAACATGGACCGATTCAAGTGCTCTACGCAGGCAAAGCGCATCCGAAAGACGCCAAGGGCAAGGAGATGATTCAGCGCCTCGTGAAGGCGCAAAGCAAACTGGGTGATGGCGTACGGCTGGTGTATCTTCCGAACTACGACATCGATATGGCGCGGGCTCTTGTTGCAGGCGTGGACGTGTGGCTCAACACGCCGATGCCGCCGATGGAAGCGTCCGGAACGAGCGGCATGAAGGCGGCTGTGAACGGCGTGCCGTCACTGAGCACGCGCGACGGCTGGTGGATTGAAGGCGCTGTCGAAGGGGTTACGGGCTGGTCGATAGGCGACACCCCGGACGCTGCGGCGCAAAATCACGCTGACACTGCATCGTTGTTATATGACAAGCTTGAGCGCGTCGTCCTGCCGTGCTACTACAACGACCGTGAAAGGTTCACCAATATCATGCGCTCCGCCATCGGCATCAACGGCTCCTTCTTCAGCACGCACAGGATGATCGAGCAGTACGTGCTCAAGGCGTACTTTGGGTGAGTTGCGGATCGCAGATGTGCTGGCGTTCATTGTAGAACCGGATGTCTTCAATCATTCGAGTCCGCTTCGTTAACAGATACGGCTCCTGGTCGATAGACAAGCCCCACCCGCGGGTCATCAGTGTCTGCTTCGATGCTTTCGCGATAGGAAGTGATCGCAATCGAAAGCCGGTTCGGCAACTCGCCTTCGAAAAGGGATGTAACTCCGGCGATTGCCGATTCAGCAATCTTTGCGCGCTCCATTTGCAGTGCGTCGAGGCGAGCACGATACTCCTCCTCGCGCTCACCGCCGATACGACTTGTGGCTTGAATTCGCCGCTCTTCTTGAAGTTGGACGTGTACCATCTCCCGCGAGATCATGTCCTGGCGCATCTGGTAAGAGTCAGCAATTGACCTGACGTCACCCTGAAGTTCCTCAGGTGCTTCGTCAGCGGCGATGCTCAATAGTGTCCGAACGTCGTTTGGATCAGGAAAGATACCCCAGAACGCGGCCTCGCGAAACATCCGAAGCAGGTACTCACCTTCAGGATCATCTTGCATTAGAGTTGCAAGCGTTTCCGCGTAGAGAATATTCAGATCAGTGAGCTGCCGCTCGTAGCGGTGGTACCTATTCATGAGTCGCAGGTGCTGCGCAAAGTCACCAGCGGCGAGTATGGCCGGTGTTTTCTTATACGAATCCCAAAAGGCGCGCGCATGCGCACGCCGCAGTTGCGTGAGAGTCGTCTCGTACGCACTAAGAACCTCGTCGATGTCTGGATTCAATGGTTCAAGCGACTTATTGAGGCGTTGATCAAACACCATTCGAGACAGATCGGCCTGGGCTGCCGGGAATGAAATGAGTACCTCAGCGTCCCTCACCCGCTCTCTCATGGCTTTGACTCTGTGGAAGCCGCCCATCTGCTCCTGAGCGAGAACATCAGCAAGTTGACCGAACAAACGATCCTCCATCGACCTCATCGCGCGGTCATAACGGTCGCGATGTTGAACGAATTGTTCATGGTCTGCAATTGCATTGGGTCCAGACTCCCATGTCGTTCCCCACCTGGCTACGCGCATCGACAGTTCCCACAGTTGAGGCAACTCGCGCTCGCGAAGTGCCCGCTCCTCCTTGAGGTAGTTCTCGTGAATCGTCTCGAAAAAGGCGCACTGCGCTTCGCTCAAGTTCATCACCGCGCTGTAGCGCTCACGCTCCTCGGTGTCTATCGCTTCCGGTAGATACAGCGGCTTGAAGGAACTGGTCAAGTCGGGCGGGTGCCGGACGTTCGGAGCGCCGTCGTCCACCTTCGGTGCGCTCGAGAACGGCAAGTTCATGCCCGGCTCCTGACCATGCCCCAGACTGCAGAAAGTGGCCGCCAGTATCAATGGAAGCAACGGCGCGATAATCGAGACTCGCATGCTGAACATTCTACAATCTGCTCCACCTCAATGGACCACAATGCAATCGAAGTCTTCAGACAAGATCGGCTCGGCACTATCAGCACATATATGAACAATGACATCCGTCGTTACAACGCAATGGTTGTCCACACATATCGCCTTTCGAAGAAGGCACGCAACGGCATCGTCATCCGGCTCGCTATGTGCGCCACTGAAATTGCCAGAAGATGCTACATAATACGCCTGATTGTACACGGGGATCGGGCAACATCTCCTTCCCTCTGGACCAGGACAGGAGTGGCAATGTTCGGTAGAAGTATAGAAGGCACAGCAACCGCCAATCGCAGCCTCGGTCCTCCTACACCCCTAAACCACTTCCTCGTCTGAGTTCGCGTGCGCCCCCAATAGATCAAGACTGCTGAATGCGTATGGCGGAAAGCACAGAAGAATGGCCCACAAAGCGACCGCCACGCAGAGGATTGAATATGTCCACTTGACCATGTCGTCCTTCCTTTCAGTGCATGATGGATTATGACCAGAGTACCCCCCCCCAATGTCAAGGATCGTGCCAAAAAAAATTGTTGGCCGCAGCCCTAGCAGACCTGGAAACATACAAGGAGCGATTGATGGATGCCGGCGCGAGACGACGCCTTCAGAAACAATTCATCATTTCATACTGCATCGACAACTACTCAAAGCCGAAGTCGCCACGACGGTAGTCATCCCTTTCTACAACGATCGCTACCGATCATCGGAATCAACGGCTCGTTCTTCAGCACGCACCGCATGATCGAGCAGTACGTGGTCAAGGCGTACTTTGGGTAGGTCGTGGGTCGATCGCGGCTGTGGAGGGTCTTAGATCGAACTCGTCGCGGAGAACGTTGGATCGCAGAGAACCAGGGAGCCGTCGGCGTGAGTGACCTGCTGATCCTTCTCGCAGATTGGGGTTGAGCCGCAATCTTGGTTCTGTTGGAATCGGCCGTGGGCCTTGTGTGCGCCGCGTGCTCAGCCCCCGGTCCGGCTGGCCGTGCGTTTGGCGGTGAAGGTTTACCGCTGGCTTGCGTTCATTCCGAAGCCCCTTTGCGGTCCTTGACCGGGGGCTAAATGGGGCGAACGCTCACGGCTTTGATGGTTCACCGCTGTTTGCCAGACCGCGCAGCACGCGCTCCATGCCGTCGATGACGCGGGCGATGCGTTGGTAGTCGAGCTTATCCGGCGTGTCGCTTGGCTTGTGGTAGTGCGGGTACCTGAAGGGGGCGGTGTCGGTGACCATCAGTCCTGCGTAGCCGGCCTGCCAGAACGACCAGTGATCCGACCAGCCGATGCCGGCAATGCCGCCAAAGATCGCGCCTCCTTCGGATGGAAACTCAGCATGCTCGCGAAAGGAGCCGATTACCTCGCGCAGGAACTTGCGCGACTTGATGTTGCTGACGAAGCCGATGAAGTTGCCACGATCGGGATAGAACGCGCTGAAGGGCTGTGGGTAATTCTGACTGTTTGGTTCATCGCTGTAATAGCCGATTGTTTCGAGGGCGATCATGCCGATGATGTTGTCGCCTCGCTGCTTCGCCGCCCTTGCATAGACAAGCGAACCCATGTCCTCGGTCTGAAAGAACGGCGGCTCTTCGTTGGCGAAGGCGATAAACCGAACGGTGCGCTGCGGCTTGGCATCCTTGAAGCGCCGGGCGAGTTCGAGCAGCCCTGCAATGCCGCTTGCATTGTCGTTCGCGCCGGGTGAGCCGAAGACACTGTCGTAGTGCGCGCCGATGATGATGATTTCATTCGCGCGGCTTGCGCCCTTGAGTTCCGCAATGACGTTCACGCTTCGCGAGTCTTCATCGCCGACTTCATAGCCGTCCGCATCATCGTCAAGCCGTCCCCAGTCAACAACGTACTCCTGCCGCTCGACTCCATAGCCGAGCGAACCGAACTGCTCTGCGATCCAGCGCTCGGCCTCGTGGAGCGTCGCCGGATTGAAGAGATTGCGCTCGCCAATCGTCTGCGCGAGGTGCACGACATCGCGCTCGATGCGCTGGGCGGCTGTCTCCTGCTGGGGCGTCAGCGGCGGGAGCGGCCCGTCGAAGCTGCGGCCGGGCATCGGAATCATCAGCCAATACAGTACGGCTACTGCGATGATGAGAAGTGCGAGCAGGACCGCCAGTCGCAGCAGCGCGGCCCGGGTGATGAGGCGAAATCGCCGTCGCTTCATACGACATTGTTAGCGATTACTCAACATTCGGTTCCATCACATCCGGTGTTGGCTATTGATTCCTACAGGCGAGACGCCTGTACCGCCATGCTTCAGTCGGCGCTATTGACGTATGGCCTCAATTCGAGACCCCTGGCGGCCTTGATCCAGTCGCTGGCCCTCGGCCTTGGACGTGACTACCATCAACGCCCCGATCCGGCAGGTGAGCCGGGTGTCGGATCGAAGCACTTGCTATTGGGCAGCGGATGCAGTCTAATATGGGGCTTCGCTCCTCGGGGCTTGCTTGCCGCACATCTCCTTTTCATTTCGCTTCGCAGAACACACCCATGGCCATTCGCATCAAGGTCCGACAGAACGAATCGATCAACCAGCTGCTTCGCCGCTTCAAGAAACTCTGTGAGAAAGAGGGTCTGACGAAGGAAGTGAAGAAGCGGCAGTATTACGAAAAGCCGTCTGAGCGCAAGCGTCGGGAGGAGCGGCGGTCGATCAATCGCATCCGGATGCGCGCGCTCGGCATCACCGGCCCTGGTGGCGCCTCCGCTCAAGGTGGCGCTGGCAGCTTCGGGCCTGGCGGCTTTGGACCGGGCAACAACAGCGGTGGTGGACGCAGCAGCGGTGGTCGACCGGCAGGAGGCCGCGGGCGTCGGTAAGGTGGAGCGAAACAGGCACCGCTGAGTGCCCGGCGCTCCTCGGTTTGCGGCTTGCGGTCGGGTCCCGATGGGGATCAATCAGACAAAGAAGTCCAAGCGGCCCGAGGCCACCCTCGCCGATAAACTCGTTACCATGTCGCGGCCAGATCGTCGGCCGCTCTTGTTCGGGCAGACATCGCACCCCTCCTCCACTGGTGCGACAACATTACGGATGTTCAATCCTGGTCCTCGCAAGGAGAGGACGAGGTGAAGGGGCTGGCGGCTATCAGTACCGATCGATTCGCTTTCACCATGAGGTGTATGGCCTTTGAGTTGTTCAGGGAAAGGATCGAAGGAGTAGCCATCAGTCATCAGCAGCAGTTCTTGTACTGATTCTTGATTTCGACTATCAAACTGGAGAAGACTGAACGTGAACGCTCTCACTGTTGCATATGTCGGCGTCGGCGAGATATTCAGCCACGCTGGGATCTGGATCGTTGCTCCGCTTGCTGCCATCGCTGCCCTCGCGATGGCGTATGTCTTCTATCAGTCGGTCATGAAGAAGCCCGAGGGCGAGCCGATGATGATCGAGATCGCCGAGGCCGTGCGCAAGGGCGCCATGGCCTACCTCACGCGGCAGTACAAGGTCGTCGGCTTCGTCTTCCTCATCCTCATCGGCGTGCTGATCCTGATGGGCGTGGCGGGGATCCAGTCATATATGGCCGTCATCGGCGTGCCGCTCGCCGGCTTGTTCTCCGGCTTGTGCGGATGGTTCGGCATGAAGATGGCCACCAACGCCTCCGCCCGAACCACCTTTGCGGCCAAGCACTCGCTCAACGACGGTCTCACCGTCGCGTTCCGAGCCGGCGCGGTCATGGGCCTCATCGTCGTTGGCTTCGCGCTGCTCGACGTCTCCCTCTGGTTCCTCCTCTGGAATCTCTTCGCCCCCAGCGACTTCACGCTGGTTGAAATCACCACGATCATGCTCACCTACGGCATGGGCGCCTCCACGCAGGCACTCTTTGCCCGTGTTGGCGGCGGCATCTACACCAAAGCAGCGGACGTCGGAGCCGACCTCGTCGGCAAGGTCGAAGCCGGCATTCCCGAGGACGACCCGCGCAACCCCGCAACCATCGCAGACAACGTCGGCGACAACGTCGGCGACGTGGCCGGCATGGGCGCGGACCTCTATGAGTCCTACTACGGCTCGATCCTCGCATCAATGGCCCTCGGCGCGGCTGCGGCCATGACCATCGCCGCAACCGCAGGCGAAGCCGGCTCACTGGCCATGCGCCTTGCCGTCGCCCCGATGGCGCTGGCCGGCCTGGGCATCATCTGCTCCATCCTCGGCATCTTCATTGTCAAGGCAAAGGAAGATGCCACCTTCAGCCAACTCCTCAAATCATTGCACTCGGGTGTGTGGGCGTCATCGGTCATGATCGCGCTCGTCTCCGGCGGCCTGTTCTGGATGCTCTTTGGCGGGATTGAAGAGGTGAACTGGTGGGGCATCTGGCTGGCGATCATCGTCGGCCTTGTCGCTGGCAACGTCATCGCCGTCGCCACCGAGTACTACACCTCCTACGAACACAAGCCCACGCAGTCGATCTCCGAGCAGGCGCAGACCGGCCCCGCAACCGTCATCATCGGCGGTACCGCAGTCGGCATGATCTCCACCTGGGTGCCCATTACCACCATTGTCATCTCCATCCTGCTCGCCTTCTCCTTCGCAGGCGGCGGAACGTACTTCCTCCTCGGGCTCTACGGCGTCGGCGTCGCGGCCGTCGGCATGCTCTCCACGCTCGGCATCACCCTCGCCACCGACGCCTACGGCCCGATCGCGGACAACGCAGGCGGCAACGCGGAAATGTCCGGCCAGCCGCCGCACGTTCGCGAACGCACCGACATGCTCGATTCGCTCGGCAACACCACCGCCGCCACCGGCAAGGGCTTCGCCATCGGCTCGGCTGCCCTCACCGCGCTTGCGCTGCTCGCGGCGTACATCTTCGTCGTGCAGACCTCGCTCAATCGCCAGCTCGTGCCCACCGGCGAAACACTCACGCAGCTCACCGACGCAGGCCACGCCGGCTCTCTCTCCGTTGAATATCGCGGCCACGGCCAGTTCGCAGTCGTTGACTTGCTCGAAGGTGAACCCAGATCCTTCGGCGGACTCATGATCGCTGAAGACACCACCCTCGATCACTTCGCACTGGAGTTCGCCGTCGGCGATCGACTCATCTTTGACCGCGCTGAATGGCACAAGCAAGCCAACTTCTACGAAGTGTCGTTCGAGTACACGCACGGCGAAGGCACTGCCGATGCGCATCCCCACCATGACGAGTTTCAACTCGTCCCCGTTGATCGCGCAGGCATCCGCCAGATCCTCGCCTACTACGACGTCACCCTCATGAACCCGCGCGTGCTCGGCGGCCTGTTCATGGGCGTCCTCCTCGCGTTCGTCTTCTGCGCCATGACCATGTCCGCAGTCGGCCGCGCTGCCTACCGCATGATGGGCGAGTGCCGTCGGCAGTTCGGCATCATGCGCGAGGGCTTCCGAGCGCAGGGCATGAGCGAAGAAGACATCGCAGACGCCAAGAAGTGGCCGACCAAGATCGACGTCAAGGGTCATCAGTACCCCGACTACGCCGAGTGCGTCGCCATCTCCACCGCAGGTGCCCAGCGTGAAATGGTTATCCCGTCGCTGCTCGCGATCATCGTGCCGATCATCGTCGGCCTGATCCTCGGCGTGGGCGGCGTGATGGGCCTGCTCGCAGGCGGCCTCACCTCCGGCTTCGCCGTCGCCATCTTCATGGCCAACGCAGGTGGCGCGTGGGACAACGCCAAGAAGTACATCGAAAAGGGCCACTACGGCGGCAAGGGCTCCGAGGCGCACAAGGCAGGCGTCGTCGGCGACACCGTCGGCGATCCGTTCAAGGACACCTCCGGCCCGTCGCTCAACATCCTCATCAAGTTGATCGCTGTCGTCTCTGTCGTCTTCGCCGGCCTGATCGTCGCCTACAGCCAGGACATCGGCGCCATGCTCGGCCTGGGATGATCGCAAGTGAGTTCATTCATCAACAACAGCCGCGGCGCATTGCCGCGGCTTTTTCGTTTGTATGAGAAGTGCGCTACAACCGAGATCATACGGATTCCACTTGGAGCACCGAACAGATTGAAACACTGAGGGCCACAGAGGGCCTCCAAGAAGGGCTTCATTATGAAGGATGGTGGGGGAGTTGCCAGTGTGTGTTCGGCCGTATTCCCTTGTCAATTTTTTGCTCTCCTCCGTGGACCTCCGTGTTGAATTGCTCTGTGGGCTCCGCTTCATAGCGCATGCTCCGACAATCAACGCCGCTGCACACACAGTTTTCGGGTCGAACATCGAAGCTTAGGTACAATGGCATGATGTCCGCCAGCGCGATCTATTTCGGCAGTGCGGCTGCGGCGGCTCTGCTGGGCCTCGCGCTGCTGGTGTGGGCGATGTTTGCTGATCGGGCGAGGGGGCGCAAGCGATGCCCCAAGTGCTGGTACGACATGAGCGCGGCATTGAACCTGCGCTGCCCGGAATGCGGCCGGGAGGTGAAGCATGAGAAGCAACTTCTGAAGACCCGCCGGCGATGGAAAGTCGCTTTCGTCACGCTGCTGCCGTTTTTGATCGCGGGCTTTCTTGCGGTGCAGCCGAAGGTGCAGCGCGACGGCTGGTGGTCAATCATGCCGACGACGGTGATGCTGCTCTATTTCCAGTTCGAGCAGGATGATGCGGTGATCACGGCGATCGATGGGCGGATGAGCGTGGAGCATGAGCACCCCATTTTTGCGGGGCCGATGCTCGTGCCGGAGAAGGCGCAACTGTTCGAATGGCAATGGCGCTGGCTGGCTGCGCGCGTGATCGACCTGCTCGCCGACGATGATTTGATGGCAAGTCATCGCGACATGTACTTTTCTTGGGCTTCGACGATGCAAGAGTTTCTGGCAGAGGATGAAGCGCTCCGAAACCGACTCACCGCCGCAATCGTCCGATTTCTCTCGCATCGAAGTCCGAACGCTCGTGGTGCAGCGGCGATCTATGGCGTCGATGTGAGCGATCCGGCGGGAACCATTGAACGCCTTGTGCCACTCTTTGACGGACCTGGTGCAGATACCGATCTGAGGGTGCGCCGGGCCGGTGTAACGGGGCTGCAACTCCTGCTCCATTACACTGGTAGCGAACTCGCCATTGATGCGCTGATTGACGCACTCGACCATGACGAGATTGAGGTCAAGACAGCGGCTGCAGCCGCGCTTGGCTCGTTTGCCAGATACAACGAAGGCGATTGGCCTGTCGCAGAGGAGGCACTGCGGAAGGCGATCGAGCGTACCGACGGCGAAATCGGTGAACATCGGGAATGGATGATCGCCGGCTTTGGTGCATTTGCAGAGCAGGAGGAACTGAAGCCGCTGCTGCATAAGTGGCTGACGAGCGACGATCCGCACACACGGGCCGGCGCGTTGCGGGTTCTCATGGACAAGAACATCCCGCTCGATCGCTATGTGGGTTATGTGGTTGCAGAGTTGCACATCGATGATCCAACCCCGGGTACCTTTTCGTCCCAATGGCTTCTGCGCAGGTGTGATCCCTGGCTGCTGACGCCGTTTGAAACCCAAATCGCACAGTTGCTCCAGCATGATGATGACGCGACGAGGGATGCCGCTCGATCCGCGCTCTCCAGGATCGGCAAACAGCGCGATTCATCGCAGAAGATCGACGATTGAACTCACCTGCGCCCTGCCGTGGCGCGGTGCCTCAATTGACATCACCGCTTCATCGTCAGTACGCCCCATCATCACCACGCGCCCCGGCGGCAATTCGCCGATCAATATTGCATCTCCCACAACCGCGCGCGGTTTATCCATCTGCGAGAGCGTTCCTGCGCTCACTGACAGGGCAATGGTGACGACCGCCAGCGCTGCGAAGATCGCAGTGGCGCACAGCCCCTTGAGCCAGCGTGGCACCACCAGGCGCATCACCAGCACCATCCACACCGCAGCGGCCACAACCGACAGCACATCAAGACCCGCGATGATGCGCATGTTTGACAGCCAGCTTGCAAACGCCAGAAGCTCGGTTGGCATCGGCTCGAGCCGTCCGATGCGAAATGGCAGGACCGTCCACCACACCAGAGCGATGGCCACCACGCCACCTGCAATCGCGCCCGTATGAGAGAAGACGACGGTAAGCACATGCGGCCGGGGTCCGCCGGGTGTTGGTGGCGGGCCAATCACGGCCAAGGAGGCCGCCGGGATCGCAATGAGAAGGAAACCAAGCATCAGCCATGCCGGCTGCGAAAGCGCTGCTGCGAACACAGCTTCGGGGAGCGATGCGAGCAAGCGCAGGCCGTCGATCAGCGCACCGCCGGCCCATCCTTGAGCGACGGGCGCAGCAAGCTCCGGAACGCCGACCGCCTGTGCGAACCCAAGATGAAACCCCACATGACCCATGAGGCAGACCGCGCTGAGGATCCCCACGGCTGTGATCACGCCGATCGCCAGCCGCACCGGCAGCAGATTGCGATCATGTTCGCGGCGGACGTCCTTCACCGAATCGCGCACAAAAATGACGCGCGTTCGCACGCCTGTATCACCGGCTCGTCGTGTTCGGACAAGATCTGCCATCGCCTGTGAAGTGATGATATCAGTGGAGAACTGGCCGGCTAAGAAATACGTGGCGCGAGATAGCCGACAGGCGCTCCTGCGTGTTGGTCATGGCTGTCGGCTGTTGGCTGTCGGCTGTGGACTAGTGGACCTGTGGACTTGTGGACCTGTGGACTTGTAGACCTGTGGCTTTATGCAGTCTTTCCTGCCAACCGATGCCCCATAACAGGGTGAGAGATTGTCGGCCTGGCGCTTTGGGTCGCGAATTCAGCGTATATCGGGCGTTGCGATTCGGCGATTTGCAATCTCCTTGATGACGGCTTTGACTTTACGCCAAACTGGGTTCATAGTAGACTTCGGAGATGGAACTGCGCGTCGGCCCGCTTTGGCCGGCCGCGCTTGACACCCACCACTTGGCGTTGAGGGATTTCTGGCGCCCGCGATGCCGGGCTTGCGATTGGAGAATAAGAGAGATGACTTGGCAGAGAATGACGGCGAGACGGACACTGATGGCGATGCAGGCCACCGATGTAGCGAGTGCGGTGATGCGGGCATGCCTTGGATTGTCGGCGATGGCAACCGTTGCCATTGGACCGGCAGCAATGGCGGATGGTTGTGACCCCGAGGCGCCAAACTGCCTCGAAAGCGAATTCGAGTTTGAAGTGGTTGCAACGACCAAGCCCGGCTCAGATGTTCTCGATATCGGCCATGCCGCAGTCAACGCTGCGGGCGATCGAATTGTTTTCAGTGCCGAGACCGCAGACGGGACGCGCTACTTCGTCTGGGACGGCTCAGACGTCAGCGAACTGCAGGCGGTGACGGACCTGCTGGCCGGTCTGCCTGACGGGCCCGAAGATGAGGTCCATCTGGGTGACTTCACGATGAGTCGCAGCGGGAGCACGCTCGCGTTCATTACGCAGGTGAATACAGATTTCCGCCAGGTGTGGACGCTGGATCTTGATGACGGTGGGGCGGCGCCACAGCAGGTCACAATTGATGACCCTGATGCCGATATCGCGCTGTTGGGTCAGCTCACGATGAATGGTGCCGGCGAGCTTTCGATGTGGCAGTTCACGTGCGAAGGAAGCTCGTGCGTGCATGAACTGCTCGAGTCAATCGATCCGGGCATCAGCGCATCCACTCTTGTTGCCGGGGCGCCGAATGTTGCGCTGCTTTCACCAGTCCGCGCGATTGATGGTTCGACGCTGTACCTTCAGCACGATGGCCTGGTCTTCTCACTGCGAAGGACCGGAGTCGCTCAGCCGCTCTACACGACGACGAACAGCAAGTCTGAATTGGGCTTGATCTCAGGCGTGGTAGTGAACGATGCGGCAACGCCTCAGGGTGCGCTCTACTTGAATGATCCTCTTGGCGCTGCGAATACGCCCGGCATCTACATGTTCGATCTGGATAGCAATACCGTAGACGCAGGCGATCTGGCGGTCGCGCTGGACGGCTCGGAGCAGGATGGATTCACGCTCACGCCGGCTATTGATGTGCGGCCGGCAATCAACATCGATGGAGATGCGGCGTTCTCTGCCAAGCATGTTGACCTTGAGCTCGCGCTGGTGCGTCTGGATGGAGTGCTCAACGTCGTGCTCTCAGCCGGGACTTTGATTGATGACGGCAACGTCATCGGCGACATCGACGTGCTCGGCGTGACCGATCAGGAAAGCGGCGGCTTGGAGGTTCTTTTCCGCGCAGCGGTTGAAGACGGCGCCGATGAGTGGTCGGTGCTTGGCTTGGCGACACTCGTCACGACACACCCCGCTGACCTCAACGGCGATAACCAGATTGGCGTCGCTGATCTCCTCGCACTTCTGTCTGCATGGGGAACCTGCACCGATCCGCAGGATTGCCCCGCAGATCTTGATGATGACGGCTCGGTCGGTGTGTCCGACCTGCTCATCCTCCTCGCTGCTTGGGGCCCCGTGCCTTAATCAGCCGAAGAGGCAATCAGCAGACTTCATTCATGCTGCGCAAGTTCAGAACAGCGCCAGTTGCTGCGATGGTCGCAGCGGCTCTGGCAATGGTCCAGTTGGCGCGCTCCCAACACGCACGCGCAGCAGCGGCGTCGGCTCGTATTGATTGCTCACCGTGAGCAGCGGCAGGAGGTGAGGCGCCTTTGCTGCGTAGAGCGATTGCACCAGACGCGGGCAATTGCACTGGCGCGACAGGTGCAACAGCGCGATGTGGGAGAGTTGCGACTGATATGCGATGCGGCAGACAGCATCGATTGATTGCTCATTGCTCAGGTGGCCGCGCCCGCCCATAATGCGCTTCTTCAGGTAGATCGGCCGCCCGCTGCTGAGTTGCATGTCGCGGTCATAGTTCGACTCGATCGCAAGCGCGTGGAGATCACGAAAGCACTCGTACAGAGTCTCCGGGACGCGGCCGACATCCGTGGCGAAACCGAGCCGCAGGGCGGCATGTTCGATGACGAAACCCACCGTGCCCAGGTCATCGTGCGCGAAATGAATGCAACTCAATTGGATGGGAGGAGTCGAAGATGAGCTCGCTCCCTCCAGCATGAAGCCGTCTTCAAAGAGAGCGATGCGGCTGAAGTCGATCAGCTCGCGCAAGGCGCGCGTCCGATGTCTCCGATGAAGATGAATCCGCACATCGTGCTTCTGCGCGCCTTTGATCCATCCCCGATGAAAGTGATCCGCATCGAGGTGGGTGAGCACAATGTCAGAGATATCGGCAAGAGTGACGCCAAGCGGACCCATGCGTTTGGCGGTCATGCGCGGCGAGAGGCCCGCATCAAGCAGAATGTGCCGGGCGCCTTCGTGTGTGTCAAAGCGCAACAGCGTCGAGTTGCCGCTGGAACCGCTGCCGAGGATGCAGAAGGAAAGAGACACGAGAACAAATGTATGCCGCCGAACCGCGGAACGCGACAATCAGCAATCAGCAATCGGCAATCGGCAATCGGCAATGGGCTGTGGACCTGTGGACTTGTGGACCTGTGGACTTGTGGACCTGTGGACCTGTGGACTTGTGGACCTGTGGACTTGTGGCCTTTGCCCGCTGCCCACTGCCGATATCATCCCAGAAGCATGCCTCAAACCGGCGATGTTGATCGCTTCCTCGTCGTGCTCGATTATGACGGCCCTCTCTGCGACACACGTGGAGCCATCGTCGATGCAATCAAGCGCGTCTTCAAAATGCATCGCATTGCGCTGCCGGATGATGCCCAAATCGCCGATGCCGTCGGCACAGGAGCCGCGCTGCCGCAGGTCCTACGACTGCTGCATTCCTCATGCCGCACACTCACAAATGAACAACTCATCGGCTGGACCGACGACTATCGCCGGCTCTATGCAGAACACAGCGCAGCCGGCGTGACTGCGTATCCGGGCGTGGCCGAAACGCTCCATCGGCTGGCGGAGGATGTCGACATCGTCGTCATGAGCAACAAGGGAGCAGCAGCGGTGAACGCTTCGCTCGACGCGCTGGGCTTGAGCCGATCCATCATCGCCGTCATCGCCGATGAACCCAACCAGGTGCGCAAGCCCGACGCGCGCGTGTTCACCGATCGCATCATCCCCGCCATAAGCCCGCCATACCAAAGCCCCCCGCAGCCGGAACGAACCATCATGGTCGGCGACACCGCCGCTGATCTACTCTTCGCGAAGAATTCCCGACTCCGCGCACAATACGGCTACGGCTGCCCCGACCGCTGCGCGAACGTCGGTTACGACTTCCGAATCACCTGCTTCAAAGACATCACGAAAGTGATCGCCAAGCTGCGCTAGAACAATCGTCCCGGGTGCGGTCGGCAGAATCCACAGGTCCACAGGTCCACAGGTCCACAGGTCCACAGGTCCACAGGTCCACAG
>CAZFZT010000067.1:0-19385 GCA_964523675.1 uncultured Isosphaeraceae bacterium
CTACCGGCTCTATGAGACGCTCAAGCCGCAACTCGAAGCGATGGACCTCATGGACCTGTTCACGAACGTCGAGATGCCGCTTGTCGAGGTGCTTGCGGAACTCGAATACAACGGCATCCGTGTTGATCCTGACGAACTTGACCGGCAGCGGGAGAAGCTGGTGGCGCAGATTGGCGGATTACGTCATCGCATCTCTGATGCTGCACCGTTTCCGTTCAATCCAGACTCGCCGCGGCAACTTGCAACGGTCCTCTTCAACAAGCCGGATCAGGATCCGCCGGGGCTCGGCATCAAGGTCATCAAGCGCGGCAAGACCGGCCCGTCCACCGACGTGGAAGTTCTCGAAAAGCTCGCAGCTGATGACGCGGTCGAAAGCGAATTGCCGCGCCTGATCGTCGAATACCGCCAACTCACGAAACTCGTCAACACCTATCTCGTTGCGCTCAAGGAAGCCATCAATTCGTCCACCGGCAGAGTTCATGCGAGTTTCAATCAGACCGTCGCAGCGACAGGCCGTCTGAGTTCATCCGATCCGAATCTTCAGAACATCCCGATCCGAACTGAGATCGGCCGCGAGATTCGCCGTGCATTCATCGCCGATCCCGGAAATGTACTCATCACCGCCGACTATTCTCAGATCGAACTGCGCATTCTGGCCCACCTGTCGGAAGACCCCGCCCTCATCGAGGCGTTCGAAAAGGGCATGGATATTCACACCGCAGTCGCGGCTGAGGTGTTCGGCGTTGCGCCGGAAGACGTAACGTCGCAACAGCGCAATAGTGCAAAGATGGTCAACTTCGGCATCGTGTACGGCATCACTGCGTATGGCCTGGCGCGCCGGCTCAACGCGGCTGGCAGCTCCGGCGTGCCGACGAGCAATCAGGAGGCGGCGCGCATTATTGCTGATTACAAGGCGCGCTTCAATCGCATCGAAGCTTTTCTCCAGCAGTGCATACACACCGCTGAAAGAAAGGGCTACGTCGAAACGATGCTGAACCGCCGCCGCTCCATTCCACAGATTCACGCGCGAAATCCACAGCAGCGCGCTCTCGGCGAACGGATGGCGATCAACTCAGTTGTGCAGGGTTCTGCCGCTGATCTCATCAAGCTTGCCATGATCGATCTGCACCGGGAGTTGCCCGGCCGATATCCGGACGCTCGCATGGTGCTTCAGATTCATGACGAGCTTGTCTTTGAGGCGCCGCATGCGGATGCGGAGCCGTTGAAGGACTTCATCGTCACGCGCATGGAGAACGCAATGCAACTGCGCGTGCCTCTGAAAGTCGATGCCGCCTGGGCCGAGAGTTGGGCTGATGTGAAGTGAGCCGCCGCTTTCCTCCCGTGTCAATGCCGCTTTGGGGCTTCGGGGCATCGGCGTCGGCAGCGGAGCGGCTCCACGGGCGGCTCCAGCAACGCCACTGAATGGACGATAAACATCGGTGCGGCTGCGGGTTCCGCCAATGCGACGGATTCCTGAGCAGCGTCCGTCACAACCGCCTCGGTATTCAAATTGAAACACTCCCCCGCTCAATTGGCTCCTGACGAACTCGTGCTTGCTCAGCTGCCGGGTATCGTCTGGACAACCGACACGGATTTCAAGATCACATCGATCGCTGGGGGAGCACTCCGCTATATGCCCGTTTCGAAGGATGAAGCGCTAGGCCGCTTGGTCGGCGACCTGCTTGCACCGGACGCTTCTCAACGCGTCGCATGCCGCCTTGGCGAGTGTCCTGCCATGGTCGCGCACCGCCGCGCTTTGCTTGGAAACTCATCTAGCTTTCAGGTGCAGAACTTCAGACTTTGCGGCCGGGACCTGGATGTCATGGTCGAACCCTTGATGAATTCAGCCGGCAAGATCAACGGCTGCATTGCACTAGCCATTGACCGCACGGAAGGCAATCGCGTCAAGGCCGCTGATCACGATCGTGCCGATCTGGAGGAGGCGGTGACCGCGATGGAGCATGTCCTCACGATCATCGGGCACGAGTTACGAACACCGCTTGCCGGACTGCGGGTCATGGCGGAGCACCTGCTTGAAAGTGGAACCGAGCACGATGACATCAGCCGTCGCAACTTTCTCACTTCCATTCACGCTGAGGTCAAACGAATCTCGCACATGATCAATGATCTACTCGATGCAGCGCAGGTCAGCCCGACTTTGACCAAATGGCAGTACTCGAGAATCTCGCTCTCCGAGGTTTGCTCGGACGCATTGCAGAGCATCAAACATCTCATCGATCATGATCGCATTACCATTGAATGCGAAGTTGTGCCGCCGGACCTCACCATTCGCGCTGATATCACCTCCATCCGTCGCCTTCTTGGCAATCTCTTGAGCAATGCGCAGCGGCACACCAGTGATGGCCGCATTGCGCTTCGTGCGACGCGCATCGATGAACGCTATATCGAAATCGTCGTCGCAGATACGGGTGAAGGCATCGCTGAGCGCCTCTCAGATAAACTGGGCGTTCCATTTGCTCTCAATGCGGGCGTTATCGGCGGGTCAATGGGGGCAAGGCATTCCGAAAATACTGGCAATCAACCGAACCTGAGTGTCATCGGAAGCGGACTTGGGCTGGCGATCTGCAACCGTATCGCCGCCGCACACGGGGGGTCGATGCGTATCGATTCAACTCCGAGCCGGGGCACGACCGCCACCATTCGACTCAGGGCCGATCTTGACCGGCACGGCCTGGCCGATGCATAACGGCTGCATTCTTCCACCATGAGTCCCACATGGACTTTCAGAAGGTTGCACCGCAACGGCTTTATGGCCGATACGTGCTGGAATAAGGAGTTGTCTCATGAGCACAGTCATGATCGTTGATGATTCACCGATCGTCCGACAACCAATCGAAGCCGCCCTCGCTCGTGCCGGATACGACACCATGTCTGCGAAGCACGGGATGGAGGCATTGACCAAGATCTCCACCGAAGGGCTGCCCGACCTGATTCTGCTTGATCTAGCCATGCCAGTGATGGACGGCGTCGCGGTTCTGGAGACGTTACGAGCCGATAAGAAGTCGAGGTCGGTTCCGATTATCATCCTGACCGCGATTGCTGAGAAAGAGCGCGTTGTCAAGGTCGCCAAACTCGGTGTGAGCGGCTATCTGCTCAAGAGTCGATTCTCTCTCAAGGAGATGTGCGACCTCATTGCCAGAACGATCGAGAACTCCGGAAGGCCGATCATGACGAACGCTGGCAACGTTCCCGAATCCACCAGCTCACTTCCATCTGAGGGAACCGGCGACAACACGGACGCCGCAGCGCCGTCGAACGAAGCCCCTCCGCAACAATCCTCGCCATCTCCGGCCACAGCGCGACCGGCTGAGCGCCAGCCGAATCCTGTAGCTGCTGATTTGCGATCGATGAAACCGCTCCTCACGCGCTCTGAGCTGACCGGGCGCCTCGAAGCGGCAGACGAACTCAAAGGCATGTCGCCCGCCGTCTCACAAGTACTCAAGCTCACAGGTTCGCCTCGATGCTCGATCGAGCAGGTGTCGCGTGCGATCAACCAGGATCACGCGATGGCCCTCAAGATTCTCAAGCTTGCGAATTCCGCCGTCTATACGCGCGGCGAGCAGGTCGATTCGGTACAGACCGCCGTCACGCGCATCGGGCTTGGCCAGATCAGACAGTCGATTCTCAACATCTCAGTCATGGAGTGCTTCTCATCCAAGACGATCGCAGGCATTGAATTCGGACAGTTCTGGGAACATGCCATCGCCACCGGATTGATCGCAGCGGAGATCGCACACCAGCGCGATCCGAAGGAAGCCGACAGCGCATTCACGATGGGTCTGCTGCATGATGTCGGCCGTATGTTCCTGGCTGAGCAGTTCAGCGACGTGTACGTTCAGGTGCTTGAGATCGCAGAGGCCACGTCCCTTCCACTGGAACAGGTGGAATCACGTCTCTTGCTTCAGAACCATGCTGATGTCATGGATCGGCTGCTGCATGCTTGGAAATTCCCGAAGCAACTGCTCAATCCGATCGTGTTTCATCACCTCTCCGCAGGCAACATCAGACGCAACGCGCCGCGACAGATTAATGAGGTCGCCACCCTCGCACTTGCCAACCGGCTCGCGCATGCGCTCATGCTCGGCACAAGCAGTAATGAGGTGATCTATCCCACCGAAGACCTGTGCGAGATGCTCAAGATCGATCCGAAGGTGATTGACACGGTAACGGCGCCGCTTGACGGCACACGTGATGAGTGCGATCGAATGAAGTTCGCGCTCCTCGCAAACTCATCAAACGCGAACTGGCCGCAACTGCGCGAAGTGCATCGCAAGGAACTTGCTACGCCGATTCGACCAATCTACATCAGCGCCAAGCCGCAATATGACGCCTTTCGCATCTTCTGTGAGCAATTGCAAGAGCGGCCGATCATCGCAGATGACGCGAATGAGGAACCCCCCAACATCGGCGTCATTCATCTGACGGATACGCGCGATCGCGTTCCGTTGACCACTGCCTACCGAGCGGCAGAGCAAGAGGCCGGCGTCACCGGACTTCCACTGTTGATCCTCTCTCCGGCAGGCAAGATCATGGCGGAGAACTCGCTCTTGAATAGTCGTCCGCATCTCTCGTTGGCGACGCCTTTCGTCATACCGCAATTCATCAAAGCGGTCAACGAGCTTCTCAACGCGTCATCGGCGATACGGGCGAAGGCCGCTTGATCGCGTCGGCCGGGCATCCCTCGGCATACGTCGGATGCTTACAGTGCGTGCAGATAACGCGCGGACTTTGTACAATACGACCGGCAGTCGTAGCAAGGATTGCGGCGAGATCACATGGCCCTGCCAACGCTATTCGTCCCCCACCTCGGCCGGTGCGTTGGCCAGCGGTCCTTGCACCGGTTCATCGCGGGCTGTGGGCAGTTCCAGCGACAGCAGCGCGCCGCGCAGATTCAGCTCCACCGGCCGCTCACCCAGGAGCCAGCCGGTTGAGTGCCGACGCTCCACCGTATCGATCCGCACGCGCAGCGGCTCATCCGTATGAGCATCGCGCGCTGGAACCCACCGCCCACCGCTCGGATCATCTGCATTCTTCTCGCGCACCAAAACGAAGAGCTCCTGTCCCTTGTTGACACCCGCCATGGAACCGCCCGCTATGGACACGCGGCGCCAGGCGATCATCTGCTCGATACGCGGGTCCAAAAGCACCGGCGGCACCACACGATCTGTTTGAGCCACGGCTGTCTGCACCGCCTCCTTGCTCGCACGGCCAAGCGGCGTGCTCCAGAACAGATACGAATCAAACGGCACCGCGCTATGCAGCTCACGGGCGTCGGTACCCCCCGCCGGGACCATCGCTCGAATGTGATCCGCACCCACCACGCGCCGGCTCTGCATATCAACAATCCGTAGATCAATGGCGACGATCGCTTCATTGCGCGGCCCGAACACACCCCACCGTGACACCTGCCGCGGCAGATCGCCCGTGTACTGGAAGTCCGTCACTTTGCCCAGCACCACAAAGTGAACCTGATCCGATGAAACGCGCCTGCCCTGCTCCGTCACACCCGTCAAGGCGATGTTCGTATCCGGCCCGCCGATCTGCGGTCCTCTCGTGCCGGCCGCCGGCGTGCTTCGATCCACCGGCCTGGCCTGCGCGATGCGCTCCGCCTCCAGAATCAGCGCGGGGTTGATCCAGACATCGTACTTGCCGTCGTTGAGCAGCGCCCTGCTGAAGGCCTCGCTCAGATACCGCCCAATGCCGACCGCATGCGGCGGCGCATTGGTCGGGTCAGCGAACGTGCTCACGACCACGATCGTCTTCTGATTCGCGCGCATCACTGGATTCGGCTCAACGCGCGTGGGCGGCGTCGTGAAGGTCCACGGACTCCGCCCCGCGCAGCCGCCCAGCACGACACAAGCGACCGCGATCACGAGGCAAGGAAACAGTCTGGCGCATCGAACGGGCATCATCCCATGCATCGGCGAGTTCCGCAGAATCGCTGCAGTTATTGGCCATTGCCTTCGCTCCTTCCCGTCTGCCGGATTCTGGGGCAAACTCGGAAGTCACTCCAGATGTGCAAGCCCTAGCCCCAGAGCGGACCCCGCCGCCCCCCGCCGCCCTCCGCTCCATCGCCCATCACGTTCAGGCGCACATGCACGGAGCAATGTGGGGGGCTGCTCGAAGCGGCGTGATACGATTGATGCATGCAGTGGCGCATACCCTCGACACCAATTGCAACGTTTCTCGTGAGCTCATCGATGAGAGACGCGAACTACCACCTTCTACTCGACAACATGGCACGTTTCTGCTCGCGCTTTTCCTTAGTGTGGGGTCGACCGACGATGTGTCGCGGTACCTCATTGTCACAGCGATCGATGGAGCTAGCGCAACAGTTGGCACCGTACCAACTCGAAGAGTCGCGCGTGCTTGAATGGCCGTGTACAACCATTGTAAGTCCGGTGCCAATTGATGACCGTCCAATACTGCGGGTGTTCACGTCGGACCCTCTAGCCATCGAAGTACTCAAACGAACGCGGCCAAGCCTGTTTCACTGGCTTGGTCCAGCTTTTCCAGAAGACCCATGCTTCTACACCTTGAGTGGCGATTGCTGTCTTGCGACGACTTCGCACGAAAAGGGGGCGATCATCTATATACCGCCCGGCTTCGAGGCGTTACATGCAGCCCTAATTCCATTTGCCTCGCGATCGCTACTTTGTCAAACAAGACTGGCGTGACCCTGCCGCGCTACCCCCTTTCGCCATAGTCACACCACAACCTCCGCATACGGATCATCGCCGCCCCCAATGCCCACGGGGGCCGGCACGCGCTCCGCTCCATCACCAATCACGTTCAACCGTACGTTCCGCGGATTCCGCGCGCTCGCTTCCTCATCCATCGCGCTCGTCACATCGAGATATGGCTGCCTCGTCGCGCCTGCGGCGATTGCTTTGGGAATCATCGTAAACACGCGCGTCGTGATCGTCTGGTTGCCGAACTGGAACGCGTTGATCGGCGTCGACTGCGGGCGCATCTGTTCGATCTGCTCGCGCGTGCCGAAGAACAGCGCCTGGCTGGGGCAGACCGTCGCGCACATCGGCTTCTTGCCCACCGATGTCCGGTCGTAGCACATGTCGCACTTCATCATCAGTTGGCGATCTTCATAGACCTCCGGCACGCCGAAGGGGCACGCCATCACGCAGTTGCCGCAGGCGATGCAGCGCGGCTTGCGGGCCGACTGCACCACGCCGTCGGCGGTGCGCTTGATCGCGTCGGCCGGGCACACCTCGGCACACGTCGGCTGCTCGCAGTGCATGCAGATGACCGGCACGGTCTGCACGCTGCGGTGGCGATCGATGTATTCGAGATGGATCATCGACTCGCCGCGATGGGTGTCGCACTCGCTACACGCCTGCACACACGCCTGGCAGCCGATGCAGCGATTGGGGTCGATGAAGAAGTGCAGATCGGCGGGTTTCATGTTATTTCAACCGTCGAGCCAAGCCGCATTCGCCTGCTCGGGGAAGAGCTCGTACGTGAGGTCTGAGTCCATCTCTTTCGCCAGCCTCGATGCATCATCAACGTTCCGAATTGTTACGAAGAGTCGTTTTGGGGAGACATAGACAGTGGATGGCTTGCCCTGTTCGGCCATCTTTCGCACGTTCCGCACTGTCCCCTTGCTCTTTCCGTTCCATGCGAAGAGGCCGTAATCCGCGTCTCGAAGCATGGCGTCATCCTTGGCGGTGTAAAACTCACGACCGCGATCGCGTCCATAGTACTCCACAGATTGCTGACCCCAGTTGCCGACGTTGTTCCTGCAAACGCCTTCTGTGCAGTAGACGATAACCTCGCGGTACCCTTGATCGTCCAAGTACTTCTGAGCTGCGCGGTCAAAACCGTTAGCATCGCCAACTAACACGCGTAGGCGATTTTCGATAATGTTATCCAACCGACACGCGAACTCCTTGTTCACGCGGCTCAGTCGTCGAGATCCGCCAATGAATACCGAGTTCATGCGATGCTCCTTGTTCGCGTTGCCGCAAGAAAATAAACACGCGATGCGCCGGCACCCATTAGCGCAACCGTGACGGCGTTGGCGGTTGCCCCCGAACGGTATAGGTCATCAATTAAGAGGATGCCTTTACCACCAAGCTTTGCGGCATCGGCTTTGAATGCCTGGTCGAGAAGTTCTCGCCTCTGTTCCTGATCATGGATGTTCTTGAGGCCAGGTGTCTCACGAATCTTTTGCAGGGCTTCTGTCGCAACGGGCTTCTTGAGCAGCTTGCCAAGTTCCTTCGCAATTTCGACTACCGGTTGAGTGGACCGACTGGTTGATGGTGGAATGGGGACGATTAAATCGATATTGGCAAGCGTCGCATTTGGCTTGTTGTGAAAGAAATCAGCCATGACTTTGGCGATTTGGCCCGCCGCTTGCGTCTGGCCTCGATACTTCAACTGGTACAACAACTCACCAAGCGGTGACCGGGTCGTAGCGAACTGCGGGTGACCATTCTCGTCGTAGCCGAGGAACTCGCTTGCCGTGGTGTGGACATCAAGCGTCCATCCCAGCCTCCACGCGCCTTGAACTGCCGCTGGGTTCGTCGTCATACTCTGAGATTCTACGCCGCGCGACTAAGAACTGCCCGCTCCGGCACGCCGAAGGGGCACGCCATCACGCAGTTGCCGCAGGCGATGCAGCGCGGCTTGCGGGCCGACTGCACCACGCCGTCGGCGGTGCGCTTGATCGCGTCGGCCGGGCACACCTCGGCACACGTCGGCTGCTCGCAGTGCATGCAGATGACCGGCACGGTCTGCACGCTGCGGTGGCGATCGATGTATTCGAGATGGATCATCGACTCGCCGCGATGGGTGTCGCACTCGCTGCAGGCTTGGACACAGGCTTGGCAGCCGATGCAGCGATTGGGGTCGATGAAGAAGTGCAGGTCGGCGGGTTTCATCTGTGAGTAGGATAGCGGCGTCCGAGACCGAGTATTGGATGAACCGTACACTGGGCTCGCGAGTCCCCGCGACGCTCATTCCGCATCGAGTTGACCTAGTCGCGCATTCGGCGCGATGCGCTTATGCAGCCAGATGGCGAAAGCCCTCCGCTGTTCAGGCCGCCACCCACCGGGGTCAATTGAAGCGAAGTTCCTCGACTGCGGCCTCTTCAATCCGATACTGATGTAAGTAATCGGCGCGTCCTTCGATGCTCGCTGGCCGTGTGGACGCGACCAGTCTACGCCGATGGATTCGACTTCATCGAAGGCGAACTCCGACGCAGGCCAATGACTGTGTTGCTGGATGCATAGCTGCCGCCGTCGATCATCGATCCGGATCCTAAATGACTGGGGAGTGAATTTCAGCACGAACCACAGGAGCAACCCCGCTACCATTGCGGTTGCTATCGCTGTGATCCAACTGATAGTTCCATCTCGCCACCCGATCAACCACGCCACACCGCCCAAGACTACGCCGCAAAGAATAGCAACTCCGATGGCTGCACCCATACACCCGAGTGTGAGCTGACTGGGAACGCGCACGATAGTGCTGCCATCAACGACAGTGGATTCGATTCCAATTGCCTCTAGTTCGGGGTCCACGTTCATTTCGGCCTTGTCATCTTCGGTGGTGATCGATGTATTCGAGATGGATCATCGCCCCCCCAACTCGCCGCCCCACGAAGATGCGTGTCGCACTCGCTGCACGCCTGCCCCCGGAAGCGCACGCTTGGCAGCCGCCCCCCCATATTCCGGGGGCAGCGATTGGGGTCGATGAAGAAGTGCAGGTCGGCGGGTTTCATGCAGCGCGCACTCCACAAAGGAATGGCGGGTCGGCCAGTGCGGCCGCGTCTAAATGGTCATTCCGGAACGGCCAGAAGCCATATTGCTCCTGTGATGCGCGATCATCCATGTAAGGCCAGGATGTGTCAGGTATCCCAGGACAACTCTTGCGCCATTGGCGACGCCGCACAATTCCAAGCGAGATCACAAATAGCCAGTATCCAACGTATGCAACGAGCGCAACACCGCCCAAGCCGAGCCAGAATGCGCCGAGCGCGTAATGCGTGAAGATGCCCGTCAGAACTGCGAGGGCGATGGTGAGCATAAAGCCAAAAAGCCATCGACCGCCGAGGCATGTGCCGCTGGTGATGGACTCACCATGCACGTATTCCTGATTCGATTTCAGGAACAACACGGTGCGCGCGATTGAAGTGCGCTCCTCAGGAGCAATCGCATGGCGTCCGCGCAGGCGATAGGTCGACAGATCACTGTAGTGAAGCCACCCGTAGATCGAAAGTTCAGCGAGGGCCGGGTCGTCGGTGCGATGGCTGAATTCCGCAAACGCTACATCGTCAAACTCATCGTTGGTGATCGGGCCTGAGGCCAGCCGACGCAGCGCGAGCGCCAATCGATCTCGTGCATGACGGTCGATCATGGCCAAAGTCTAGCACACCGACCACCCCGACGACTCGCCGCCCCCCCCCCCCCTGAAGATGGGGGGCCCCCTTGTCGCACTCGCTGCACGCCTGCCCCCGGAAGCGCACGCCTGGCAGCCGCCCCCCGGAAGTGCGATGGGGGTCGATCACTGACTATCGCGGAAACCGTGGCCGCCTTGATATCCGAGCGCTTCGGCAGCACTATCAAGATCAGGAATGCGTGGACGGCCTGCGAGGTTGCGCACTTGAATGAAGTTGATGGTCAACATGTCTCCTTCACGAGAGAAACGCGCTTTGACAATGCCGGGCTGCTGATACAGCCATGCGACAAGACCCGAGTCGTCCGCGGGCATGACCGAGAACGTATCACAGAGGTTGTATCCCACCGAGGCCACAAGTCGTTCGCGAGCGATAAGCCATGCGGCAACAACCACCATCGCAACCATACACATTATGTAAACGATTCGCTTGCGCATTGCCAACGTCCTCGACGCTGTTCAACGTCCCTCAGATTCGTGGACTCCTTTCAAGCGGCATCTTTACAGTGATTCGAAATAAACGATCGCATGCGCAATCGGTCCCGGCTGCATGACAATAAGGATAGCATCGAGCACGTTCTTCCACCGTATGCGAATCACTCGGGTAGTTGGGCGCATCTTTCCGCTGCCATAGTGCCGCCCACATGTGATGTAATTGCCGCGATATCATATCCGATCATGCCGCCATGCGCCGTTGCGCTTCATCTTCGCATTCGTGTCAAGCCCGAGAATCACGAGGCGCTGCTGGGTTTTCTTGCCGAGGCACGACCGGTGTACGAGCAGCCGGTCCCCGGCGGGGCGATCACGATGCGGCTGCTCCAGCAGCGCGACGATCCCAACGCCTTCATTGAAGTCTTCGAGTACGAATCGGTTGAAGCGTACGAAGCCGACGACCGTCGGATACGCGAAGATCCGCAGCAACGGGCCCTCATCGACCGGTGGCGCAGTCTGCTTGACGGTCCGCCGGTGGTCGAGGTGTATTTCGAACAGTGCGTGGGTGAGCGTGGACCGACCGGCTGACGGCCATTGACGATGCAACACTCCAGTAAGCGAGGGGTGAGCGCTGTCCTGATTCCACTTATACTTCCCGCTTGAGCATGCACGAGGAGCCGACTGCTGAGTTCTTTGAGATGCCGCCTCCATTTCCCGGCGCGGTGAAGCGGAGCGTGCGCGGCGACACGATCGGGCCGTACAAAATACTTTCCCTTTTGGGCGAAGGCGGCTTCGGAAGCGTCTATCTTGCGGAACAATCGGAGCCGGTGCAGCGGCGGGTGGCGTTGAAGCTGATCAAGCCCGGCATGGATTCGCGGTCGGTGATCGCGCGATTCGAGGCGGAACGTCAAGTGCTCGCATTGCTCGATCACCCGTCGGTGGCGAAGGTGTTCGACGCCGGCTTGACCGCTGACGGCAGACCGTACATTGCGATGGAGCTTGTAACTGGTGAGACCATCACTCGCTTTTGTGAGCAGGACGGGATAGATATCCAGGACCGCGTTCGATTGATGATTCAGGTGTGCAGCGCGGTTCAGCATGCCCACATGAAGGGTGTGCTGCACCGCGACCTCAAGCCGTCGAACATTCTCGTCACATCAGCATACGACGGTTCGCTTCCGAAGATCATTGACTTCGGGGTGGCGAAGGCGCTGCATCAGCGGTTCGGCAAGAGCACCGTGTTCACTGAGATGGGGCAGATGATCGGCACGCCGGACTACATGTCGCCTGAGCAGGCGCGGGGTTCTGCGGATGTGGACACACGAGCAGACATCTACGCCCTGGGCGCGATTTTGTATGAACTTCTCACCGGCATCCCGCCGCTTGATGTCCGTTCACGTTCTGTCGAAGGACAGGCGGCCCTGGAGCGCACGATCGCAGAAGAGCATCCGCCCGCGCCGAGCCATCGACTGAGTCAACTCGCCAGAACGGGGACCGCCTCGACCGTGCGCGGCATCGATCCGCCGAGCACGTGGAAGCGCGTGCGTGGTGATCTGGACTGGATTGTGCTCAAGTGTCTTGAGAAAGAACGATCACGGAGGTATCAATCGGCGGCTGCGCTGGCTGAAGACCTCGAACGATATCTGAACGATGAGCCGGTGCTGGCAGGGCCGCCTTCGACGGCGTACCTCGCTGCGAAGTTCTTCCGCAGGCATCGCGTCGGGGTGACGGCTGCCATCGTCGTATTGCTCACGATCGCGCTGGGTGTAGGCGGCATCACGTATGCACTGGGGCGGGCGGTACAGGAGGCCGAGTCAGCGAAGCTCGCGCGTGAAGAATCCGAGGCGGTGACCGCGTTTCTCACGCAGATGATTCAGTCCGTCGATCCTGATGAAGTGGGCCGTGATGTGACGGTTCGTGAGGTGCTCGATCGTTCGTCGGCTGATATCGAATCGCAGTTCACTGATCGCCCGCTGGTCGAAGCTCAGCTGCGTCACGCAGTGGGCATTTCGTACTGGCAACTCGGCCTTCTCCATGAGGCGGACAGCCACTTGACCGCGGCGGTGGAACTGCGCAAGAGCGCCTTGGGAGAAAATCACATCGAGACGCTGCGTGCGATCGCCAATCTCGGCAGCTTCCGTCTCCAGCAGGGGCGCATTGATGAGGCGGAGCAACTGTTGCAAGTCGCGTTCGACGGGTTCTCGGAAGCGCTTGGAGGTGACCACCCGCTTTCACTGGGCGTTGCCAACAACCTCGCGGTGATCTACGGCCGTCGCGGCGAAAGCGAGAAGTCGCTTGCGATGACGCAGCGCATCTATGAAGGACAACAGCAGGCGCTGGGCGAGAATCATCCGCACACGCTCGGCTCACTCACGAACCTCGCCAGCCAGCTCGCTGAGATGGGTCGCATCGAAGAAGCGCAGCCGCTGATGCGCGAGGCGGTGGATCGTTGGGAACGTGCCCATGGCACGGAGAAGCCGGGCACACTGAACGCAATGCATGCTCTCGCAATGATGCAGCGAACCGCAGGCGCGCTCGCCGAAGCTGAGCAAACCATGCGGCGCGTCGTGGAGTTACGCAAGCGCGTCCTTGGTGAGAATCATATGGAAACGCTGGCTGCACTTGCCAACCTCGGCATGATCCAGCGCAGCAGTGGCCGTATAGCAGAGGCGCAGGACAGCGTCACGACAGCATGGAGCGGCATGCGCATTGCGCTGGGAGACCCCCATCCGACAACCGTGCGCGTGCTCGGCTTCCTCGTTGACTTGCTTGAAGCTCAGGGCTGGCCAGCGAGCAGCGCAGTCGCCGCGCGGGCGATCATCGAATCTGCCACCACTGCATCGAACCATGACGAGATTCCAGCGAATGAGCTCAACACGCTTGCGTGGGCGCTGCTGAAGGTCAGGCCGATCGAGCTTCGAGATGTGCCGCTCGCACTTCGGCTGGCGCAGAAGGCGTGTGATCGAGAACGTGCCGGCAACGGTGCGGACTTGTGGATGTTCCTGGATACCCTCGCCTCAGCCATGCATGCCTCCGGGCGATCGGCCGAAGCGCTTGACACACAGCGCGAGGCCATCGCACTGCTCCCGGCATCCGGCGAGCGGTATCGAGCAGAGATGGAACAACGCGCAGCCGAATATGAAACCGCAGTCAACGACAATTGATCCCAGCCGCCGAGCGCCGGCGATTGATGCGCTCCACGTGGGTATCAGTCACCCGACGGCTCAATGCTTGTCGAGCTTTTCGGCGGTCCATGCCTGACCATCCGGCTGTGAACTGTCGGGTTTGCTCATCAGCAGCCAGACGATGCCGAGCATGATGCCGATCAGACTCAACAGCCACATCGGTGGCAGGTAGGCGTGCGTCTTATTGAGATGCACGCCACGGCAGATACCCATGAAGCCGACATGTGTTCCGAGCGTCAGCATCGTGATGAGCGAGAGACGCCAACGGAGCATCGCGGTCCAGTCCTGGCGCGTCAGTAGATACAACCCCCCCGCCGTGACCGCGCCGAAGAGAAACACCATCTCGCCGTTGAACACCATTTTGCCTCCGCCATCGACAAAGAACTCCTTGAAATACTCCGGCCGCAGAATGGCGAGCGACATCGGAATATGCGCGATCGCGCCGTAAAGCCCGGCACGGAACCACAACGCCGGTTCGGTTCCCCCCACACTGCCGTCTGCTCGACGGCTCTTTCGCATCTGTTGGAAGAAGCCGAGAACGAAGCACAGCGCAGCCGCCATGGACCACCCTTTGTTCACCACAAACACCGGCAGGTTCTCAAAGTTTTTGGGCGCAAAGACAAGATAGCGCACGGCTGAGTATGCGAGCGATGCTGCATACACGATCAGGATTGCTTTCATGATTGATCCCTCGTGGTTACGAACGGCGGTGGAGAATCGCTGCGAACAGGGCGCAGCAGTTCACACAGCGGCCCTCGTTGCCGCAAAGGGCACTGTAGCAAATCCCTGTCGCGCCGCAGCGTCTGGCCGGCCGTAGGCCGCGGATTGAACGGCGTCAAGGCGCGCCGAGCCGCGCGATTTCCTTGCCATGTTCATCGAGCATCATGACCACAGGAACGTCATCCGCGCCCACGCTGATAACGATGCGCTCCCTTCCTTTGCGGTCTTTGATGACCAGGCCGGCCTCGGAGTTCTCGACGCCGAGCAGCACTCGCTCGATCATCATGGACTGAAGTCGTGCAGTTTCGGCTTCATCGCGAGCGGCGAGGCGTTCAATGTCGATACTGCCTGTGGGCGGCTGCATGACGACGAGGCCGGCGCTCTGGTGGCGCGGCGTGTAGCGCGTACCAAAGCCGATCGCTTCAATCGGCGCATGGCGGTAGTCCAGCGCAAACAGAGAATGACCGAACTGTTCCGTTCCCGATGCGCCGAGGCCTCCGACTTCATCACCCGCCGGATCACAGAAGATGATGCCGGCCATTCCCGGCGGCACGGTGCGCTCAAGCGTGTGCCCGGCGCGGGGCGCTCCGGACATGTCGTAGGCGAGAACGATGCGATTCACGCCATCGGGGCCGGCGATGTTGATTCGCCCGGCGGTGATCTCTTCAAAACGCGCGATGCGCGAACCGCCTGCCTTCGCGTCCTGCACCCCGCTGGACGTGCCAAGAAGAACCGCGACCACGGCCGATCCAGCGATCGCCAGAACGCCGATTGCGCCGAGGCGGAGCCAGCGGTTCTGCCGCTCCAGAAGTGCGATTCGACCGGCAAGGCATTCGTACTCAGCATGATTCGACATGGTGTTCTCCTCGATGGATGACGAGGTATGGGCAGACACGGACGTGAGTGGCCGCGCATGGTGTGCGGGAAAGTCACACCATGCGCGGCCGGGGGTCGTCAGCGTGCGGCGGCGATCGAGCCTATTCGCACGCGCCCCATGCGCCGAGCAATACCAGAAGGTCATCAACGCCGACATGCTCATCGCCGGTGAGGTCGGCGCTGCAGTTGTAACCGCAGACGCCCCACTGATCCAGCACCGAAAGCAGATCCTCAACGCCGACATTGCCATCGCCGTTCAAGTCGCCCGTGCAAGTGTTCTCATCGCAAGGATTGATCGTGGGATCGAGAACATTCCCATGCACGGTGCAGAAGCCGGCTGCAAACTCCGACGAACCCTGAACGTGAAGCCGATCACCGGGGCTGTAGGCGTATTCATCGATTCCAGGCACGTGGTAGATGTTGTCATCCGCATCGGCATGGAAGAGATAACAGTAATACAGCTCATCGACGATCACTGTGCCGCAACTGTCGAATGGTGTATTGCTGGGCGAGATGTCACTGGAATGCGCTGACGGCGAGGCGACTAGTGCGAACGCCGAAGCCACCATTGAGGCCAGCAGCGCGGCAGTCAAGCGGCGAGTTGAACGTGGTTCCCAAACCGGTGGGGTCTTGCGTGTCATCTGGTTCTCCTTTCAAGTGCGTTCAAAAAGCGTTGTGATAAAGGGCGCGGCGAGAACTTCCCCCGATCAACCCTCACCGACCCGAGCCGTTACGTTTCACCATCTCGTTCACCCACACCGGCACGTAGGGAATGGTGCAGCCCTTGGAGACTGGCCAATCCTTATAGAGACCGATCTTCTCGCCGATGGCAAGCGCGCGTTTGCGATGCTTCGCATGCTTGATGCCGATGGCCCCAAGCGTGTTGTTCATCGTCCACTTCGTTTCCGGCGCCGCCTTGGGCATTTCCTTTTCGATGCGGTCGAGGAGTTCTTCCACGTCGGTGCCCTCGTCGCCCTTGTTCACGCTTGATGCGGTGAGGTGCCAGCCGGCGCGGGCGGCCCATGAGTCCCTTTCGCTTTTCTTCATCCACTTCTCGCGCAGTTTCTCCTTCACCTCAGGCGGCTGCTCCTTAATGATGTATGACTGGAGCCACTCCGCCACCCAAGCGAACCGCGCGTCGCGCACCAGGGCATCAAGTTCCTTGGCGGAGAGTTCCTTCGGCTTCATGATGAGGATGGCGAGCATCTGCGCATCCATGTTGCCGGTCTTCCACAATTGCATGGCCAATTCGTGGTTGGTCTTGATCTTCTTTGCCAGCTTGCGAAGGTCACCGGTCTTCACGCCGAACTGTTTATCCGCCGGCGCTGCGGCGATTCCATCGGGGCCGACTTTGGTGTTGTGTTGTCTGCGTTTCTCATCGCCGAGCGATTCGAGTTCGGCGAGGACTTCCTTGACGGTCATGGTTGCGGTCTTTGTCGTTGACATGTCAACATTCCTTTCAGTTCTCTGGTTCATTCCCCACGCCAGGGCAAGCCCACCTTTCAATGGTTCTGCCAGAGACCATGTTCGATCTGGCCGAGGGAGTAGATCGCGAATGAGCCACGGCCGGGTATCTCCGTCGGCGGCATCAACATCACTGCCCCTGCCGCTTCTGCCGCTTCGACCGCTGCTTCAATGTCATTCACAAGAACATAAGGCCGCACCACCGGCTGCTCCTCACCCATCGGCGACCGCACGCCGATCTGTGCGCCGCTGCTCAACTGCGCGATGCGAGCACTCCCCAGTTCAGCTATCGGCTCGCTGAACTTCACCCCGGTGGCTCGCGTCAACGCATCGCATGTCCCCTTCACGTCCGCGCTGACAATCTCAAGATAATGAAGCAGCATCGCGCCTTTCGAGCTGGACGCGGTGTGATCCTCGCGCGCTGCCGCGCTGCCGTCCTTCCGACGATACTCCACCTCCACCAACTTCACCCATGAACCATCCGCCGCCTCATACGACGAGACAAAATGGCGACGATCCTTGCCCATCATCCGCATCACCTCACGGTATCGCGTCGTCTTCCCCGGAACCTCCAAGCTCGGACCTTCCGTCTCAAGCGTCAAGGCGTCATTCGCTTCGTTCAGCTTGCCTTCATACACCCAGAGCATCCCGCTGAAGGAATCGATCCACGTGCCGTGAAACGTTCGCTCCGAAGCGTGGTACCCCAACGACATGATCCCGCCGAACGGCGCGCCCATCATCGATGATTCAGCTTCAGCAATGATCCAGTTGCTGCCCAATGCACGCACGGAATCAGTCCCCGTCGCCTCCATGGGCGGCTGATCCGGCTGCATGTACATCTTCCACGTCGTCTCCCACTCCCCCACCAGCTGCGAAAGCCACTGCCCCGGCGATGGACGCTCCGAATCAACCGGCTGTTCCTGCGAGTATCCTGCCGTCGCCGCAATAACAGTAAGCAAGGCCGTGCTGATGCCGAATGTGATGTGCTTCTTCATGAGTCGCTCCTTGAAATGGAAAGATGGCTGGATGGTTGGTAGCTGTTGGCTGTTAGTTGTTAGTAGTTAGTTGTTGGTCTCCACGGGCGACTCGCGATGGCGAGCTGTGGACTTGTGGACTTGTGGACTTGTGGACTTGTGGACTTTGCCCATTGCCGGTTGCCGATCAATCGCCGGCCCTTTCCACCGCTTGTGCAATCTGGATCAGGTTCCCGCACGTGTCATCAAAGACCGCAGTCACCACGGTGCCGTAATTCGTGGGCGGCTGGGTGAACCGGACACCCAACGCTTCAAGCCGCTTGTGCTCCGCAACGACATCTCGCACTGCGAACGAAGTGAACGGAATGCCATCTTCTACCAGCGCGGCCTTGAATGGTTCGACGGCGGGATGTTCATCCGGCTCGAGAACGAGTTCCGTGCCGTTCGGGTCTTCCGGCGAGACGACGGTGAGCCAGCGATGCCGACCTGTCGCGAGGGGAATGTCGTGCTTCTTCTGAAAGCCCAACGTCTGGGTATAGAAGTGAAGCGCTTTGTCCTGGTCATCAACGAGGACGCTGGCGAGGTTAATTCTCATGGTGCATCAGGTCTCTTCTTAGTGGATGGCTGTTGGCTGTTCACTCTTTTCCGACGCCCACCTGCCGGACGGGCAGGTTTCGACGTTGTGCCGCGCAGTACCCCCTGGCGGGGTGCCCCGTCGTTTCCCACTTCCGATTGCCTCCTCTTTCTTCCGATGGGCCAGCGTCTGCTGATTGCTCGGAGGGGTTCGCCGTTGAACCAGTGGAATTTGCAGCGTCCCTGGCGTTGCGTTGTGACGAGTCCGGCTTGCTCCAACAGTTGCAGGTGCTGGGAGATGGCCTGACGTGATGATTCGATGCCACGGTTCATGATGAGCCGGCCGCAGAGTTCGAAGAGTGTCTGGCCGTTGCGTTCAACGAGTTCATCGAGGATGGCCCGTCTGGTGGGGTCGGCGATCGCACGGTAGAGTTCGTCCATGAGTGGCGGGAGTGGGCAAGCGGCTGTTGGCTGTTGGCTGTTGGCTGTTGGCTGTGAACTTGTGGACTTGTGGACTTGTGGACCTGTGGACCTGTGGACCTGTGGCCCTCTCCATTATGCAAGTACAGACTTGCCTGTCAAGCGGGGAATAGAAAGTTTCGCTGGCAGGTGGATGGGGCTTGGCAGACGACTCTCGGCTGTCGGACTTCACGGGCGACTCGCCGTGGCGAGCTGTGGACCTGTGGACCTGTGGACCTGTGGACCTGTGGACCTGTGGACCTGTGGA
>CAZFZT010000068.1:0-19318 GCA_964523675.1 uncultured Isosphaeraceae bacterium
GCAGTTGCGGCTTGAGAAGGATGATGACGTCGTCATCGTCGCGGAGCGGCAGGCGGAGCCGGGTGAAGATGCTGACGATCTGTTTGAGAACGAGGATGGGGCGCCCGCCAAGCGCCGCACCTCTAAGAAGAAGAAGCGCAAATCGAAGAAGTAATCAACAACCACTAGCCGCGTGGCGGCAGCCCGCGGTTCTCACGCCATGGCAAAAAAACGATCCACAAAGAAGAAGGCACGCACCGCGGCCGCTCCAGCATCGCCAGCACCGGCGACACTCTCCAAGCGCGATAAGGAGACGGTCGGAAAAATCACCGATCTCGGGAAGCGCGTCGTCAAGACATCGCTTGCGATGAAGGACCCGGCCGTCGATATTCCCCTGCGCACCGCGTCGAACACCCATTACAACACGCGCAAGCGCATCCTCGAGATGGGCAAGAACACGCAGACGCGCAACCTGTTCAACTACGGCCAGGCGCGCAAGTTCATGCAGACGCTGCTGCTTGCGAAGGGATGCAAGGACTTGATCGAGCGCGGAAAGACGGCATCGCTGCGCGGCATGTTTTATGCCGGGCTGCACACGATTGAGGGGACGAAGGAGAAGACATTTGCGGATCAGTCCGAATCGGATGGGATTCTGGAAGACCTTGAAGTGGCCATGCAGTCGCTGCGTGAGGAACTCCATGTCTTCGCGAAGAAGCGCGGCGCCATGGTCGGCAACATCACGTTGATCGACTCCGGCGATGAGATCGACTGCCGCCGCATGGGTTCAGGCGGCTACGCGATTCCATCAATCACTGAGCCGAACGTCATTCAATTCAAAAAGTGCGAGGCAAAGTTCGTTCTTCATGTCGAGAAGGACACCGTCTGGCAGCGGTTCAATGAAGACCGCTTCTGGGAGAAGCACAACTGCATTCTGACCGAGGGCTCCGGTCAGCCGCCACGCGGCGTGCGCCGCTTGCTGCAGCGGCTCAATCAGGAACTCAACCTGCCCGTCTATTGCCTGCTCGACTGCGACCCGTGGGGGCATTACATCTATTCGGTTATCAAGCAGGGCTCGATCAACCTCGCTTTCGAGAGCCAACGACTCGCCATCCCCGACGCAAAGTTCATCGGCATCCGCGCGATCGACTATGAGCGCTGCGAACTCTCGGATGATGTCAAGATCGATCTCAACGATCGCGATCGCCAGCGCGCAAAGCAGATCATGGAGTACCCATGGTTCGCAGGCAAGAAGCCGTGGCAGAAGGAAATCAAGAAGATGCTCACGAACGGCTTCAAGATGGAAGTCGAGTCGCTCATCACCAAGGACATCTCCTATGTGACGGAGGTGTACGTGCCGGAGCGGCTGCGCGAAAAGGATTGGATTGATTGAAGCGCGCGAGCTGACCGCAGCGGGCTACTCGACCGGAAACCCAGCGTCCTTCCACGCCTCAAAGCCGCCCAGCAGTGTGCGCACGTCCTTGTGGCCGAGTTCCATGAGGATCTTGCTCAGCGCATTGGCGCGGACGGCGGCTCGGTCCCTGCCGTACACGACGATGGGTGCGTACTCCCGAAGCGCGCGATGCTCTTCGCGCGCGGCTTCGATCGGTAGATGCACAGCGCCGGGGATGCGGCTCTCGTCAAACTCCTGCTTTGACCGCGCATCCACCCATAGCCCTGATCGGCCGCCTCCGAAGAATCCGCTGCCACCCTCGACTGCTTTCACCGCTTCATCCGGGCTGACCATTGTCAGACTTCGATCACTGGTCTTCGTGGCGTGGCAGCCGGCGGCGACCAACCCGATGAGCATCAGTACAAGGACGGAGCATGCTGGGCGAAGTATCGATGCAAGTGGGACCATGAGTTGATCCTATCACGGCACGCGGTTGATGTGCGGCGAATGTGCGGTAGGCAGGTGTGTCATTCTTTGGAGAACAATGCCGGTTCATCGCCGGAATATCCAGTGCGACTTCGTCGCTTCTTCCTAGTCCCCCCTCTTGGATGGCGAACAAACATCAAACATCGCTGAGGTGGCTGAACTGCTTGATTCCCTCGCCGCGTTGGCGACAATGCTCGCGGAGAAACTGCACGTCATGATCGATTTCAACATGAAGCCACCGCGAATCTTTGCGACGATACTCGCAGCCATTGTTCTTCTGCCTTCGATTGCTGCCGCACAGTTCGATGTGCCCGGTCGCGGCCGAGTGGAATCTGCAGCCGATGTTTCGAAGGTGCGGCTGGTAGCGGATCGCGACGAGGTCGGGCCGGGCGAGACGTTCAATCTTGTGCTCATCTTCGAAATGAGCCCGAAGTGGCATATCTACTGGAAGAATCCTGGCGAAGGTGCGGCCGCTCCCGACATTCGCCTTCAGGCGCCCGAGGGGTTTGAACCGGGGGAAGCGCGTTGGCCACGTCCGAAGATCGAAAAGAGCGCCGTCGGAGACCTCTACTGCTACGAAGGCAGAGTCGCCCTGTTTCTGCCGATTACAGCACCCGAACGCATCAGCGATGGGCCGGCAGAGTTCGTTGTCGATCTGGGTTACGCAGTGTGCAGTGAAGAGAAGTGTTACTTTGGGCGCGGCAAATGGACGGCCAAGGTCAACATGCGCTTCGGCCGCAACGATGGGGAGGCGCGTGATGACAATGCCATCAAAAGGCACCGCCAATTACTGCCAACTCCCGTAAAGGATGCTGATGACGCGACTGCGGAGCTTATCGGTGCGGGCGAGAATCGTCAGCTCGTCATCACCGGACCGGCTGGTGAGCATAAGAGCGCTACGTTCTTCCCGCATCGCTCGCCGGGCGTGCGCTACGGCAAGGCAGAGATGACGTTCGAGGAAGGCCGCTTCACTGCCAGAGTCCCATTGACCATCAATCCACGCAATTTCACGAAGGGAAAACCGCGCGTCGGTGGCTTGGTTGCGCTCGGCTCCAACCCTGAGGATCCGAGCTTTGAAGCATCACTTCCGCTTGAGCCGCACGATCGCGCGGCCGCAGACTGAGGGGAGTCGCCGGTGCTGCACGTTGCGGCGCCAGGCGTTGTGTTGACGATGTGCCCATGAAGTCAGACCTGTTGATTCAGTAACGGAGACCCATATGAAAACACGCACGATGATTTTGTCAGCCGTGGCGGGGGCGATGTTCGCCATCGGCGCTGGCGCGCTTGCCATGCAGGACGAGCCGAGCAGGCCGAAGAAGGAGGAGGAAGCGCCGAAACGCGCCGAGATCGGCAAGAAGGCGCCGGACTTCGAACTCAAGGACCTTGAAGGCAAAACGCACAAGCTCAGTGACTACAAGGGCAAGACGATCATTCTTGAATGGTTCAACCCTGAGTGCCCGTGGGTTGTGCATGTTCACAAGGAGGATCACGCCTACAAGAAGTGGAGCAACAGCATCCACGAAGAGAAGGATTATGTCATCTTCGCGATCAACTCCGGCGCGCCAGGGACGCAGGGGTCCGGCCTTGAGAAGAACAAGGACTATCAGAAGCGCTGGAAGATCAAGTACCCCATTCTCCTGGATGAGGAAGGCAAGGTCGGCCGGCTGTACGATGCACGCACCAGCCCGCACATGTATGTGATCGATAAAGAGTTCAAACTTCGTTACGCCGGCGCCATCGACAATTATCCCGCAGGTCGGGTTGCCGAAAATGAAGAGCCGGTCAATTACGTGATGCGCGCGATCGAGCAGATCAAGAAAGGAACCGAGGTCTCACCCGAGAAGACCCGGCCGTACGGCTGCTCCGTGAAGTATGCACGCGGCAGTGAACCCAGCCGCCAGCGTGAGCCGCGCGAACCGCGCCGCCCGCGCGGTCGAGGTCCCGGCGGCGGTGGTCGTGGCGGCGAGTGAACGCATCCAAAACCGCGCTATCGCACAATCACAAGCTCAGGGACTCCCATCCCTGGGCTTTCTTCGTTCAGAGGCACTACACTTCGAGTACTTATGCCCCTTGCCGCCATCCCCGACATTCTCGATGATCTTCGCGCTGGGCGCATCATCATTCTCGTCGATGACGAAAATCGCGAAAATGAAGGTGACTTCGTCTGCGCTGCGGAGAAAGTGACGCCGCAGATCATCAACTTCATGACGCGTGTGGGAGGGGGGTATTTGTGTGTCACGCTCACCGGCGATGATTGTGATCGTCTCGACCTGACGCCGCAGGTGCCGCTCAATACCAGTGTGCGCGGCACGCCGTTCACGATTAGCATTGACGGCCACCCCCGCCACGGCGTGGGCACCGGCATCTCGGCCTTCGATCGCGCCAAGACCATTCAACTCCTGATCAATCCGCGATCCACCGCTGATGACTTCGTTCGCCCCGGTCACATCAATCCGCTGCGCGCTCGCGATGGCGGCGTGCTGGTGCGCACCGGCCAGACCGAAGGCGCTGTCGATCTCATGCGGTTGGCGGGATTGAACCCGGCAGGCGTCCTCATCGAGATCGTGCGCGAAGATGGGGAGATGGCGCGGCGGCCGGACCTGGAGGTCATGGCTGCGAAGTACGATCTGAAGATGTGCTCCGTCGAGCAGATCATCGCCTACCGCCTCGAGCGCGAGGCGCTGATCTCGCGGATGGATCCGAAGCGCGGCACGATGATCGACACGCCCTACGGCCGGTTCAACCTGATCGCTTATCAAAGCGCGATCGATCCGTTGCCGCACCTTGCGCTGACCGTCGGCGGGGTCGGTGAACTTGATGATGAAGGTCAGGTGCGAACGATTGATGAACCGGTGCTGGTGCGCATGCACCGGCGCGATCTGCTCGGCGACATCTTCGAGGAAGTAAGCAATCCGTCCGGTGAGCACCTGCGGAGTTCACTTCGTATGGTGCAGCAGGCCGGGCGCGGCGCAGTGGTGTACCTGCGGCCGGAGGGATTCGGCGATGATCTGCGCGCGAAGTTGCAGATGATTCGCAGGCCGGCGCGCGATGATGTCAATGCTCCCGACCTGACGCGCCCCGCCGGCATCGGCGGCCGGGCCCATCCGATGGATTACCGTGAGTACGGCATCGGCGGCCAGATTCTGCGCGATCTCGGGCTCTCGCGCCTGCGATTGCTCACAAACCATCCGAAGACGCTTCCTGCACTGCACGGCTTCGGCCTTGAGGTTGTCGGTCAGGAGCCAATACGCGCTGAGACGGCCGGCGTACCGGAAGAAGGAGCGAGCGCGCCTCAAGCCGATTGATCGGCAGGCAGCCGCGCTTTATCTTGATGGCGCGCCCGCCCAAGATCCGCCAATCATGCCCATTCGCCAACTGCCAACGTTGCTTGTCAATCAGATCGCAGCGGGCGAGGTAATCGAGCGGCCGGCCAGTGTTGTCAAAGAATGTGTCGAGAACTCCATTGACGCCGGCGCCACACGAATCGAAGTCGCCATCGAAGTCGGCGGCAAGGAACTCATTCGCATATCTGACAACGGCAGCGGCATCAGCAGCGATGAATTGGCGCTTGCCATCGCGCCTCATGCCACAAGTAAGATCGAGCGGCAGGAAGACCTCGATGCGATTGCGACCATGGGGTTTCGCGGCGAAGCGCTTGCTTCGATCGCTTCCGTAAGCCGCATGTCGATTCTTTCACGCACGAAAGAGCAATCTGGCGCTGCGATCATCGAGATCGAAGGCGATCAGGTCCGAGAGCCGCGCCCCGCTTCCGGGCCGGTCGGGACCACGGTCACCGTGCGCAACTTGTTCTTCAATACGCCGGCACGGCGGAAGTTTCTGCGGGCCGACCAGACGGAAACCGGCCGAGTCAGTGAAGTTGTGCAGAATATTGCGCTGGCGCATCCGACGATTGGGTTTGAGTTGCGCCTTGACGGCCGGTTGGCCCTTGACCTGCCGCCTGACCAGACACCCAAGCGCCGCGCTCTTGAAGTGCTTGGCACTGAGCTTGAAGAGCAGTTGATCGAATTTGACAGCGCGGAGCGCGGCATCGGGCTCTGGGGGCTTGCCGGCACGCCCGAAATCGCGCGCGGCACGGCGAAACATCAGCGATTCTTTCTCAACGGGCGGCTCATTTCGGACAAATCTGTTGCACACGCCATCAAGGAAGCGTATCGCGGCCTGATCGAACCGGGGCGTTACCCGACGATGCTGTTGTTCATGCGCATCGATCCCGCTCAGGTGGATGTGAACGTGCATCCAGCGAAGGCGGAGGTGCGATTTCGCAATCAGACTTCAGTCCATGGCGCGGTGCTTTCCGTGGTGCGTGGCGCGCTGCGCAAAGCGGACCTGACGCCGCGAGTCGATCTGGGGAGTCCATGGCGACAGGCGATCGCGGTACCGCCGTTGCCGCTGCCAGAGTTTGGCGCTGGCGAGGTGAGTGGCGGATCGCGTGAAGCGGCAGGTAGCAGCGGGTCGTTCGTCGAGTATTTTCGACGCCTTGACCCGGTGCAGAAGGGATTTGTGTACAGCGAGGTCAAGCAAGCACTTGCGTCAGAGTCGCCTGAGATCCTCGAACACGAAGAATCGCTGCGCGCTGGCTTCACTGCGACGCATGTATCAGGCAACGGCTCGGCGCCAGACGAGTCGCTCCCTGTCATCCGCCACGTGCGCGACATCCTGCAAGTTCATTCGAGCTACATCGTGACCCAGGATGAGCAGGGTCTCATCATCATTGATCAGCACGCGCTGCATGAGCGCGTGATGTTCGAGCGGTTGCGCGAGCGCATTGCGACTACGAATCTCGAGTCGCAGCGGCTGCTCATGCCGGCTGTTGTTGAAGTGGATCGGGCACAGGTCGAGTTCCTCCCCGAACTGACGCCGCTTTTGGAGAAGATCGGCATCGAAGCCGAAGCGCTCGGGCCGAAATCAATTGCGGTTCACGCTTTCACCAGTCTCCTTTTCGAGCGCGGCGTCGATCCGGTCGACTTCATGAGCGAGTTGCTTGATAAGGCGAGCAATCAGGGGTTGCATGACGACCCCGAGGCGGCTCTTCATGAGGTGCTCGACATGATGGCGTGCAAGGCGGCGATCAAAGCGGGCGAGCGGCTCGCGCCGGAGGAACTTGCCGACCTGCTCAAGCAGCGTGAGAAAATCGAGCGATCAAGCAACTGCCCGCACGGCCGGCCGACGAGTCTGCGGCTGTCGCTGCGCGATCTGGAGAAGCAGTTCGGGCGGACGTGAGGGCGCGCGTGCGGCTTCGCGCGGGCTGTCGTTCACCCGCCGCTCACTGGAGGAATCAGCGCGAGCGTGCAGCTCTCCTGGAGGGTGGACTCCTTCGCGGCATACCGATCATTGATGGCAATGGCAAGCGAATCACGCATCGCTGCGATCGTTTCATGCTCCCGCGCGAGTTGATCGAGCGCATCGGATGCGCGAGCGCCTTGGGGCACTTCCAATTCGAGGCGATGCTTGCCGATCTCATCGGCGAGGTTGGCGAAGAGGAGGACGGTGATCTGCATGAGGTTCGATGGTAGGGGCCTGCCGTGGAGCCGACCTGAGGCGTCACTTGGGCGCCGCCCCCGGAAAAGCGGCTTCTGCGCTCTGCCCCGGCGTGAGTTTCTATGATTGTTCACCATGGGTGTCGGAGACCGGAAGCAGCGTCTGGATCGAATCGCGCGGGAGGCGGCGCGGCTACTTGAGACGGGCAGGACCGCTTCCATGGCAGATGCGCTGCGCACGGCCGCCGAGATACTTGGATACACCGGCTCAACGCTGCCCGGCCCCGGGCGCGTTCGCAAACACGCACAGGGCATGGCGATGCAGGCGATGGGTGAGGCGGCATATCTCGAAGCAAAACGCGAGATAATGCGCACCGCCGAGGAGCTGATGACCGCGCTCGCGTACGGGCTTGATGATGCGGAGCCGCTCCTTATGGGCCGAGCCGCCGAAGGGAACACCGACGCCGGCGTGACGCTGCATGTGCGCGTGTACACCAGCCGCTCCACTGCGGAGATTGCGGCCACGCTCATCGAGTTTGGCTATGACGAGCCGCAGTTCGACACGGTGCAGACGAAGTATGGCCCGATCAATCGCATTTTCTTGGAAGAAGATGGTGTTCCCATTGTGATCGCGCGATGTCTGCCGCAATCAGGCATTGCGCGCGGCGTGGATATGTTCACCGGCGAGCGCATTGCGCACACAACGGTTGACGAACTGCGCGTGCGCTTTGGATAATACAGAACAACGACGAAAAGAAAAACGCCATGCCTCGCGTGAGGCATGGCGTCGTCATAACTGATGCGTTGTGCGCTTCGCTTACGGGCAATCACCCCACGCGGCGAGCAGCGCAAGCAGGTCGGGCACGCCGACGGTGTCGTCACCGGTCAAGTCGGCAGGGCAGCCGGGACATTCGCCCCATTCCGCGAGCAGCGCGAGCAGATCGGGCACGCCGACGCTTTCGTCTCCAGTGAGATCGGCTGCGCATGATTCGCCGACGTCGAATGACACGCGCAGAATTGCTTCGTACTCCTCCTCTGTTGTGAGATCTTCGAGATCGACCTCGACGTAGACCCACGGATGATCCGAAAAATCGAGACCCGGAGCCACGCTGGCGGAGGCGCTAAAGTCGACAAGTGTTGCATCGGGGATGGAGTCGCCGGTCGTATCAACACCGTCGCCGATGGAGGCGATTGCGATGGTGCTGCCCGCGACATCGTCGGGATCAAGTGTGACAAAAAGCGTTCCCGACGCTGACGACCCGAAGCCACCTTCCCAAAGGTGCGCGATCTGACCGAGGTTGTTGATGCTGGTCCAGCGCGTGGCCCAGTTGTCTTCAAGCAGGACGCCGTCCAGCGTGTCGCCGCGGCGAACGATGATCTCGCCGTTGTAGGCAAGGAACTCCTGCGTGGCGGTATCACCGCCGGCTGTCGCGCCGCCGAAGGTGTACTCACCGCTGTTGTTGATGCTGGTGCCGCGGAAGGAACTCCAAACAGTCACCTCATCCTCGCCGGTCAGTTCGCCTTCACGATGCGGCAAACTCAAGTTGACGAGTATAAAATCATTGCTGCCAGATGGCAGACCGCCGAGCGTCAGCACATTGATAAAGTGCTGCGAATCGTCCGACATGTCATACGCGAAGCCAATGCCGCTGTTGGTCGGCGTGTACATCTCGCCATCGACCTCATATTCATTGAATGTTGAGATCGCAGGTGAAGCAGAGGAAGGATTTGCGGGATCTGCATTCACATAAAGAACGCGTCCCTGGGTGCTGCCGCCTTTGACGCTCGAGATGCCGGCCACCCACCACGCCACGCCATTTGGTGTCATGCGCGGCCGGCTGTTGAACGTCGCCCAAAAGCCGGGCATGCTCGGTGCGGGATCATCATCGCGCAGCAGCAGCCCTTCATGTGTATAGACCGCGTCGCCTCCGTCGGCCGACGGGCTGTAGATGAAACCACCAGCATCGCTGATGCCCATGGTGCCTTCTGCTCCCGTGAGGGTGTGCTCGGGCAGCGCATCGCTGTTGAGCCACACGCCGCCGTCCGTGTGCCAGATGATCCGGTCGCCGCTGGCGAGGATGCCGACGAAGCCGACGTTGCCGAGGGAGTCGGTGTATGGCGGATTGAGTGAAGTGAATGCGCTGCCGTCGCCTCCCGGCGGGACTTGCCCCTCCGCAGCAACGACATCGATCTCAACCTCAACCGGGTTCCCTGCGTGGAGCGCGGCCGGCATCGCCAGCGTTGCAACCGCAGCCGTTGACATAACACTGCGTCGAATGTACATTGTCTCCTCCTTGTGCGCTCTCAGAGCTGTTGAAAAAAAGAGCCATCGCCCGTCACCCGCCTACTTCACGCTCCGAGCGTAATCGATTTCGACTTTGAGGTCAATCCAATTTTGGGTGTGATCGAGTGCCGTGTCGTCGCCTAGAGCGTGAATAGTGTCGCTGTCCGCACTACAATGCATGGTCCGCGGCTCGAACGGGCCGGCTCGCTTTCGATGAAGATCAATGACTTGCCCGCTGGAAGGACTGAACATGACGCCCCCGACCACCGAAACGAAGCCAGCATCGAAATCAAAAGACACGCGCGGCCTCGCCGGCCAGACCGTCGGCGACACCTCCGTCTGCGCGGTGACGCAGACGCAGCTCATCTATCGCGGCTATGAGATTGCTGACCTTGCAGAGAATGCAACGTTTGAAGAGGTCGCGTACCTGTTGCTGATCGGTGAGAAACCCAGCGCCGCTCAACTTGATGCGTTCAAGAAGGAGCAGGCGTCGATGCGCGATGTGGATTCAGGCATTCTTGACATCGTCGCAAACGTCGCAGCGCATCAACCTGGCAGCCACGATGTTCACCCGATGAGCATTCTTCGCACCGGCGTTTCGCTGCTCTCACACGTCGATCCCGACGCGGAGGACAACTCCCGCGAAGCTGAACTGCGCAAGAGCAAGCGGCTGCTGGCCAAGATTCCCACGCTCATCGGCGCGATGCAGAATGCGCGCGATGGCATTGACCGCGTCAAGCCGGATTCAAATCTCGATCACGCTGCGAATCTGCTGCACCTGATCACGGGCAAGCGGCCGGCCGATCTTGCCGCCAAGGTGATGGACGTTTCACTGATTCTCTATGCAGAGCACGACTTCAACGCCAGCACGTTCACCGGCCGGGTGATCGCTTCAACCGAGGCGGACATGCACTCGGCAGTGTGCGGCGCGATCGGCGCGCTCAAGGGACCGCTTCATGGCGGTGCAAACGAGAAGGCGATGGAGATGCTCAGTGAGATTGATGAGTTCATGAGCACAGGCAAGGGTTCAGTCAACGACTTCATGCAGCATGCGTTTTCCAGCAAGCGCAAACTCATGGGCTTCGGCCACCGCGTCTACAAACAGGGCGATCACCGTGCCGGAATCCTGCGCGAGTGGGGACTCAAGTACGCAATTGAACATGCGCCGGACCGCAAGAAGTGGTTCGACATCGGCGATGAAGTCCAGAAGATCATGCTCGAGCAGAAGAACATTCACCCGAACGTGGATTTCCCGTGCGGCATGACGTACTTCGCCATGGGCATCCCAGTGCCGCAGTACACGCCGATCTTCGTCGCCTCGCGCATCACCGGCTGGTGCGCTCACATCATGGAGCAGCACAGCGACAACCGCATCATTCGGCCGCTGGCGAACTATGCCGGGCCGGAGCTGCGGAAGTGGAACGACGCCTGAGTTGAATCTCGTTCTACAATCCACCATGTCATCGCTTTGAGCAGGTGCGCAGCGCGCTGCCTGATGCTCTGCGGGTCCGGTTGGACGACATCGCCAGCTCGGTCGACGAAACGTAAGCCACATCAGTGACCCTCCATTGGCTAAACTGTCGCCATGCCTCAGCCGCCCCACCCCGGCCGCATCCTTCGTGAACTCTTAGAGAAGAAAGCCGTCATCGCGCCGGGCGCGTTCAATGCGCTGGTCGCACGCGCTGTTGCCCGTGCCGGCTTCGAGGCGTGTTATATCTCCGGCGGCGCGACCGCCAATTGTGCCGGCTATCCCGACATCGGCCTCATCACACTCACCGAAATGTGCCGCACCATTCGTGAGATCAGCGATGCATCGGGCCTGCCCGTGATCGTCGATGCTGACACCGGCTACGGCGGCGTCGAGGAGACCGCCATCCGCACGGTCGTGGAATACGAACGAGCCGGCGCAGCCGCGCTGCATGTGGAAGACCAGGTCTTTCCCAAACGCTGCGGCCACCTCGAAGGCAAGCAGCTCATCCCCACGCACGAAATGGCGGACAAAGTCGCTGCGATGGCGGAACATCGGCTCAGCGATGATTTCATCATCATCGCGCGCACTGATGCGCGTTCGGTTACAGGTATGGACGACGCCATCGAACGCGCCAACTTGTATCGCCGGGCCGGCGCCGACATGATTTTTCCGGAAGGTCTTGAAAGCGAAGAAGAATTCGCGCAGTTTGCCAGCGAGTCACCGGGCTGGTTGCTGGCGAACATGACGGAGTTCGGCAAAACGCCGGACATTCCCGCGGCACGCTTCGCCGAGCTCGGCTACCAGTGCGTCATCTATCCGCTGTCCATGCAGCGATTGGCCATGGGTCACATCGCACGCGGCCTGCAAACGCTCAAAGAGCAAGGCACTGTGCGTGAGTTCTTGTCACACATGCAAACGCGAGCCGAGCTCTACGACCTGCTCGAGTATAAACCGGGCGAGCAGTGGCACTTTCCCCGGCACGCGAGGAGCGGTTGAAACGCTGTCTCGCCCGATCGTTCATCACACTGGGGCCGCCTCTTTGCGTGTGCCGACTCTCTCATCGCTTCTCGCAACCGCTCTTTGCAACAGGGCGCGGTGATTCGTGGCTTGGCGAGCCGCTGACGACAGTTGTCAGGTCGTCGATCAAAGACGCGTCGCGGCGTCGCCGGCTGAAATGCCGATTGATTTGAGCGCGCAGCCGACCGATTGACGGCTGTGATCCGAGATGGATGCAGCCGTTGTTCGTATGCGCGGGATCGAGGTCGCCAAGCAGAGCGAGACGCCGCTGCTCACTGCCATTGAGAAACGCCTGCCTGCACTGGATCGGCGTGGTCTCAACCTCTGAGATCCAGATGACGCCACTGCGGTTGAGAACCTCATCTTGTTCGATTGCTCGGGCGGCATCATCTGCGGTCAGCTCGCGCACCTCATAACCGAGCAATCGAAGCATCGAGGTCGAGCACGTGCGCAGCCGGTCATGCCGAATTGAAACAACCGCATGCGGGCGGTCTGAGCTCGGCGTAGGTGAGCGGCTGGTGGAACGAGCACCGGGCAGGGCGACGTGCACCGTCGTCCCCTGTTCGAGCATCGACTGAATATCGATTTGGCCGTTTGCAGACGTGACGATGCCATGCACAAGCGATAATCCAAGCCCGGTTGAGAGTGCGCGCGTTTTCGTGGTAAAGAACGGTTCGACAGCTCGGCGCTTCACCTCCTCACTCATGCCGGGCCCGTTGTCCGTTACGGTGAGAACGACTCGTTGTGCTCCTGCATTGTCGTCGTCGGCGCGTAAATCGGTCGTTGATGGTGACGGCTCCAGACGAGCCGTGATCGCAACGCGCCCCTTAGTTGCCGCATCGCCATGCTGGCTTTGAATCGCAGAACTGGCATTCTGGATCAGGTTGAAGATGGCTTGCGTGAGCCGGTGCTCCGTAATGGCGATATCCGGTAGATCGCTCGGCAACTCAGCATCGAGTTCGATGTTCGCGGGAAGCGCGCTGCGCATGAGCGGTTCAACGTGGGCCCACCATGATCGTAAGTCTGTCGATGGCGAACTGGACTCATCACGATCCGGGTCAAGCGAAAGCAATCGCAATCCGCTCGCAAGGTCGCCAAGGTACTGAACGCACTGTCGAATCGCACTGAGGTGTTCGGTGAAGGAAGAGTCGTTTCGTCCTGCATCAACGGGATGTGTGATCTGAGAGTTGCTCGTAGCGGCCTGCTCTTCGAGCGTGTCCAGCCGGACGCGGATCGGTAGGAGCAGGTTGGCGAGGTCGTGCCCCAAGCCGGCGCATAGCGTGCCAAGCGAGGCCATGCGTTCCGACTGTCTGAGCCGCTGGTGCGATTTTTCGAGTTCAGCGGTGCGATCAGCGACGCGCTCCTCAAGTTCAGCGTTCAGCCGGAGCACGCGCTCTTCAGCAGCTCGTCGATCAGCAATCTCCGCGTGCAGCCGCGCCGCATGACGTTCGATTTCCTGGTATCGAAGCGTGTTTTCGTACGCCACGCCCAGCACTGCTCCCATGCTCTGCGCAAGCGAACCGACGGAGCCGTTCTCTTCATCTTCCAATCGAAGACCGCCGAACAACACGAAGCCATATCGGCGCGTTGCGGTGATGATCGGCGCGATCGCGATACCGGGCTCCAGCCGCGTGAGTGATCGAGGCAACTCGCCGCGCCTGATGGCGCCGGAAACATCAGTCAGCAGGATCGGCTCCTTCGATCCAGCGCTTATTCGCAGCAGATGGGCCACCAGGCGGCTGGAGCTGATGCGCCCGATGACTTCCGGTTCGCGTCCGTTGGCGATGACGTGTTCGATCCGAACCGGCGGGTCCGTCTGCGCGGCGCTGGCGCGATGTGGTGATGCGGGGTCGCCGAGTGAGCATTGCTGATCAACGGTCTGATCCGATTTCTGCCCCTGTCCGTCCTGACCTTCATCGAAATCAGCCACAGCAACGACGACATACGATGCGCTGAGCAGTTCTCCTGCCGCGGACCCGAAGATTGAAAGCAGTCGTCGCGCGTCCCACTCCGTGGCGAGCCGCCGTCCGAGATTGATGAGGCCGCGAAGCCGGTCATTCGCCAGCTCAAGTTGCGACGCCTTGCGCGCAAGCGTATCCGTCAGCAGTCGGCGGTGTTGGTGCTCGAAAGTGCGCGAAGACGTGTCGAAGATGTGCGTCGAAGGCAGGAGGATGTCGGAGGATCGCGGAACCACCGCCGGCCTCTCGCGAGTGGACCCATGTGTCTGTTTCACATCCGTGCGTTGCACGGATGAACGGGTTGTCTCGGTCGAGAGGCACGTCTCCACAGCGCCAAGGATCACCTGCGGCTCGAATGGCTTGATGATGACACGTTCGACGCCGATTGAATCGGCCAGCGTGTGCACATCAGACTCCATGTAATGAGCGGTGAGAAGAATGATCGGCGTTCGAGAAACGGTGGGAATGCTGCGGACGTGTTGCACGAACTCATAGCCGTCCATTCGCGGCATGAGAATGTCAGCCATCACAAGGTCCGGGCGATGGGCGCAGGTCAACTCAAGTGCGTCTGCTCCATCTTCCGCCTCAATGATGTTGTAGCCACGTGCGCCAAGCACAGCCCTGAGGTAGGCGCGATTCGCCGCTCGGTCATCGACGATCAGAATGGTTGGGTCGGCAGGCATAGGATCGACCGCGCCTCATCAGCACGTAGCGACGATCTGCTTGAAGGCGCGGTTGCGTTTTTCCGGCGGCAGGAATCGTTCAATGGTGGGGACAAACGTTTCTGGATCGATGGGCTTGCCGATGTAACCGTTGCACCCAGCTTCGATGGCGCGCCTTGAATCGCCGGGCATGGCGAAGGCGGTGACAGCGATGCACGGCACGTTTCGGAGCTTTGGCACCGCGCGAAATCGCCGCACCAGCTCGTAACCGTCCATGACCGGAAGTTGCAGGTCGCAGAGGATCAGATCGGGTGTGCTGTTTCGCGCAAGATCGAGCGCCGCTTCGCCATCACATGCCCGCACCGGTTCATGCCCGGCTGCGCTCAGGAGAAACGCGAGCAGATCAAGGTTTGCGGCATTGTCTTCAATCACGAGGATCTGCGCACTCATGGCTTCTTCCTCTTTCGTCCCGATCATGGAGAACTATTCTGGGAGGATGCAATGATCCGAACAGAAGCCCTGCGGACATTCGCCGTTCACATGCAACATGAGGTGGTTGAGTTTCGTCAGTTCTCATGCGTTGCAATCCTTGAACTCATCACATGTAGCCCGAAGTCTCTGTAGCGGGTTCTGCAGGACGTTCAGGTTCTCATCGGCGACTGGCTTCGAGCACCTCCTGCTTCGGGGCGAGCGGCTGGAACTCGATCAGGCGCACCGGTTCGGAGCTGCCGCTTGGCAGCGCGGCGGCGTGGCTCGTATCGGGAATGGTGAGCATGAACGTGCTGCCCTTGCCCGGCTCGCTACGGAAGCTGATCTGAGCACCGAGCATGTTGGCAAGCTTCTGTGAGAGGTGTAGTCCGAGGCCGCTGCCTTCGTAGCGACGTGTCGATGAGGAATCGACTTGCGAGAAGGCGTGGAAGAGTTTTTTCTGATCTTCCGGTCGAATGCCGATGCCCGTGTCATGCACACTGATTTGCACGGTGCGCCCGCCGACGAACTCACCCAATGCCGGATCGATCGGTGCGCCGTTGGTATGCGGCGCGCCATCACCCGGCACTGGACCGATGCCTTCTGTCACCTCACACAACTGGAACTTGACGTAGCCGGTTTCGGTGAACTTGATGGCGTTGTTGGCAAGGTTCAATAGGATCTGATTGAGCGCTCTGCGATCAGTGGTGAGCACGACCGGATCCTCGGGCATGTCCAGTTCGATTTCCAGGCCCTTTTCGGTGCCGAGCGGTCGCATGGCCGCTGCGACTTCTTCGATGAGGGCGTTGCAATCGACGTGCTCGCAGTGCACCTCGACCTTGCCGGATTCAATCTTTGCGAGGTCAAGCAGATCGTTGATGAGTGAAAGCAGGTGTCGCGCGCTTGACTGAATCGTGCGGAGCTGGTTGCCTTGCTCCTCGGTCAGCGGTCCAGCGAGGTTCATCAGGAGTGTGCCCGTAAAGCCGATGATTGCGTTGAGCGGCGTGCGCAGCTCGTGACTCATGTTTGCAAGGAACTCGCTCTTGTACTTGCTCGTCAGCGCAAGCTGCGAGGCCTTCTCCTCCAATTCCTGCTTGGCAAGCTCCACTTCGTGGTTCTTGCGCTCGACCTCCTCGTTCTGCTCTGCCAGCAGACGGGCCTTGTCCTCCAGTTCCTGGTTCGTCTTCTGCAGTTCCTGTTGCCGGCTCTGTAGTTCGCCTGCGAGGGATTGCGACTGCTTGAGCAGTTCCTCCGTTCGCATGTTGGCTTCGATCGTGTTCAGCACGATGCCGATTGATTCTGAAAGCTGATCGAGGAACGTTTGCGTCGTCGCCGAGAATCGCTGGAATGATGCCAGCTCGATGACGGCCTTCACCTGACCCTCGAAGAGCACCGGCAGCACGATAATGTTGCGCGGCGTCGCTTCGCCAAGACCCGAGGACACGCGGACGTAGTCTTCGGGCACGTCGGTGAGCAGAATCGGCTCCTTCTCCAAGGCGCACTGACCCACCAGGCCGTCCCCCACTGCGAAGCGCGTCGCCAGATGTCGTCGACCGCGGTAGGCATAGCTTGCGATCATGTTCAGCTCCGGCGTTTCGCCAGCGCCAGGCGTTTGGCTCGTACCCAGGCCCATGATGAAGAACGCGCCGTGCTGCGCGCCAACAAGCGGAGATAGTTCAGAAAGGATCAGTTTTGAAACCGCTACAAGATCCTTCTGGCCCTGCAGCATGCGGTTGAATTTGGCGAGGTTCGTCTTCAACCAGTCCTGATCGGAGTTCTTCTGCGTTGTCTCGCGCAGGTTGCGGATCATCTCGTTGATGTAGTCCTTGAGGGCCGCCACTTCGCCGGACGCCTCGACGCGAATGGTTCGCGTGAGATCGCCCTTGGTCACGGCCGTGGCGACTTCCGCAATCGCGCGCACCTGCGTGGTGAGATTCTCTGCAAGCTGGTTGACGTTATCGGTGAGCGCCTTCCACGTTCCCGCTGCACCGGGCACACTTGCCTGGCCGCCAAGTTTCCCTTCCACACCCACCTCACGGGCCACGGTGGTCACCTGATCGGCGAAGGTGGCAAGCGTCGCAATCATGCCGTTGATCGTCTCCGCAAGGGCCGCGATCTCACCTTTGGCTTCCACTGAGAGGGTTTGCTTCAAGTCACCGTTTGCAACGGATGTCACAACCCGGGCGATGCCGCGCACCTGATTGGTGAGGTTGTTCGCCATGAGATTGACGTTGTCGGTGAGGTCTTTCCAGACGCCGCCGCCCGAGATGCCGCGCACCCGTGCCTGACCGCCGAGTTTGCCTTCCGTGCCGACCTCCCTCGCCACACGGATGACTTCCGAGGCAAAGGACGAGAGTTGATCCACCATCGTGTTGACGGTGTCTTTGAGTTCGAGAATCTCACCACGAACATCGACGGTGATCTTCTTCGAAAGGTCGCCGTTGGCGACGGCTGTCGTGACAGCGGCAATGTTGCGCACTTGGCCGGTGAGGTTGGCCGCCATCATGTTGACGTTGTCGGTGAGATCCTTCCACGTCCCGCCGACGCCCACCACGAAGGCCTGTCCGCCAAGTTTCCCTTCGGTGCCGACCTCCCTTGCCACGCGCGTCACTTCGGAAGCGAAGGATGAGAGCTGATCGACCATGGTGTTGATCGTGTTCTTGAGTTCAAGAATCTCACCCTTGACATCGACAGTGATTTTCTTGGAGAGGTCGCCTTTTGCGACGGCGGTGGTTACATCTGCGATGTTGCGCACCTGAGCCGTGAGGTTCGACGCCATCAAGTTGACGTTGTCGGTGAGGTCTTTCCAAGTGCCTGCAACGCCCGTCACCTCTGCCTGTCCGCCGAGTTTGCCTTCAGTGCCGACCTCCCTTGCCACGCGAGTGACTTCCGAGGCGAAGGATGAGAGCTGATCGACCATAGTGTTGATCGTGTTTTTGAGCTCAAGAATCTCGCCCTTGACATCGACGGTGATTTTCTTGGAGAGGTCGCCGCGTGCGACAGCGGTGGTGACATCCGCGATGTTGCGCACCTGCCCGGTGAGGTTGTTGGCCATGAGGTTGACGTTGTCGGTGAGGTCTTTCCAGATGCCTCCGACACCTCCGACTTGTGCTTGTCCCCCGAGGTTGCCTTCCGTACCTACTTCTCTCGCCACGCGGGTTACTTCTGAAGCAAATGACCCAAGTTGATCGACCATGGTGTTGATCGTGTTCTTGAGTTCGAGGATCTCGCCCTTCACGTCCACTGTGATCTTCTTCGACAGATCGCCGTTGGCGACGGCTGTGGTGACGTCCGCGATGTTTCTCACCTGCGTGGTGAGGTTGTTGGCCATGAGGTTGACGTTGTCGGTGAGGTCTTTCCAGATGCCGTCCACACCTTCGACTTCCGCTTGTCCCCCGAGGTTGCCTTCCGTACCCACCTCTCTCGCCACGCGTGTGACTTCCGAGGCAAAGGACGAGAGTTGATCCACCATCGTGTTGATGGTTGTCTTGAGTTGCAGAATCTCGCCCTGCACATCCACGGTGATCTTCTTGGTCAAATCGCCCTTGGCGACGGCTGCGACGACGTCGTCAATGTTGCGCACCTGGCTGGTCAGATTGCCTGCCATTGAATTGACGTTATCGGTGAGGTCCTTCCAGGTGCCGGAGACGCCTTCGACTCGGGCCTGGCCGCCCAGTTTGCCTTCGGTACCGACCTCCCTTGCCACGCGGGTCACTTCCGAGGCGAAGGACGAGAGCTGATCGACCATCGTGTTGATGGTGTCCTTGAGTTCGAGTATCTCGCCCTTGACGTCAACTGTGATCTTCTTGCCGAGGTCTCCATTGGCGACCGCGGTCGTCACTTCTGCGATGTTGCGCACCTGTCCCGTGAGGTTGTTCGCCATGAGGTTGACGTTATCGGTGAGGTCCTTCCACGTTCCCGCAACACCGGTCACCTCCGCCTGCCCGCCGAGGATGCCCTCCGTGCCGACCTCCTTTGCCACGCGCGTCACTTCGGAAGCGAAAGACGAAAGTTGATCCACCATGGTGTTGATGGTGTCCTTGAGTTCGAGAATCTCACCTTTGACATCGACAGTGATCTTCTTCGAAAGATCACCGCGAGCAAC
>CAZFZT010000069.1:0-19037 GCA_964523675.1 uncultured Isosphaeraceae bacterium
CGGTTTCTTCGAAGATACTGTCCTACGCCATGGGTCGATCGTGTCTCCCCCATTTGCGTCGCTCGCATCTGCTCGTTGCTCCACGTCATCGCATACACTGCCCGCAGCAGCAGATCACTCTCGCAAATCGCAACTTCCACCATATGAAGCGCACGTATCTCTTCGCAGGCGGCGGATCGGGCGGGCACATCAGTCCCGGGCTGGCCATCGCGGAGCGTCTGCTCGAACTGCAACCGGACGCCCGGCTGATCGTTCTGTGTTCACAGCGCGCGATCGATGCGGACATGCTCAGCCAGGCAGGCGTGGAGCACATCACCCTGCCGGCACGCCCTTTCTCCAGGAAGCCATTGGCTGCAGCGCGCTTTGCCATCGGCTTTGTGCGCAGCATCGGACAGGTGAAACGGATCATCAAACGTCAGACGCCGGCGCATCTGGTCGCGCTGGGCGGCTTCGTCGCAGCCCCGGCCGTCGCCGCAGCCGCCGGTCGGATTCCCGTCACGCTGCTCAACCTCGACGCTCCGCCGGGCAAGGCCAATCTCGTCATGGCCCGCAAGTGCGATCTCGTTCTCAGCGCGATTGACCTTCCCGCCATGCCGCGTTTCGCGCACCGCATCGTCGGCATGCCGATCCGCCGCGCCGCACTCGCGGGTGAACGTTCACCTGCGCAGTGTCGTGAGCAACTCGGCCTCGATCCGGAGAAGCAAACGCTTCTCGTCACCGGTGCATCACAGGGCGCCACCAGCATCAACAACATGATGATCGAGATCGCGCGCAGCCGTGACGCTGCGCTCTTGCAGGGAAAGCGCCAGGTGCTGCATCTCACCGGAGGGGATGCCGGCGCGAGTGAGATCAAGAGCGCCTATGACAGTGCCGGCATTCACGCGATGGTGCTGCCCTTCCTGCACGAAATGGGTCTAGCGTGGGGCGCAGCCGGCGGCGATGGTCTTGCCATCAGCCGGGCCGGCGCCAGTTCCGTGGCCGAGGCCTGGGCCAATGCGGTGCCCACGATCTTCATGCCGTATCCATACCACGCCGACGAACATCAACGCCACAACGCGCAGCCGATGGTCGCCACCGGTGGCGCAGTCATCGTCAAGGACATGATCGAGCCGAAGGAAAACACCACGCACATCGCGCCGACGCTGCAACGGCTCTATAACGATCGCCTTGAACTCGAGGCCATGAGCCGTCGCCTGCGCGAGAGCCCGCCACCCGACGCCGCCGAAATCCTCGCCCGGCTCCTCATTCAACACGTTTAGCCGCGATACGGAGCGGAGCGTTCACGGTGGTGCGCCGTTGCAACCACCTCGGCGCGTGTCGCAGCTCACCCTTCCTCACCACACTCCTGCCGCGCTCCACGTCCAAGCGTCAGCGCGTTCTTACCCTTCCGTTTCGACTGCAGCGCCAGGGCATCTGCATGATGAAGCAGCGCCTCGGGATCCCACCCATCCCAGGGAAACGTCGCCAATCCGGCGGAGACGCTCAGCGTCCCCGGCGCTTCAATGCCGAGCTTTGGAAAGCGCATTTGACAGACCTGATCCTGGAACCGCTGCGCGAGCACCTCGGCAGTCTCCGGGGGTGCAGAGCCACGCTCGCGCGGCCCGCCCGGATCGGTGAACACCACCGCAAACTCATCACCACCGATACGGCACACCCGATCCGACTTGCGAATCACTGAATTGAGCAGCCGCACCGTTTCGCGCAGAATCTCATCGCCCGCCGCATGGCCGAACTGATCGTTGTATTGCTTGAAGTTGTCGAGGTCGAAGACCATGACAGCGATCGGCAGCCGCTTCTTTGCCGCGTGCTTCATGGCGTCGGCAAGAAAACTCATGAAGTACCGGCGGTTGAACGCGCCGGTCAACTCATCGCGCTCCGCAAGCTCGCGCCACTTGATGTGCTCCGCCTCCAGCGCAAGCCACCTGGCTAGCCAATCCGCCCACCGCGCAAGCTCCCCCGCAGGCGCCAGGCGCGATTGAAGCACGCCTCGTTCCTGATCACCACAACGCATGACCGCTTCCGAACTCCCCGCCTCCCCGGATGTCGCTTCAACCACGGCGACATCACTCCAGCCGGTGTGCTGGCGTATCAAACGCAGCGCCACATCGCGCACCGCATGAACCTCGCCGCGTGCCGAACGCATCACCGCTTCAACAAGATCAATATCGCCAAGTTCCTGCCCCGTCTGCGCCGCGTGCGACGCCGCATGAGTCGGCGCCGCAGCCGTGTCTTGACGGCTTGTCCGCGCTGCCGCTTGCGAGACGGACTCGCCCGGATCGACCTGCTCAGCAGCGCGATGCGGCTGCTCGACCTGATCCACATGGCCGCGCTGCGCAGCTGCGCCGATCACGCCCTCATCCTGCGTTTCGCCGCGCAACAATCTGCGCAGCGCCTCGCCGCCGGGCCAGTCATCCAGAACGCCGTCAAATGACGCCTCGCCCAGCTTTGCATGCCCGTTCTGCGACGCCCGTGCGCCACCGTCCTGCTTCACAAGATAAATCCGCACCGCCGGATCGACGCGTCGCAGCGCGCCTGCCGGATCGTCGAAGCCGTTCACCGCCGACTCGGCCAGGAGGATCAACTCGAACGGCTGTTGAGCAGGCGCGTTCGCCAATTCTCCGACGGCGTGAAACGCATGATGAACCACGACCAACTGATCCGCAGGGCCATCGCCGATCGCCGTCGCCTGAGGTTGCTCCTCAGGGATGACGAGCAGCACGCGCGCACGGCTGCCGCGCCGCCCCGCTGCTTGTGCTGCACCTGTACGCGGCCGTGCCGTCATCGGCGCATTCCTCCCGCCCCACCCGCGCCTCCCAGCAACATGTCGATCTCCTCGCGCGTGATCGACGATGATGATCTCTCCTTGCGTGCAGGCCTGCGCTCACCCGGAGGCGCTTCGCCTGCCTCTGTCGCACTGCGGCTCATCTGATTCGCCGCAGCCCGCTTGCATCGCGCCTTCTGATTCACCGATGCCTCGTGCAGGCCACGCTCATCAAAGGCGAACAGCCGCGTCTGCGGGAAGTAACTCGTGATCGCTTCGAGCAGTTCATGACGATCCTTCCACTTCTCCGGATGCACAAGCACAAACGAAATACCGTGCGAATCGGTTGCATCATCATCCTCGACGGCGATTGTCAGCGACTCATGGGTTCCCTGCGCTGCTGATGCCAGCGCGACCTCCGTCATCGCCAGCATCGGGTCGCTCACCGCCCGGACGCGCCAAGACCGCTCGGCCGAGAGCGCGCGAACGGCCACGCGCTCGCTCCCCGGCGGGGCGAGAACGATCGCAATGGATTGGCCTGATGCTGCGGAATCGGTCATCGCATCTGCTCCGCATCAATTCTAACGCGTCTCAGAGCCGAGGCCGGAAATCCGCGCATTTTGCAATGAATCAACCGTTTATCACCTGCAAAGCCGTGCGAGAACGCGCGCCTCGAAACAAGTGCCGGACTCATCCCCCGCTTTCCCGCATGGAATCAGTGTCCTTCGCGGCGTCACCGCCTCGCCGCATGAAGAGCCGTTGCGATTTCCTCTGCAAACTCCTTCGCCGCGTTCTGCACTGCGGCGCGCCACTGGGCATCGCCTGATTCAAACGCATAGATCACTGATCGGCTGGCGGTGATGATCGCGCCGGTCAGGCCCGAATCGCTGCGATTGAAGAAAGGCAGGACATCGTCAGCGGTGCCGCCCTGCGCCCCGTAGCCGGGCACAAGAAAGATCTGTCGCGGCATGAGCTTGCGCAGCCGCGCTGCATCCTCGGCCTTGGTGGCCCCGACAACCGCCCCCAATGCGCTGTAACCGCAGTTCCCGAGGTAATCCTCGCCAATCGACGCCACCATCTGGGCCGCCGCCTCAGCAACGGTTTCTCCGGTCTCAAGAACGCGCGTCTGCAATGCATCACTTCCGGGATTAGAGGTGCGCACCAGCGCGAAACTGCCGCGACCCTCCACAAGAAAGGGCTCAATCGCATCAGGCCCCAGGTAACTGTTGATCGTCAGCCAGTCTGCGGAAGAATCGCCTGTGAACGTCGCAGCCGCATAGTGCGCGGCCGTCACGCCGATGTCGCCGCGCTTCGCATCCAGAATCACTGCCAGACCGCGCGACTGCGCTTCCGCGATCATCTCATCGAGCAGCGCAACACCGTCGGCCCGGTACCGTTCATAGCACGCTGACTGAAACTTCACGCAAGGCACCGCGCCCGAGTCATGGACCGCATCCAGGATTCCCAGCGTGAACTGTCGAAACGCCTCCACCGGAATCGCGCTGCGCAGCGCATCGGGCAACCGCTCAAAGACCGGGTCAATCCCGACACAGATCGGCGAGCCGAAACGATCGACGGCGCCAAGAAGGCGGTCGGCGGCATGGGCGCTGTTCATCGTCATTGCCGCAGAGTGTACCAGCCGTACAATCGCACGCATGAGCGACAAACCAGTTCATCTTGACCTTGAGAGGGAGCGCGGCCTGACCGTGCGCTGGGGAGATGGAACGGAGAGCTTCTATCCCGTTGCGTACCTCCGTCGCCTGTCGCCTTCCGCTGAGATGAAACAGCTGCGCGAGGAGATGGCGAAGAATCCGCTCACAGTGCTGCCCGCTTCAACGTCCGCATCCGGCGGTGAACTCGTCGCAGAAAGCGCGGAACTCGTCGGCAACTACGCCGTTCGCATCCGATTCTCCGACGGCCACGACACAGGCATCTACACGTGGCGCTACCTGCGCGAGATCGATCCCCAACGTGACCACACAACCTGACACCGGCATCACACGCTCGAATGCGGCGGTCGATCTTGCGCCATTCGAGATCGACCATCCTTCGCCTTTCCTCTGCGAACTCACGGTCGATGATCGCCACCTGAGCCGGGCTGTCGAGCACGTGTCAAACATCGAGTACGTGCGCTGGCTCGACCGCGCGGCTGAGTTGCACTCGGATGCGCTGGGCTACACGCGCGAGACGATGCTGCGCGAGAATGTCATGTGGTTCGTTGCACGTCATGAAATTGACTACCGAGCGGAAGCGTGGCGCGGCGACCGGATCGTCATCGCCACCTGGGTGCGCAGCTTCAAACGGGTCAAGTCGTGGCGCGATTATGTGATGATCCGAATGAGCGACAAGAAAATGATCTGCCGGGCGGCAACGTTGTGGGTCTTCGTCGATCTTGCAACGCGCAAACCCAAGCGCATCCCGCAGGAGATGATCGATCGCTTCTCGGGAGCATCGAATCTGCGGATGAACGCAGATGGACGCAGATGAAGAAATCAGCGACGCGCGGAGCCAGTGTGGACGGATCTGCGTCATCTCACTCCTTCGGTTCCCGATCCAGTAGAATCATCCGCGTTCACCTGCGCGAGTCTGCATTTCCAAAGTGCGTACGCTCACAGAAAGGGGCATCATGGCTGACATTCGCTCGCATGCGTTTTCAATGTTCCTCACTGCCGCCGTCTTTGCGGTGTTGGGGTATTACATGATCGGCTGGGGGCACCAGACGACGACCGGTCCGACATCGCAACTGCTGATGATGGTCGTTTTGCTGAAATGGACATTGCGGGCCGGCGCGATCGTCTTCGCAGTGGCTGGTTCGTTAGCGGCCCTGCAAGTTCGAGCTGGCGCGATCCTCTATAGCGTAAGTGCGATGGCGGCATGCGGCATCTGCCTGGCCGTAACCGTCTGGGAAGTCACCACTCCGTACTACAGCGGCCCCGGACCGCTCATCCTCATCGTGCTTGCTGCATGGACTGGATACACGGGCGTCGATGCGCTGCGCCTGCTCAAGGCAGCGCCGCCTCAGCACGCCCCCGCGCCCTAGCGCCCCCGTTCCGGTAACGCCCAGCAACCTCACCGATTGTCATAATCCGCGTGACTGCGCATGATTCTGCGCCCGCAGCGCCTGTGCAAGCTCGAAAAAATGCCGATCGACGCAGAACAGGATCGTCAGCCAACTTCTTCGAGCTTTCCCACGTATGAACCTTCCGAGGCCCAAACACGCCATCGGTAGCGCGGCCGCCAGTTGCCGCCGCCGTGCTGACCGACGCGCCTACAAGTCGCCGGTGTCACTCTCAGTGATGCGCGGCAGTGAGTTTTGTCGGCCTGTCGATGTCACTGCCGTGGATATCTCCGTCTGCGGCATCGGCGTCCTCACTCGTCAGATGATGCACCGCGGCGCCGTCGGCGCGCTGCACCTGCGCATGCCCGACGGCTCCACTGCCATCGTCGGCGTTGTCGTCATGAACTGCCACTACGTTGGCGAGATGAACCACCGCGTCGGCCTGCAGTTCACCGAGTTGCACCCGTCGTATGCCGAATCGCCGCATATGCCCGAGAACAGCCGCGTGATCCAGAGCAGGAACGCGCACCAGGCGTTCCGTGATTCCTTTGGAACGGCGTGATGACGTTTGAAGGATGACACGCCGCTCGCTTCACTCCGTTCCGCCTTCGAACGCGACGATCAGCATTGCATAGCCGTCGAGCTCAAAATGCTCCACGCGCACTTCAATCGTGCGCTCGGCATCAATCTGAAATGAATGCACGTGCTCCTTGGGCGGATGCCACGTCCAGTCATCGATGATCAACTCATCGTCGAGCCACAGCCGAATGCCATCATCCGAAAGCGAGCGCACGTGCCACATACCCGGCGGAAGCGTGATGTGTGACGAAGCGATCACGCCGAAGCGATCGACGGGCAGCCCGGCTTCCTGGACAGACGGCGGCACATCGGGATGCTGGCTCGGCCCGGCATGGCCGAAGTCCAGCCGCAGGTGCGGACTTCCAAACTTCACGCCCGCACCCTCGCGGATCACGCCGCCTTCTCGCCGCCACTCCTCGACATTCTCGCGCGGATCAGTGTGCCACGGAAAGACAACGACCTCCCACTGAACCGGCGCGAGCGCATCTTCAACGATCAGTCGCCGCTCACCGACAACCGCTTCGATGCGGTACGGCGTGATGCGGCCGGTTGCTTCAGTGCTCACCTCAATGACCTGTGCGTTTTCTTTGCGGTCCAGCCGGACGTATGGCTCCGGCTGATCGCGCTGCTTTGACTGGCAATGCAGTTGAATCAGCGAAGGCGCGTCGCCGCCGAGGACGCGATACGCATGCCGATTCGCTTCGCGCTCAACAAGGTGCAGCCGTGGCTCCTGCCAGTCATAAGGCCCCCACTCGGTCATGACGATGTGCTCCCGGCCATGCAGATGCTTTCGCGCCCCGACCGGTTCTGTCTCGCCGTAAAGTTCAAGATCATCCCACTGCGTCCGGTCAATGCGCGGCCGATCGCGGCTGGCTCGCTTGAGTGATTCGAGACTCGCGTCATCAGCCACCAGGAACTCGGCAGTGTAGTAATAGTCATTGCGGCCGTAGGACGTACCCTGCGTGCGGGTCAATTCAGCGACGATGAGATCCTGCACGAAATCATTGAACGTGATGACGTTCTCCGTCGCGCCCTTGTGATTCGCCTTCGCCCACGGCAATTCGAGCAGCCGGGGATGTTCGCGTGACCACAATCGCACGCCGACGGCATTGCGGCGGAACCAGTTTTCCTGGATGACGTTGCGGTAACCGTGTTCGATATTGATCCCGCCGCGCTCCGAGCCGTAGGGCATGTCGCCGTTCTCTTCAATCGCGTTGAGCGTGATCAGCGTGCCTTGTGAGAAGCCGCCCCAGATGCCGCAGATGGCGTTGCCTGCAAGGCGATTCCGCGCAATTGTGTTGCCGAAACTGAAGGTAAGTTCAAGGCCGTGCGCAGCGGCATAGGAGAAATCATTGTCGATAATGAGATTGTCGTTGTTCCCTCGCCGCTCATACCACGACAGCTCATCGCGCGGATCGACTTCGCCAAGCGCTTCTTTGCCGGCGAACGCAAAGAGCCCATCGCCGCCATGCGTTGCCGAGTTTTGCGCGATAATGTTGTTGGAGCACTGCTCGAACATGAGAATGCCGGCGGAGTCCTGGCCGCGGTTGTACACGCCGTGGCTGTAGCCGCGAATGCAGAAGTCGAAGGCGTTGCGCGAGATGGTGTTGCCGTTTGACCGCCACATCGCAAGCCCCCAGCCGGAGAGGAACGAGCAGTCGTTGTCGTAGATGCGTGAGTTGTTGACGCACCTGAGCAGGATGCCGTTCTGCACATCGCGCCCCCAGTTGCGGCGAATCGTGATGTTCTCGCTTGATTCAACCACGATGCCGCCGCCATAGTTCGTCATCCACTCGCGGTTGTCGTTGTTATGCGGCCAGAGCCAGTCAGATGAATCCTCTTGTTGCGGAGTGGATTTCAGCCGCTGACGGAAGTTGTCGGAGACGTTCGCATCTTCAATGGTCAGGCCGTTGGCGTTCTCAGCGAAGATGGCAACCTTGTAGCCGGAGAATCGCCCGCCCCGGATGGTGTTGTTCGAGCCGGTGATGCGCACACCGATGCCGGTGTATTGATCCGGCGCAGTTTCGGCGGCCGCGCCGCGCAGGCGGGCGTCGGTGAAGTCGATGATGAGATCATTGCCGAGGACGTGTATGACGCCGTTACCGTCTTCATCAGCGATAAAGTCTTCATTGATGACGATGCGTGCGCTCTCCCGGACTTCGATATTGTCGCGGTTGACTTCAATCGTCGGCAGCTCTTCCTGCGCGACTGCGGGGTTCACCACAGAGGCGCAGAGAGCGCAGAGGAGGCCGAAGATGGTTGTGTTGTTGCGACGGGCGGCTAATCTTTTCATCCGGGCCTCTGCTATCCCATATCTCAATCTTTTGCTCGTCTCTGTGCTCTCTGCGCCTCTGCGGTGAATGCTCTCAGACCCGGGGCGGCGCTTGGGCGCGGCTTTGCCGCTTCTGCGCTCTGCCCCGGCTTGTGTTTGAACAAGTTCTGCTTTTGCTCTCCTCTGTGTTCTCTGTGCCTCTGTGGCGAACTCTAGATTTCGTCAATCTCCGCGGCCTTCTTGTCGCAATGGGCATCGATCGCGCCGATGTGCTCTTTGGTGAGCTCATCCATGCGCGCTTTGGCGGCTTTGCCTTCATCTTCGGAAACGCCGTTGGCCTTGTCCTTGACGAGTTGATCGATGTTCTTGTTGCCGTCGCGGCGTTCGTTACGCACAGCGACGCGCGCCTCCTCAGCCATCTTGCGCACCTGGCCGATCAACTGCTTGCGCCGTTCCTGCGAGGGCGGCGGCACGTTGATGCGAATCGTCTGACCCTCCGCCATCGGGTTGAGCCCGAGGTCGGCGGTCTCAATCGCCTTGATGATGTCGTTCTTGGCGGAAGGATCAAACGGCTTGATAAGCAGCTGCGTTGGTTCGGGGACGCTGATCGAGGCGAGTTCGCGCAGGTCGGTCGGGTTGCCGTAGTACTCGACCTTGACATAGTCGATCAGGGCCGTCGTTGCCCGGCCGGTGCGAATGCCGCGCAGTTCCCGGTCGAAGTACTCGATCGAACGTTTCATGCGCTCGCGCGTCTCTTGAATGACTTTGTCCAGTTGAGGATTCACTGGTGTTGATCTCCTTGGGCGTCTAGGGAACGCATCAATATAGCCGATTGGCGGGATGAAAACGCAGGAATCGCATCGCCTCAGGCGTGTGCCGCTGCAGCGCGCCTTCCGAACTTCATCATTTCAGCCGATGCTCCACGCGAAAATCCACGCCATTGGTTGAAAAGAACTCAGCCAGCAATACAGGATTCTCAGGAACCGGCCCATCGATTCCCAGCCGCATGAAATACATGCGCGAAACATCGTCAAAATGGTTCTGATTGGAGTCAAGGTCTCGCAGATCCACATTCCAGCCGGTGATGCCTCGCCCTGGGATCGCATCGCCATCAAACAGCTCAAGCCGCAGAAAGCCGAAGCAGCGAGTGGTGTACTCATCTGCATCGGTGAACTCAATACGCGCTTCAAGCAGATGGCCCTCACCCGCATCAACGATGCGGCTCAGCGGATGTACGCGCATCGCTGCAGGCCAGAACGGCCAGGCCGCGCTCGGGCCGCGATCCTCATCCGCGATATCGAAGTCGGTCGGTGAGGCGCCGCCTCTCGACGCGCAGCCGGTCGCGGCAAGCATCAGCATGGTCACGATCAAAGCAGGCAAAGGCCGCATGGCTCCGGATGATAGAGCGTGTTGAGTGAACGTGGTACCGCTCAGGCGGGCTCCGACCCGGTGAGCTCGCGAAAAAAGGCCCAGGAACGGTGAGCGTTCCTGGGCCGGGATTCACGAAATGCGTTGACGACGATCAATCGGCGCTGAGCCCGCGCAACAGACCGTGTGCGTTCTCATTGCGAAACTCGAGCGTGTACTCGCCGAGCACCTGCCCCGACTCCGCGTCACCGGTGCGGGCGAGCGGCTTGAAGTGAAACGATCGGCCGGCGAGAGGCAGAACGTCGATGCGCGATGAATCGAGGAGCAGAATCGTGTCCTGCGGCACCCATCGGCTGAGCACGACGCGGCAGATGCCGAAGTCAGATTCATACACATCGACCTGCGAGCTGAAGACTTTGTCGTGATCGATGAAGCGTTGATTCGATTCGACGAACCGATTGATGCGCCGCTTCTGCGAGCCGCCGCACACGATGGTGTCCACGTGGCCGGCGCTGCTTTCCCAGATGCGCCGGAGGGCAGCATTGAGGAGCGCTTCGTTGACGAAGCCGCCGTCGCCTGCGGGCATGCCGTCCTCACCCGGCTCCAAGACGTTTGTGATGATGGAGGAACGAATGCCGCGCATCGTTCGGCGTGTTGATTGTCCGCCTTGCGGATCGGACTCGGGCGCGACGCCGTTGATGACGCAGTTTTCGAGATCGCGCAGCAACTCGCGCAGGCGGCTTTGCTTCTGCCAGTCGAGTTCATCATCGACCGCGATCTGCTGCGCAGCGAGTTCACTGCCGGAGACTTCAACAGTGGCGGCGAAGATCTGCGTGTAGTTGGAGATGCGGCTGCGAATGGTGAATCGCGACTGGCCGGCTTCGGCGCCTTCGAGCGCTGCGTTGCCGATGATGTTGATGACATCGCCATCGGTGAGTTCGGCTGCTTCGGTGCCGCCGTACTCGCGCATGACGGTCAGTTCATCGCCGGATTTATCAACGACGAGCATGACCTCGGTCTTGCCGGCAAGCATGATCTGATCGCCGATCTGAAACCGATCGCCGTTGGCGACCTCGAAGGCCGTGTCGGTGGTCGGGTTCGAAATCTCATCGTCATCGACGATGTCGGTGTTGGGCAGAAGCGAATCTTCGAGCCATTCGTGAACTGTGGACATCGCGGACCGCTGCGGATCGCCGAGATGATCGAGCAGCGGCGTTTCATGGGGACTGACAATGGCGATGATGTCGGAGACATCTTCGGCGATTTCCGGCAGCGTCGCGCCGGCGGTGTAAGTGGCTTTTCCAGTGAAGGGCATGGGTGGGTTCCAGGTGTTAGGTGTTGGGTGTTGGGTGTTAGAGAAGTAGGACGCCGGGTCTGACGAACGAGCGAAGCGAGTGAGGAAGACCCGGATCGGGCGCACAAAGAAACATCACGATTTCTTCCGCCTCAGCCGCAGGTACCGCAGCAGGTCGTGACGCGAACCGGTTGCCGATGCTTCGGCCGCGGCGTGCGCGGCTTGCTCGTCTGCGTTCGATTGCTGCTCGAACCTTGGCGACTGCGCAGCCGCCCCGTTGCGATGCGCGATGCGGAACAGATACGGCTTGCGGCGTTTGAGTTCACTCACTGCCGCGTCGATGTCGGGTTGCTCCATATCTGCAACCGCGATCTCCGTGAGCAATCGGGCCGACTCCAGGTCGATCGCATCGGCATCAAGAAGCATCTCATCGATGCGCGATCGCCGTTCGAGCGAGGTGACGGTCTGCTCGAGTTCAGTGAGCCGGTTCGACTTTTCATCGAGTTCGCGCTGAAGGTCGGCCAGTTGCTGCTCGGCCGCCTGGGTGCGCTTGCGGTACTTCCGCGATTCGTGATGAGGAATGTTCTGATCAGCGCTGTGATCGGGAGTTGATTCGGTGTCGGGCGGTGTTTCGGTGGCGTTGTGCATATGTGGTGCTCCTTACGTCTTTGGTGTTGACGATCCGGGGCGCGTTGCCCCGGCTTGTGCTCGAGCAATCTCTTTCCCTGCTCTCCTCTGTGCTCTCTGTGCCTCTGTGGTGAACCGCTCTCAATCCGGGTAGCCGAGTTCGGCGCGGAGGGTGCTGGCGGGAATGCCGAGCTGCGCTTTGGCGAGCGCATCGGCGATGCGGCGGGATTCATCGGTGGCGATTGGGTCCGGCCAGACGATGTCAATCGCGCGCTCGTGCGGCTTCGTTGGAAAGAGGCCGTACACATCCAGCGCGTGCAGGATCAACTGGCACAACTGCGCGATGCCCTGGCCGTAGGTCACGCGCTTGCGCTTGGTCTTGGCGATGGTGCCCATGAGCGAGATGCGCAGTGCGTTTTCACTCGTGAGGTTGCCGACGCGGGCCTTGATGTGCCCTGCCGCCGCGGGTGTGACGCCAGACGCCTTGTCGAGCGCTTCGCGCAACTCTTCGATGTGCTGCTTCTCGCTCGGTGAATCCGCGTCGCCGCCGAAGGGTTCGATGGAGGCCTCGGTGTTGTCGGTGGCCCACATCTGACCCGGGCCGATCGGGTTCTCCGCGAAGTTCTCGATGCCTTTGGCCAGCCACATGCGAAACGACTGCATCGTCACGCGATTGGCGCGGTCGCACAGCCGCGTGTTGAGTTCATCCTGCAGCGGAATGAGCGGCTCAACGTCGGAGAGGCCGTGATACACCAGCGGCTGGGAAAGATTCTGGATATGGACGACGGGGATGCGGCCGAAACGATTGATGGTTTCATCGACCAGTTCACCATCGACGTAGCGCTGGCAGCGGGTTGATGAGATGATCTGTGTGAGGGTGACGGAGGCGCGCTGGCCTGATGACGTGTGCCAGGCGGCAAGGCCGCTTCTCATGCTGCGCCAGAGACGCTCCAGCCAGCTACCTCGTTCCACATCGTGAATGAGCTGCTGATAGTGAACGATGTACGCATCGAGCGCGCGGTAGTCGTGTTGGTTGAGCAGTGGAATCGCCCGGGGCGCCTCGATCGTCTCAATCGTGATGGAAGACCCGATTCGCGCGATCAGGTCGTCGAGAACGGGTTCAGACGGGGCGTCCCCGGGCGAAGTCAGCGATGTCAATACCGCAGCGGAGGATTCTGCAGCGGCCGGATCGGCGATGAGTGGGCCATTGCCGGATGCGTCCTCATTTCGGGCTTTGGCTAAAAACCCGAATGGGTTGCCGGTCGTACCGGCGTTGGGCGATGGTTTGAGCGCCGACAGTCGATCGCACGTGAGCATGAAATCGACGGAGCCGTACACCGCGCCGAGGAGCGCGGCGTCCTGCCACAGCGCGGTGCCGCCGTTTGCGGTGAAGACGGCTTCAAGAATGTTCTGAATCTGCTGCGCTTTCGCTGCATCGCGCGCCTGGCTCACGATGCGCGGCGAATCGGGAAACATGAAATCAACAAGCGTGTGAATGCGCCAGGCAATGTCGTTCTCGATGACAAGTTCACGTGAGAAGCGCTCGTCCTGACGCGGCTGCTCCTCATCTTCACGCAAACGCGAGGGAAGCCCGGCGGCCTGTGATGGCGGGCCGCTCGATCCGCCTTCCGAAGTCGGATCAGCCAGCGCGTTACGGTAGTAGTTCCACAAACGCGCCAAGCGAGGCAGCGTCAGTGATTCATGCTCGGCGATCAGCGCTTCAAGAAGCGGTTCGTCAAGTGGAACATCAGCGAATGGCGTGAGTTGATAGGGCACGGCAGACTCCTCGAGTGGTCGATTGCGGCAAAGTTGCTCTCCATCCATTGAGACGAAAGGAAAGCGATGCGCGCGCGTCGGATCGACGACCGAGGCCGCGAGCGTGCCCATTGGGTGTCAGGCGTCGTTTCTTGAACTCCCAAATCCCCGGCTTCGTGTCGACTCATGCGATGCAAACGGCGCGCACGAGCACGGAAGCAACGGCACGACACGGCATGGGGGGCGATCAACCACCGGCGGTGATTCCGGTAGAATCGCGGCTGATCTTGATATGAGAGGATTCCAACATGCGCAGTACGCTCACCGCCTTTGTTGCCTGCACCTTCGCCCTCACAACGGCCGCGCTCGCTCAGCAGGGGCCGGTCAACGGCATGAGGCCCGCCGACCTTCGCACCCATGCCATCACCAATGCGACGGTCATTCCTTCGCCAGGTGAGAAGATCGAGGATGCCACCCTTCTCATTCGCAATGGCGTGATCGTTGCGGTTGGACCAGCAGGCGACGTAATCGTGCCGGCCGGCGCGTGGGTCTGGCCGGGCGATGGGTTGACGGTCTATCCGGGCTTGATCGAATCAGCACTGCTGCTCTCGCCGGGTGATCGCGCCACATCGGCCGGCGCGCACTGGAATCCGCAGATCACACCGGAAGTTGACATGAACGCGCAGCCGGCCCCGAGCAGCAGCGTGCGAAGCGACCTGCGCTCGCTCGGCTTCACCACCGCGGCCGTCTTTCCATCAAGCGGCATCCTGCGCGGCAGCGGCAACGTCATCGCGCTCGCCGAGCAGGATGAACATGTGCTCGCCTATCGCGAGCATTCTTTCATGGGCGCGGGATTCGATCGCAGCCGCCGCGGCTCGGGGATCAGTTACCCCGGCTCGCTCATGGGCGCGATCGCGCTCTTCCGCCAGACAATGCTCGATGCGCAGTGGCACGAACAGTGCCGGCAGATGTATGCAGAGAATCCGGCAGGTCTGGAGCCGCCGATGCGGGCCGATGCGCTGGCTGCGCTGGCGGACGTCATATCAGGGCGGCAGCGCGTGTTCCTCGATGTAACAGATGAGCAGAACGCGCTGCGAGCTGCGCGGCTGGCGGATGAGTTCGATCTTGACCTGGTGCTGTTGGGCAGCGGCTTCGAGTTTCGGCGGCTGCGCGAAATCGCAGCGCTCAAGATGACCATCGTCGTTCCGGTCAATTACCCGGAGCGGCCGAACGTGAACACCCTCGCCTCAGCCGAGAACACGTCGCTGCGCGACATGATGAGCTGGGAGCAGGCCCCCACAAATGCGAGGCGGCTGGTGAATGAAGGCGTCGAAGTCGCGCTCACAACGCATCGCCTCCGCCGCAGGAATGAATTCTTCGCCAACGTGCGCAGCGCGATTGAAAACGGCCTTACGGAAGATCAGGCCCTTGCCGCGCTGACGACCGCGCCGGCGAAACTGCTGGGGATCGATTCAGTCGTCGGCACCATTGAGCCGGGCAAAGCGGCGAACCTCGTCGTCGTCAAGGGCGGCCTGTTTGACAAGGACGCGAAGATTCGCGATGTGTGGGTCAACGGCCGGCGTCATGAAATCAGCGCGGAACCCGACATCACCCTCGTCGGCAAAGGCATCCTTCACATCACGCCAACCCCCTCACTTAGTCCCCCGCCAGCGACGGGGCGCGCTCCGGAGCCACAAGAGTTCACCATCGAGTTCGACACCACCAAGCGCAGCATCGCGCTTGTGCTTGATGAAAAGAAGAAACATCGCGCGAAGAACGTCACGGTCCAGCGCGACCACGTGTCCTTCATCATCGACGCAAGCGCCCTCAGCGAGCCGTCGCGTCCTCGCGACGGTCAAGCCGGCTACGCGCGCTTCGGCGGCGTGATTACCGGCGACTCCGTGGCCGGCTCGGGCGTGATGCCCGGCGGCTCCGAGTTCACCTTCACCATCGTGCCGACCGAACTCACCGAAGCGGTGGATGAAGACGCTGAGGATGAATCAACAGAGAATGCGGATGAAGATGACTCGCCGGGAGGCGAAGGCGTCGAGGGTGTGTGGCATGTGCTCTCCGAAGCTGAAGGAATTGATGAACCGATCTCGGTCACTGTCACGATCACGCGCGAAGAGGACGGCTCGCTCAGCGGCACATCAAGCGCGATGGGCACCGACCTGCCGATCAGCAACATCCAACACGACCCCGCCACGGGCGAGATTGAGTACCACGTCGATACGCCGGCCGGCCGCTCGCGCATCACCGGCACGATCGAAGGCGATCGCTTCAGCGGAACCTACGTCATACTTGTCGGTGGCGAAGAAATGGCAGCGGGCGAATTCTCCGGCTCGCGCGCAGGTGCAGGTGAAGCCGTGGCGACGAAGGACGAGCCGAAACTGGCTCCCCCGCCGGAGGAGCTTGTGTACCCGCTCGGTGCGTTTGGCTTGGCGCAGCCGCCGCAGCAGGAAGATGTACTGATCCGCGGCGCCACGATCTGGACGAGCGGGCCTGATGGCATCATTCCGCAGGGCGACTTGTACATCAAGAATGGCCGCATCGAGTATGTCGGCGCGACCACCAATTGGGCGTTCGGGCCCGGTGATGAGCCGCGCATCATCAACGTACGCGGCAAGCACATCACGCCCGGCATGATCGACGCCCACTCGCACACCGGCATCGAAAGCGGCATCAACGAGTTCTCGCACGTCAACACCGCGGAGGTGCGCATCGGCGATGTCATCGATCCTGATGACATCAACTGGTATCGCCAACTCGCAGGCGGTCTCACCGCAGCGAATCAACTCCACGGCTCGGCCAATCCCATCGGCGGGCAGAACTCGATCGTGAAACTCAAATGGGGCGCGGCCGCGGGAGCCGATGCCATGCGCGTGCCCGACGCCCGGCCGGGCATCAAGTTCGCACTCGGTGAGAACGTCGTGCGATCACAGTCGCGCTACCCGAACACGCGCATGGGCGTCGAAACCATCTTCCGCGACGCCTTTACGACGGCACGCGAGTACGATGCAAAGAGGAAACGTCGAAACGTCGAAACGTCGAAACATCGACAGATGGATGGAGGCGATGACGCTGGTCGAATTGCACTCTCTACCGTATCTGATGCAGGGAATGTCGGTGCCGCGCCCGCCGCGGAGCGTTTCGACGTTTACCCAGTCCGTCCCGACCTGCAACTCGATGCGCTTGTCGAAATTCTCAACGATGAGCGCGACATTCACTGCCACTCCTATCGCCAGGATGAGATTCTCGCATTGATGCGCGTGGCTGAGGACATCGGCTTCCGCGTCGATACCTTCCAGCACATTCTCGAGGGTTACAAAGTGGCGGATGTCATGAAGCAGCATGGCGCGAACGCCAGCGCGTTCAGCGACTGGTGGGCCTACAAGGTCGAGGTGATGGATGCGATCCCATACGCCGGCGCGATCATGCATGATGTCGGCGTCAACGTGTCGTTCAACAGCGACTCCTCCGAACTCGCTCGGCGCATGAACACCGAGGCGGCCAAGGCCGTGCGCTATGGCAACGTGCCCCCGGCCGAGGCGCTCGAGTTCGTCACGATCAACCCTGCGATCCAACTGGGCATCGATCACCGCACCGGCTCCCTCGAGAAGGGCAAGGATGCGGACTTCGTCATCTGGTCCGGCGACCCGCTCTCGACCTACAGCCGCGCTGAGCAGACATGGATTGAAGGCGCGATGTATTTCAGCATTGAAAGAGACCGCGAACTGCGCGAGCAGGTGCAGAGCGAGCGGCAGCGGCTGATACAGAAGATTCTCGCGCAGGCGCATGGAGATGTGAGCAATCAGAAGAATGCCGAGCGCGAAACCGCAAGCGAGGAAGGCAGCGGCGAAGGCAGACGCGGTCGCCGGCCGCGCCTGATGCAGACGCTCATGGATCAGCACATCCGCACGCTCGAAAACATGGCTCGCATGGGCATCAACCCGGATGAAATCCGCCCCGGCGACTGCGGCTGCAACGACTGGTGGTATGGAATCAGGTGAAACGTCGAAACGTCGAAACGTCGAAATTCGAAAGGTTGGCGATGAGGAAGAGTGAAGTAAAGCCGCTGGATCGGGGAGGTCGTTTTCAGGGCGACCTGCCTGACCGTACGTTCGCCTTTGCTTCGCTCATTCTTGAACTCGTAGATGCGATGCCTTCCCGCCAGATCGCTTGGACATTGAGCAAGCAACTTGCTCGCAGCGGAACGTCCGTAGGCGCGAATGTCCATGAAGCGGAGCACGCGCTGACAACGGCAGAGTTCATCCAACGCTGCAGCATTGCGCGGAAAGAAGCATCAGAAACGCTGTACTGGCTGCGCCTGTGCCAGCGACATGAGTTGCTTCATGAAACGGATGCGCATGCCGCGATCCAAGAGGCAGATGAATTGGTCCGCATACTGCTCACGATTGTCAAGAACAGTCAGGCCTCAAAGGCCTGAAGAAAAGAGAATGCACATGAACCGAATGAGTACCGCCGGCATCAGTCTCCTTTCGACGTTTCGACGTTTCGCCGTTTCGACGTTTTGCATCACCGTCGTCGTATGCCTGCTCGTCGCAGATACAGTGCACGCACAGTCGCGCCAAGTGCCTGCGCCGAAGCAGAATCATCCGGTCGTGTTGCAAGGTGCGACGGTGCACACCGTCTCCGGCGAAGCGATCGAGGACGGCTACGTCATCTTTAAGGACGGCGTCATCACGCATGTCGGCAGCGGTATGCCGCCGCGCGTTGACGATGCGATCGTCCATGACATACCCGGCCTGCATGTCTATCCCGGCCTGATCGCGGCCGAGACGGACATGGGGCTTTCCGAGACCGAATCGGTGCAGGTGACGAACGATCACACTGAATTCGGCCGCGTCACGCCGGAGGTGCGCGCCGCCGTGGCCGTCAATCCTGACAGCGATCTCATTCCCGTCGCGCGGGCCAACGGCATTCTCACCGCGTTCTCCACGCCACGCGGCGGGTTGATCAGCGGTCGTGGGTCGATCATTCGGCTTGACGGCTGGACGTGGGAGGACATGGCGATCGACGCAGAGGCCGGGCTCGTCGTCAACTGGCCGCGCACCGAACCGGTGACGGCCTGGTGGATGGAGCGAAGTGAGGCGGATCAACGCCGCGAGATTGCTGAAGACCTCGAGAACGTCGAGAAGATCTTCGATGAAGCCCTTGCGTACCTCGAAGCGAAGGAGAACGGCGAGGATGTGACAACCGATCAGCGGTGGGAAGGCATGCGTGCTGCGCTGCGCGGCGAAAAGCCGGTCTTCGTGCGAGCTTCATCCGTGGGGCAGATTGAATCGGCTGTGGCATGGGGCGA
>CAZFZT010000070.1:0-18987 GCA_964523675.1 uncultured Isosphaeraceae bacterium
GGCGGTGGCGGGTTCACGCAAACGGGAATGGACGATCTCGCCGCCGCGCGTCAGCAGCGTTTCCTGGATGATTTCATCGTCTCGATCGAGGTCAAGCTCGCCATCCTTCATCAAATGCTTGAGAAAGGCCTCAATATTCCGTGAATACATCTGGCTGGCATGATGAGGAACGCTGGAGGGCAGGTTGGTCGGCCCGAGGATCGTGATGCCTGAATCCGTCACTACTTCATCGGCGCGTGTCAGTTCGCAGTTCCCGCCGCGCTGCGCAGCCAGATCAACGATGACAGAGCCGCTGCGCATCGAGCGGGCGGCCTCAGCTGTAATCAAGAGTGGTGAGGGCCGGCCTGGCACGGCAGCCGTCGAAATGACAACGTCGCTCTCCCCCACCACCTTGCCCAGCAGATCGCGCTGTCTGGCGTAGAACGCCTCATCACGCGCACGCGCATATCCGCCAGCCCCCTCAGCCGCCGCATCTTCAAGACCAAGTTCAACGAATCGCGCCCCGAGCGATTCGATCTGCTCCTTCACAGCCGGCCTGATGTCATAGGCGGAGACGACCGCGCCCAAACGCTTTGCGGTCGCGATCGCCTGCAACCCCGCCACGCCTGCGCCAATGACCAGCACCCTCGCGGGCGCAAGCGTGCCGGCGGCAGTCATGAGCATCGGGAACAACTTCGGCAGCCGGTCCGCTGCGAGAATGACCGCCTTGTATCCGCCAATCGTCGCCTGCGATGACAACGCGTCCATCGCCTGCGCTCGTGTGATGCGCGGCATGAGTTCCATCGCTAGCGTTGTCGCGCCGGTCGCGGCGAGCCGCTCGATCGCAGGACGGTTCTCGGGCGCAAGCGGATCACAATGGCCGATGATCGTATGACCGGCGTTCAAGGGGCTGGACTGGGAGGAATGCGGTTCGCGGCCTCCCTCAGCCGCGCAGGGACACCAGACCTGACAGATGCACGTACAACGCTCGAAGAGTTCGGCGCGCTGCGTGAGCTGCGCCCCCTGTGCGACATAGTCCTCATCGGTGAAGCCCGCCGCGAGTCCGGCACCGAATTCGATGAACACGTCCACTCCGGGAAGCTTCTTCAAGGACGCGACAGTCGCAGGGACAAGAGCGATGCGATGCTCGCGCGGGGTGATCTCCTTGGGAACGCCGATGCGCATATGCGCAGGGTATCAAAGACGGGCGTGGATCGCTTGAGCGCCGCGCGAAATGCAGCGGATGGGCTTGTCGACTGGTACAATGAATGCTCAACCACGCCACCGCCTCCCAATAGGGGCCTTGAACCGCATGCCGTACCTCGAAGTCAGGACGCCAAAAGGCAACAAGCGCCTGAAGTTGAACTCAGAGCCGATTACTGTCGGTCGGCAGCCCGACAATGTGCTGGTGTTGCGCGACGACCGCGCCAGCAGGCACCACTGCATCATCGAGCCGATCGGCGGATCAGGCGGCTTCCGAGTGCGCGACCTCGGTTCTCGCAACGGCACCAAACTCAACGACAAGAACGTCGCCGAAGAAATTCTCGACAACGGCGATGTCATTCGTATCGGCAAGAGCGAACTTCACTACATCGATCCCGAGCAACTCACGCCGCGACGCCGGCGACGTGATGCGCCTGACTTCTCTGCCGCTCGTGAGAATGGAGGACCGGATCTGTATGACCAGCACACGGTCGACTTTGACTTTGCCGACGACCTCGATGACGTTCAGACGACGTACGAACGAAAGCTGCGCGAGATCATCGACACCGCCCCCGAGAAGCCATTCGATGAGAACGACATCTCACTCGTCGATGCTCGCGGCGTGACCATCCACCAGGCCATGTCCGCCGGCATGGAGCGCACGAGTGAAGGAGATGGCGGCGAGGGGCTCCGCGCGTTCCGATTGCTTCTCCTCGCTGCCTTCCGCGCACGAGCCACCGACCTCCACATCGAGCCGCGACTTGACAACGCAACCATTCGACTGCGCGTGGACGGCTACATGCTCCAAGCCGTCGAACTTTCCATGGCGATCTGCAAGCGCATCTTCGGCGTGGTCAAGATTCTTTGTCAGATCGACACCTCGCAGAAAGCGCAGGTGCAGGACGGCCACTTCTCCGTTGCAGTCAAGGGCCGACGGGTCGATTACCGCGTCAGTTTCACGCCGGCGGTACACGGCCAGAAGCTCGTGATCCGTGTGCTTGATTCGTCCGGTGCGCCCGGCCGGCTGCATGAACTGGGCCTTGTGCCGTGGATGTATGAAAAACTGCGCCAGGTTGCCACGAAGGACGCAGGCATGCTGCTTGTATGCGGCCCGACCGGTTCCGGAAAGACGACCACGCTCTACTCCTGCCTGCGCGAGATCGATGTCGAACAGCGCAACGCCATCACGATCGAAGACCCGGTCGAGTATCACCTCGAAGGATGCACGCAGATTCCGATCGATCACAAACAGGGCCACACATTCGCCACGATCCTGCGCAGCGTGCTTCGCCAGGACCCGGATGTGATTTTCGTCGGCGAGGTGCGCGATCTTGAAACCGCGCAAGTCGCCATGCAGGCCGCGATGACCGGGCACCTCGTGTACACGACCGTTCACTCGAAAGACTCCATTGGCGCGATCTTCCGCCTGCTCGACCTTGGCATCGAAAACTATCTCGTTGCCAACGCGCTGAACCTGATCGTGGCGCAGCGGTTGATTCGCGTGCTGTGCGAGACCTGCAAGAAGCCGATCAAGCCGACGCCCGCTCAATCCATGAAGATGGGGACTAGCGTTACCGGCCTGCCACGTATTTTCATTCCAACCGGCTGCCGCAAGTGCCTGCGCACGGGGTACGTCGGCCGTCGCGCGATCTTTGAACTCCTTGATTTCACCGATCAGATGCGCGACATCGTGCTGCACGCACCGTCGATCAGGAAACTGCGTGAGATTGCGGATCAGGGGCTGTTCATGACGCTCCAGCAGGCGGGCTTCCAGTTGGTCGCACAGGGCGTCACGAGCATGGACGAAATCGACCGCGTCGCGGGATCGGAATAGGACGATCGCCAGAACAGAGTGAACCACAGACGCACCAAGGAGAGCAGAGCGCGGCTCTTTCACCCGATCAGTCCCGCTGCATGCCTCGGTGATTTTATCTAACACGAAAATAACACAGCGTCAATTGCGCAGTGACTGCGGCGTGAGGTCTTCATCCGGCTCGACCATCTCCAGCCGCCACATGCCGTAGGGATTGTGCATCGGCGAATCCTCCGGCGCGAATCTGGCTTCGACTTCTGGCATGGATGGTTCGTCTGTGTTTCACACATCGCTCCAAACGTAGCGCAGCACATCGCCGCGCCATGTGCAGCGTTCCACTAATAGCAGCGCAGGACATCAATGGCGCGGGCCGTCATCCCGGCAACGCCGCCGCCACCCGTCAGAATCGCCGTTTTCGGCCCGGCAGCCGTTCAACGCCGCCGCAGAGAATCCCGCCAACCGCGCTGTATGTTCCGCCACATCGAGAGCATGGCGATGCCCAAGTCGTTACACTGCCCGCATGGATTCGACCGCGCCTGCGATGAACAGCATAATCGCGCGCTTCGGCCTTACTGGGCGGCGGGCATTCTGCATGATCTCCGAAAGCGTCTTCCTCATCGGCGGCGCGATCGTGGGGCAATTCGTCATGCCGCGCATGATCGAGACCATCGAGCAGAACGAACTCACACTTCATCCCATGATCGAAATGGGCATGAAGTGGTATTGGTGGCTGCTGCTCGCGCTGGCGTCGCACATGATTCTCTGGCCACTCGTGCCGCGCGTGCTCGGTTGGCCGGGCGCACTTCTGTGGTGGCTGCTGGGTCTCGTGCTGCCGCTGTTTGTCATTGCAGTGCCGGCGGCTTTCATCGTGGGGGTCTATATGTCGGTGATCGACAGTGTTTCATAAGGAGCACGAACAATGTTGATATTGGGGCCTTTTCTGCTTGCGTTCTTCGCAGCCCCGGTGCTGTGCGGCTTGTATATGCTCTCGGTCGGAATCCGCGGGCGAATCGAGTGGACGCATCCGAGCTGCGCAAAGTGCCGCTACGACCTGCGCGGCCTTGATCCGGCGGAACACAAGGCATGTCCTGAATGCGGCAATGACTTGACGAAGTCGCGCGGCGTGCGCTTCGGCCGCACCAAACGCAGCGTGAAACTCATCCTCGCCGGTGTGCTGCTGCTTCTTTCGCCGCTGTTCATCATCGGCGTGCAACAGATGCAGCAGCGTTGGAACAATCGAACAGTGGCTGTAAGGCCGAGCGCTGAACTGATCGACGACCTAGCGGCCGATGCGACGAACTCCATGATCTGGAATGAATTGATCAGCCGTTACTATGCGGGCGGTCTGACTGATCAGGACATTGCCGCAGCGATTGATCATGTCATCGCACACCTCGAAGCAGCGGGCGGAACAGGCAATCAACCGCTGTTCTGGTCGAATCAGTTCCTGGAAGCCGCGCTGCTTGAAGGCAGGGTCAACAAAGATCAGCAGGCGCGCCTGGCGAGCGCCTATTACCTCGGGCAGCCGCATGTCAGTGCGCCTGCGCGAGTTCGCGCAGGTGGGGAATTCATGTTTCAGGTGGTGGGCAGCCATTGGAACCTCAGCGGCTTCGAGCCGATCTACGCCGTGCGCCGCGTCATGCTCGGCGAAACCCAACTCGATCCCAAGCCATGGGGGCCCCGGCAATTAACAGGGGGCGACACCACGATCAGCGGCGCCGCGCAATGGGGCCTCAGGGGCAATCTCACGGTTGATGCGGAACCCGGCGAGCACGAGTTGGTCTTCGAGATTGACTTCGGCGTGGTTGAGGATGAACTTGGCGGCTTCGGGCCGAACTTGCCGCCAGGATCTCATGACGAGTGGCCGGAGGTACTCGTCCACGAATTGCGGACGGTGCGCGTTCCCATCACGGTCCTTCGACCGGACGAATCGCCGATCACGCTCGTAAGCCCGGCGGAACATCGCGAAATGATCGTGCGCGGCTTGCGGATTTCGGGTGTGCGACTGAGTCGCGAACTTGATCGGCCGTTGGTGGAGTTGGTCTTCAATCCATCGCCGCGCCCGCCCGTGCCGCTGAGTTTCAAGGTCTTCCTGCGTACCGGCGAGTTGGAACAGGAAATCGGCACGTTCACTGCTCAAAGTGGCGGCGTCGGAATGTCAGGGTTTCGGACGCGAATGAGTCTCCCAGATGTGGAGACGGTTGACATCGTCTTTCGTCCCGATCAGGCAGGCGTCGAGTCGCAGGCGAACTGGACCGAGATTTGGGGGGAGGAAATCGTGGTTGAGAATGTAAAGGTCATCCGGCCGTCTCCTTCACAGTAGTGCGATGTGACGAGAAGCGGTTTGGACACGTTCGCCCGCTCTACGATTCGGATCAATATGAGGTACTTGACCGATCCAGCGGGAATTGATCTCTGGTACGCTGCCCAGTCATGAATGCACCCCATATGTCCGAAGAGAGGGAGGGTGTTCATCGCGCTGTGCCGGTGATCATCGCCGTCATTGCGCTGATCTCCGGTTGCGCCTCGCCGCTTGCCCACCGAAGCGTCAGCGATGAGCTGCGCAGCACCATTGTTGCAGCGATTGACCTGGAACTGCGCGAGGTGCCCGCCGACAGCGCGCACGACGAGCCGCGCACAACGACACAACCGCCCAGCGCGGTGGAACGCGAACTTCAGGACCGCCGCGATGAGCTCGATGCCATCGCGCCCGCACTGCCGTTCGTGCCCGGCTCGGCGCAGCCGGGCCTTGATCTGGCAGGTCAATCACAGGACGGAATCGCCATGTCGCTGCGCGATGCGGTCAACGTCGCTGTCGCCAACAATCTACTGGTGCGGCAGGCACGGCTTCAACCTGCCATCACATGGGAGCAGGTACTCGCCGCTCAAGCCGTCTTCGACACGATCCTCTTTGCGAACCTCGACTACCAGCGCACTGATGAGCAAACACCCGTGCGCATCATCACCCCGCCGGGCGACCCCCCGATATTGCTTGGCACCGGCATCAACGCGCTCGAAGCATGGCGCTTTGAAACCGGAGTGCGACAGCCGCTTTGGTGGGGAGGCGAGGCGTATCTCTCGACCGATATGACGCGCACACGTAACCTCACGCCCGGTGTCGAACTTTCACCCGACCCCGCGTACAACGCCGCAGTGCGCATGGGACTGGTGCAGCCGCTGCTGCGCGGCTTCGGGGCGGACGCCAACCTCTCCACCATTCGCCTGACGCGCAACATTCATCGCCGAGCAATCTACGACCTGCACCGTGAGCTTCTCGATCTCGTCGTCGACACCGAACAGGCGTATTGGGATCTGGTCTTTGCGTGGGCGAATCTTGAGATTCAGGAATGGCTGGTGCGGGAGGGGCTGGCGGTGCGTGACAGCATGGAGGCCCGGCGACAGTTCGACGTGCAGCCCGCGCAGTACGCAGATTCGGTCGCCACCGTCGAACAACGCAGAGCGGATGTCATCCGCGCACGCCGCGAGGTCCGTGCCGCTTCGGATCGACTCAAGCGGCTGCTCAATGACCCTGAACTGAGCATCGCAGCGGAGGAGCTGATCGTACCAACCGATGTCGCCGCCCAGTCCCCGATGACCTTTTCGCTACGTGATTCGATCATGACGGCTATTGCTCAACGCCCGGAAATCGAGCAGGCGATATCGTTCATTGACGATGCGGAGATTCGACGGGCGCTTGCCACGACCGAACTGCTCCCACAACTCAACTTCCTGGCAGAGATAGCGTTCACAGGACTTGATGAAGGCGTCGGCAGTGCGTACCGCGAGGCCAACCGCGGCGACTTCATCAACTACCTGCTCGGGCTTGCGTTTGAATGGCCCATTGGCAGCCGCGCCGCAGCCGCCGACCTCAGGCGCACCCGGCTCGAGCGATCCGCTGCAACGCTCGCCTACCGCGACACCATTCAGCAAGTGATCCTTGATGTGAAGAACGCGCTGCGCGATGTGGTCGTGAACTATGAACTCATCGGCGCGACGCGCTCCTTCCGCGTGGCTCAGGCCGAGAACCTGCGCGCCTTCACCGTGCGCGAAGAGCTGGCCGGCATGACGCCCGAGTACCTCAACCTGCTTTTCCAGCGGCAGGCGACGCTTGCAGCAGCGCGCCAACAGGAAGTTCAGGCAGAGGTCAACTTCGACCAGGCCGTCGCGCGACTCTACAGAGCGCTTGGAACCGGGCTTTCCATGCACGGGATTGAGGTCGAAACCGACGACGAGCGGTGAGCCATAAAACGCTCCCTCCACCATGGACCGATAAGAAAGCAGGCGGGATTTACTGCGTTTCTCGCCGGTTTGATTCACCCGTCATCATCCTGTGCGAGTAGACTAGAAAGGTCAACCGTTCACTAACATAGGATCAGTGCCCTGCCAGTCCCCAAACGGAGTCAACCCAACATGGTTCGAATGAGGGCGAAGGATCGCCGCCGCCAACTGCTTGAAGTCGCATCGGAGCTTTTCGCCACGCGCGGCTACCGGGGCACCACCACCGCTGAACTCGCACGCGCTGCAGGCATCACGGAGCCCATCCTCTATCGCCACTTCGACAACAAACTCGACCTGTTCGTGACCCTCATCAACGAGGTCGGCCGGGAGGTCATCAATTCATGGCAGGTCGCGCTCAAGGGCGTGCGTGATCCGCATAAACGTCTGCGCATCCTGCTTGCAGGCAACCCGGCGACGCACGAGCGCGGCCGGGGTGTGTACCGCGTCATCTTTCAGGCCATGACCGAAGCAGAATCCGACCCCAGCATCGCCAAGCCGCTGCGCAAGCATCTCGCCATGCTGCACAACTTTCTCAAGACTCAGTTGATCGATCTTCAGAAGCACGGCGCGGTGCGCTCCGATGAGCCGGCCCCCGCGCTGGCGTGGCTGCTCATGAACGTGGCCGTCGGCTACGGCATGATGTCCCCCCTGCGCGTTCCCGGCACCTCCGCCGCCGCCAGCCGAAAGAACATGCAGAAGTTGATCGAAGAACTCGTCGGCGCGGGGCCGGATGACGGCATGAGGCGATCACCGAGCCGCAGCAGCGAGTGAATTGATCGCACTATTCCTGCCGAATCGTCACCATCTGATTCACCCCCGGAACCTCCACCTCCTGCACCACCGGGCCATCCGCAGTCGGCCAGATGATGCGCAGCGAGTCGATCGTGTCGTTCTCACCCAGGCCGAAGGTGAGGGGCAGTTCGACCTGTGAGAGGTAACTCTTTGTGGGCATGATGATGCGGCGCTGCGTAATGCCGCCTGTTGCGAGTTCGATGACTGCGCCGATGGCATCGCGGTTGGTTGAGACGCCGTCGCCGACGAGTCTGATGCGCAGCCAGTTGTGATTGAGGTTCTGATCGTTGCGAAGAAGCAGCGGCGGCCCCCCCACCTGCGTGAGCAGAACATCGAGGTCGCCATCGCCATCGAAGTCGGCATACGCCGCACCGCGCCCGACGATCGGCCGGGCCAGATCGCCTGCGGAATCAAGCCGCACTTCAACGAAGCACGATCGCCGCTCCGGCCCTGCGTTCCAGAAGAGTTGCGTCGGCTGGCGATATCGTTGAGACGCCTGCACTTCGTTGATGGCGTCCTCAATGTGGCCGTTCGCTTGTAAGAGGTCGAGCCGGCCGTCGAGGTCATAATCAAAGAAGTACAGGCCGAAGGACAGCACCTGCCGGGTGGGCGAGCCGATGCCCTCGCTGATCGCTTCATCAGAGAAGAGCAGCGGGTTGTTCTGCTGCACGTAGAACGAGGTCATTTCGTTGGAGAAGTTGCCGATGGCGACAGCGATGGCTTCATCGTTGCGATAGTTGGCTGCGTCGATGCCCATTGCGCCGGTCGCCTGCCCTTCGGGCGAGAACGCAGCGCCGGACCTGCCGCCAATTTCGCTGAAGGTGTCATCGCCCTGGTTATGAAACAGGAAGTTCTGTGTGGTGTCGTTTGCGACGAAGATGTCGAGGTAACCGTCCGAGTCGATGTCCTCGAACGCCAGCGCCAACGCTTTACCGAGTGGCAGGCCGGTCGCGGGGTTCTTGACGTGGATGCCGGATTCAGAGCCGACTTCGACAAAGGAGCCGGGCGAGTCGGAGCGATTGCGATAGAGGTACGACTGTGCGCCGCGATAGTTGGTCGGCGGACCATAGGCCCGATCGCGTCCGTTGAGCGTGAAGTTGAGCGCAAAATCAATATCGCGCGACCAATGCACGTAGTTGCACACGAACAGGTCGAGCAGACCGTTGTTGTTCATGTCGAAGAAGCCGGCGCTGGTGCTCCATTCGTTCTCTTCGCCGGCAAGCCCCGCTTCATCCGTTGCGCTTACGAAGGTACCGCCTTGATTGCGGAAGAAGTGGTTCGGCCCGACGGCGGTGAAAAACACATCGACATGGCCGTCGTTGTTCGTATCCCCCACCGCCACACCCATACCGTAGAACGTCGCATCGAGCCCCGCCTGCGCGGTCACATCAGCAAAGCGGCTGTTGCCTTCATTGCGGTAAAGCTTCAACGTGTGGCGTCCAGCCGGGGCTTGATCCCAGGGCCAGTGTGTACCGTTGACGAAGAGCACATCCTGATGCCCGTCGTTGTCAAAGTCGAAGACCGCAACGCCGCCGCCCATGGTCTCGGGAAGCATTTTATCGCCCGTGCTGCCGTCGAAGTGAACGAAGTCGATCCCCGCGCTGCTCGTGATGTCGGTGAACTGCACGCGCGGCATTTCATCGGCAGTTCGATCGATACCGGCGATCTGCCCCGGATCCTTCGGAATCATCTCCTCCTCAACCATCGGTTCATACATCACCCACACGATGAGGACCGCAACGACAAGCGCGATGACTGCGAAGCCGGCGATCGACCAGCGAAACGCCCGGCCGATGATCGCGTCATCTTCCGGGACCAGTTCTTCTTCGTGCTGCGGATCGTGAGATGGATCAGTCATGGCGGACAAATTCCTCCGTCGTCCTCATCTCCTCCTCTGGCAGTTCGTACGCACCCGGCCTGCGCAGGTCGTAGATCACGACTGGCTCAGCGGCATGATTGGCCCACGGATACTTCCGCCGCGCCGCCGCCACCGCAATATCCCTCGCGTTGTCATCCGGCTTGTAACGCGCGTGCAATTGCCGATGTTCTTCTGCAAGATCAATTTCGCCAAGGTCGGCATAGATCTGCGAGAGCGTGTAATGCGCGGTCAGGTCTTCCATATCCAGCTCAAGCGTTCGCTTGAAGGCGGTCACCGCCTCGCGCAGCATCGCCTCGCGCGCTTCGCGCCGCTCGGCGCCGCGCTCCTGCTTGGCGCGGTCATAGAGCGCCGAACCGAGTTCGTTCAGCACGCGCCAGTCCTTGGTGAAATCGAATCCCCTGCCGCGGGCCTGCTCGAAACCGCCTTCGAGAATCTGGCGGAAGTTATCAATCGCTTCATCCAGCCGCGCGTTTTCCTTGTTCACCAAGCCGCTGAACCAGAGCACCTGCCACTCGTTGGCGGGCGGATCAAAGTCGCGCGCCCGGCGCAGCGCTTCGGGCGCTTCTTCGGTGACGCGGCCTTCACGCAGGTACACCCGCGCGAGATTGATCGGGCCGTCAGGTCGGCCGAGTTCCTCCACCTTTCTGAACGCTTCCTCCGCCTGTCGCAATTGGCCGCGGCCGGGCTTGAGCAGCAGCCCGATGCCGTAGTCATTCCAGCGCTGCCATTCTGGTATGGTCGATTCATTGTTGCGCGGGGCAGGAGAGCCGCCCTTCACCGGGAAGGTGACGGTGTCGTGCGCGAGCGTCGAAATGTAGAGATCGTTGTAATACTCCGGATCGTCATGGACGAGAGCCATGTACTCGGTGTCGAACTTCCGGAACTGGAGTTTCACGTCAACGACGATCGGCTCATCCACATCCTCCGGCACTTCGAGCAGGTAATGAACGGCCTGCCCCGCACCGGGCGGAATCTGATTGTTGTAAAGGGGAACGAAGATGTTCTGCGGATTGCGCCGATTGATGCGATTGCCTTCGCGATCGATCACAAACGCATTGACATAGTGCGCCCACTTATCCACCTCGTTGTTTTCAGGACTCCGCCCACCACTGCGACCGATGACGCGGTCGCCGCTGGTGACCGTGACATCAAGCCAGACTTCATTTGAATCCGCAGTCCCTTGCGTGAAGTGATGGCCAAGTCGCACAGTGCGAATGACCGTTTCGAGCAGGTAACGCTCACCGGGTTCGAGTTCGGGCGCCTCTGGTCGAAGCGGTGCGATCAACTCACCGTCGATCGCGCCATCCTTGCGCACACCGAAGATGTCCACGCGCAAGGCGTCTTTGCGAAACTCCTCGTGCGCTGTGATGACCTCTTCATAATTTGGGACATCGACGAGTTGCACGACCGCGGTGTTCGCCGAGGGGAACAGGTGGTCGATCGTCTTGAGGATGCCCGACTCGTCGCGCACTTTCGCAGCGAAGTCGTTGGAGGGAATCGTGGGCATGTGGCATGACGAGCAGTTCGACTCCGCTTGTTGCGGGTAGTAAAAGCTCGCAATGCCCTGGCCGGAAACGCCGCTGAGCCAGAACGAATCAAAATGATTCTGGCCGCGAAGCCACTTGTACTCGTTGAGTTCCGGAGGCAGATGCACCTTGTGGCACGTCGAGCAGAACTCAGATGTGCTGTGCAGCGGCTTGAGGAATGTCTGCTTATGGAACTCGGGCTTCGCCTTCACGAGTTGCCGATTCACCCACGCGAGCACCGCGTTGTCGCTGAACGCAAAGGGATAATGCACCGGTTCGTCGATGGTGTAGTCAGCATTGCCGCGCGCCGTGTTGACGTGCGTGATCGAATGACACACGGTGCAGGTGACGCCGGCGTGTGCTGTGGGGTTGTTGACCATGTCGAACTCCGGATCGTTGAACGCTCCGGAGAAGAATGGGACGGGATCATGGCAGCCGGCACACCAGCGTGAGGCATTGACGGTGCCGTCACGCTCCATCGCAAACTCGCGCGTCTCCTTCACGGAAAAGAAGTACGCGGGGTTGTTGAACGAAGCGAACTTGTGAACTGACCTGGACCAACCCTCGTGGATGTCTGCATGACACTCGAGGCAGTATTGATCGTTCTGAAGGACATGCGAAGGAATGAAATCGCCGGACACGGTTCGCGCAAGCGACGGGAAGAAATACTGCTCGCCTTCGAGATTTCCGATGACGTTCCACGCGCGGGGATCCTGCGCGTGAACGACGACCATGATGGCTGCGAACCCCGCTGCGGCCGCGCCCCATGTGACGCCGGTCTTCCACTTGATACGGCGTCCCGCAAGCCGGTGCAGCACGAAGAGCCAGATGGCGAAGAGAGGCGTGATGATGTGAAGCCAGTAAATGATCGACCGGCCGATCCCCTCACGAATCACGATCACGCCGTCAATGCGCGTGAGAAGAATCCCCGTCACCAGAAGGACAATCGACGCAATGAACAGCGCCATCCCTGCGCGGATCGCCCGTTTGTTCGGCCGGTTCCACGCGTTGCGCATGTGAATCAAGCCGAACACCACCACCGGCACGATAATCAGCGTCCCCATCACCAGGTGAAGGAGAAACATGATGAGGTAGAACCAGTTCTGGTACTGCGGCCCGGCGATGGTCACGCTGAGGAGGTAGACCGAGTTGACCACAAGCAGCGCGAACAGCGCGAAGACCACGGCGAGCAGCTTCTTGAGCCGGGGGCCGACGACCGGAACGTATTTCTTTCGCTTGGGTTTGGCGCCGTTGGCGGCGCTGCTGCGGCCGTCGATGGGGCCGGCCGAGTCTCGATTCGACCGGCCCCGATTCGACCACACACGATCTTCGCGGCCAGAAGCACCGCCGTTCGTCCCGCCCACAACTGAAGCATGCTCTTCGCCCGACTGCTCTCCCACAGTCGGGCCTCTCTCTCTCCTCCCCGAATTCGTCGCGCCATCACCGGAACTCTGATGCGTTTCTCCCCTTTCGCTGCTCATCTCATCATGCGTCACTGGTGGATAGGTAGCAGGGATTGTACCGATACATTCGACCGTCTCCCGGATGGCTGACTGTATCTATCTTGAGGTACCGCCACCAGTATGCATCGGCTCTACTAATCATGCAACCCTATTTTTTTAGATTTCACTCGCTATGCAGACACTTTCTTGCATATTGCATATCGTATGCATCACCAAAAGCCGGCTTTCAGGACGTTGAAGGCGGTTCTCTTAAGAACTTCCTTCTGGATGACGCCACTCCGGATGCACGGCATATTCATCGACCCGAGCGATACCTTGTGTTCAGAATCTGATGCAGTTCGCTTTCAGATTCCTGCTCATCGGCATGAGAGGGCAGCGGATCGAGTGTCTCGCCATCGCGCGTGTAGAGGTCCATGTCCTTGCACCAGCCGGTGAACTCCAGCACGAAGCGGCGGCTCCAGCCGGATTGGAGCTCGGGCACCGAATCCATCGATGAGCCACCTTCTTTCAGCCGGGATCGGTCGGCCACTCCGCAAGATGGATCGATCGCGGCGAATTCCATGTGAATCTCTTCCCCCGGCCCGAGGATGGCCAGTGCATTGTCGCGCCGGCGGATCAACATCGAGACATCTCCAAAGCGCGTGTATGAGCCGCGCTGATGCCGGGCGTCCCAAAGCGGCGGCCGATCGCTGTAGTCGTAGTACGCCCTTCGCTGCTCGAAGAGTTTCCGCTGCGGAAAACCCGCCTGCCTCAGATCGGCCTGAACCAGTTCTAACACATGCCGGCTGGCCTCGGCAGGCCGCTCTTCCGCCAAGACCACCATCAGGCGATCCCAGTAGATTTCCTGACTCGTGCGCAGTCGAATGGCAGTCGCGCCGCTTGGCAGGCGATCGATCGGAATCGGCACAGCCATCTGGCGGGCGAACCCTGCGGGATAGCCGAACTGCTCCAGCACGATGTGCCACTCCCCCGTCTGCGAATCGCGCGCTTCCAATGTTGGAGCGCGATACTCCGCGCCCGCCTGCCATGCGCTGAAGATCGTCTACGAATATGGATAGTCGATCCAGCCATCTGCGACGAGGTAGGGCGTTGCAGGAGTTCCCAGGGACGGGAGTCCCTGGGCTATGCGGGCATCAAGTGGTTCTTCGAAATCGAGCGTGAGAACGTGTTCTCCCGCGAGCCGGCCGAGGAAGCGCTCATCAAGCTCACCCACCGGCGCAGCAACGTCGTCTTGCCCCCGCACCATTGCCGTGACATCCTCCCCACGTTCATTGAACGCTCTCACCGGCAAGACGAAGCGCCGATAGAACACTGGCTCGCCGGTCGGCTGCGGATCATTGATCCCCATGCGCTCATCCACCGTCATCGACCACCCCGGCGGCAGGTTGTACGCAACCAGCGCAGCCGAATCCAGATACAACGCTTCCTCCATCGGCTCACCGATCTTGATGACGTAACGATCGCCCTTCGGCTCGAGCAACCCCTCAGGCAGAAGATAGTTCTCCCACGGCCGCGGCTGGGCATACTCGCCCGGCGCAATCGCGAAGCCGATCCCGCCGACGCCCAGCACATCACTGGCAAACTCATACTTCTCGCCATCCCACACGAACACGACCGGACAACTTGCGAGTTGCCGCTGCGTCTCCGTGATCGTGTGCAACTTCCCCGCTGCAAGGTCGATCTCCGTCTGATACACACCGTCCGACCAATCAATGGAAACAAAGTCGATCTGCGCATGTCCTGCCAGGCCGATCGTAATCGGTTGCGCGCTTTGTCCTGCCGCCGATTGCATCGGCAAAGCCGCGCCGGCCAACCAATTGGACCCGAAGCGCGCTGCGTAATGCGTTCCGATCCCGGACGCATTGGATCGCAGCGCATGGCCGGGATCATCCATTCCGGTGAACCGCAATCCAGCAAACTCATGCCGACCCGCCCCCGCGCGCCGGATCACCGGCTGCGCGCCATCCGCTCGCATGCCCACCACCGCCGGCCCACGCGCGACATCAAGCACCACCAGTCCCCATCCCGCAAGCGGCGCTGCATCATCTGCCCGCGCAACAACCTCACCCGTTCCTGGTGAGACCGCAATCCAGCCGGACGCTTTCGAGATCAGCAGCTCCTGATGCCCATCGCCATTGACATCAGCGATGGCGATCTGCGGCGGCGCGAGGAGCGGCTCCTCTTCACCCTCATCATCGGAACCATCCTCTTTCATATGAATCGGCACGACCACCGGCACGAACATGCCGCGCTCGTTCGTCCGCCACTGCCGCACCTCGCCGCGCGAATCAATTGAATACACCTCCGGCCGACCGTCCGCATCAAGATCGCCGCTGACCGCAGCGACGATCTCCGCCGCAAGCAACTGCTGATACGCGCTGCCGCCCCCCTGCTTGCGATACTGCCACAGCCGGTCATTGAGATAGACCTCATGCGGCGGGTGTTCGTTGAGTACGATGATGTCGAGATCACGGTCGCGTTCAAGATCAAGCGCAATGACCTGTCGCGATGCAACGCCCTCACCTGCGATGCCCTGGCTCTGCGCGATGGCATCGAAGGTGCCATTGCGATTGTTGTTGAGCAGTTCATTGGACCCGTCGCGATTGACGAGGAAGATGTCGAGATCGCCATCGTGATCGGCGTCAACGAGCAGGCCGTGAACCGTGTCATGCCCGCCGCCCGCTGTGCCGGTCATCGCTGTAAGGTCGCGCCATTCGCCCGGCCGCGACTGGAGCATGAGCATGTTCGGCCCATTGCGAAGCAGGTAAACATCGACCAGCCCGTCATTGTCAAGATCACCCCAAAGTGCAGCGTTGACGTCGGCGACCTTCGCAAGCGGATGTTCTCGATCGAGCACGTAGCCGCGCTCTCCGATATTCATGCAAACAGCGTTGACACCGCCCGGCTCATCCAGCGCGCCAGGAATGAAGAGGTCAGGCAGTCCATTGCCACTGATGTCAGCAGCCGTGATGGACAGTGCGCGCTGCGGGTTTTCGAACGCGCGCCACTTGACTTGATCGCCATTGAGCAGCAGCGGCTCCGCCTCAAGAAACACCGCCCCGTCCGGCTGATGCGGGCTCGGTATTGCTCGGTCAATCGCCTGCGCCATCGCCTTCGGCCCCATGCGCGTGTACAGAAACTCCGCGGTATGCGCTCGCGGGTTCTTCTCAAGACGCTCAAAGGTTTCAAACTGCGTCTCACCCTCCTCTCCCCGGCCGAGTGACATCAACGAGCGCGACTTGCCGTAGTACGCACTACGTAGATAAGGATCGAGCGCGATGGCGCGGTCATACCAGCGGATCGCCTCCTCATGCTCCTCAGCCGCAGCATGAATCTGCCCCAGAAAGTACGCTGCATGCGCATCGGCCGGATCATGCTGCGCGACTCGCGCGAGATGCTCCGCCGCTTCCTCGCGCTGTCCCTGATAGAGGAGCAACAAACCAAGCGTATATCTGGCGCGAAGCTGCTGCGCATCCTGATGCAGAACATCGCGCAGCAGTCCAAGCGCATGCTCCTCATCGCCGTCCTGCTGACGGTTGATCGCCGCGATGGCGAGGTTGACTTTCACATCATGCCACTGCGGATGGCGTTGCGAAATCTCCTCGAAGATCGTGTATGCCTCGCGATAGTCGTACCGCCCCATCAGACCGACAGCCCGGTTGTTGGCCTGAACGTCATCCTGCGTGGCGTGCTCCGGCGCGGTCGGCGTCGTCGCTGCGGTTGTCACTGGAGCCGGCGCCGCGGGCTGCGGCGGCCGCTGCGGGCGAAGGCGCGGCAGCACGATCAACGTGAGCATCACACCCAGCAGCAGCAGAATCACCACCATGGCCGCCATCATTCTGCCGAACCTCGGCCGGCGAATCTTCATCGCAAGTTCATTCATCGCTCAAGTTCCTTCACATGGCGGCGAGCGTCTTCGATCCGCTCACGCAGCGATCTGCCGTCGATCGCGCCTTCCGCTCCATGCGGCTCCAACTTCGGTTCATTCATATAAGTGTGAATCTGCGTTCGCAGATGAGCGCGCATGTCGTGGCCGATGCGGCGCTCGCGCTCCGCGCGCAGCATGTCGATGTTGATCGGCGCAACAACGACCCTCTCACCCTCCCCGGGATCGGCTTGGGCGAGGATACGGCCGTCGTAATCAACCACCATGCTTCCGCCCGGCCACGAAAACGGCGGGTACTTCTCCAGATTCGCCCCTTGATTGGCAGCCACAACATACGCCGTGTTCTCCGCAGCGCGGGCGCGATTGAAGAGCGTCCACCAATCCATCGGCGGCGTCGCGCCCCACGGGTCCATATACGCCGAGACGCGAATCAGCACCTCAGCGCCGTTGAACGCAATTTGCCGAATCGTCTCCGGAAACAGCCAGTCATAGCAGATCGCCACGCCGAGCCGGCCGATCTCAGTATTCACCACCGGGAACGGTTCATCTTCATATTCAGGCAGATCGTGCGGGCTGGCATGCACTTCCCAGGGAATCCATGGATTCACCTTGCGGTACTTGCTCAGCAGGCCCTGCGGCCCGATGAGCGCGGTCGTGTTGAAGACGACTTCCGGGTACTTCTCATCAATCTCAAGGAACGTTCCCGTTTGAATGAAGCAGCCGTACTTCTTCGCCAGCCGCTCGTACTGATCGGTGTGCTCATTCGGCACGGAAACCGCCAGCTTCTCGCGCAGTTCGCGCACCGATTCATACATTGGCGCCGCGTGCGCAAACTCGGGAAAGACGAGCAGCCGCACATCGAAGAACGGCTCGTAGCCGACGATCGTCGCCTCGATCATCTCGCACATGCGCTTCGTGCGCGAAGCGATTTCTTCGCGCGACTTCGGGCATGCAAAGGATGTCTGGCACGCAGCGGCGTAGTACAGCGAAGGCATGCGGGCATCGTACACGTGCGCGGTGGGAATCGCGCTTTACGGCACCGCTCGGCCGCTGCTGACATTCGCCCGGATCAGCCGCTCGCCATGCTCCGGCGTGATTGATCCCTCAGCAATGTAGGCAGCGATCTCCCGACGACTGCGCTCGCAGAAGGCAGTCATAGCGATCTTCGTCACGGCCCGCAGGCACATGCCGACGAGGATGCTGGCTGCAATGAGAACAAGCGTGAAGTGCTCGCTGATCAAACTGGTGAGCGTGTCCATGATCCGCCTCCTTGAGACTCGGCTACTGTGGTTGACCGCAAGAGGTCATTCAACACTAGCCGCGCTCAGGCCGCGTCGAATGTCCCATGCCGCGCAAATAGGGACACGAACAGCGTCCATCCCCTATCCTTCCCCGCCATGGCGCGCGAGGTGCAGGACCATTACTTTCGGCTGGCAAAGAAGGAAGGATATCTTTCGCGCGCTGCGTACAAACTCATCGAGATCGACGATCGCAAGCGGATTTTGCGCCAGGGCAATCACGTGCTTGATTGCGGCGCAGCCCCCGGCAGTTGGCTTCAGGTCGCTGCCCGGCGCGTCGGTCCCCGTGGCAGCGTGGTCGGCATTGACCTCAAACCGATCAGGCATCGCTTCAATGAACCGAACGTGCGCATGATCGAGGGCGATCTGACGGCAGCGCGTCCCGAAGAGTTACGTGGCGGTCTGGAAGCATTCGATGTCATCCTCTCCGACATGGCGCCGAGCACCACCGGAGACCGCACCATCGATCATCACGGCTCGGTGCGGCTGTGCGAGGCCGTGCTCGACCGCTGCAGCGATGTCCTGCGTCCGGGCGGCAAAGCGGTCATGAAAGTGCTCGAAGGCGAGGCCTACCCGCAACTGCTCGCGCGCACCAAAGCCATGTTCGAGAAAGTCAAGGGCTTCAAACCAAAAGCATCGCGCGGCGAGTCAACGGAGATCTACATCATCGCAGAGGGATTCAACGCACAGAACGCACAGTCACTCCCGAAGTTGCCAAACGTTCCACCAAAGCCAACCGGCTGGCAATGACTAAGTCTTTCAACGTTTCAACACTTTGACATTTCAACGTGTTGACGTTCGCCCTTTCGACGTTTCGACGTTTCGACGTTTCGACGTTTCAACCATATCCCAGTCGCTCCAGGTCATCTT
>CAZFZT010000071.1:0-18620 GCA_964523675.1 uncultured Isosphaeraceae bacterium
TCTCGCAGCCATTCGTCCGCTTGAAAACGCCCTGTGCATTGAGACCATGCACTTTGCGGATGAAGTCGGCGACGTTGCGGAGCTGCCAGGCATCGAAGATGCAGCGGAGGTCAACATTGCCAAGAAAGAGCTCGACGTCGCCGGCAAGTTGATCGAAGCGCTCTCGACCGAATTCGATCCCAGGAAGTATCACGAGGAATACCGCGAGAAGGTGATGGAGTTGATCGAGCGCAAGGCCGCGGGTGAAGAGGTCATCACGCATGTGCCCGAGGAAGAGGAAGCGCCGCGTGTGCTGAGTCTCCAAAAGGCGCTTGAACAGTCGCTGAAGGAAGCGAAGAAAGCCGAAGCCCCCAAGCGCCGCCGTCGAAAGTCCGCATAGTTATCCGCTTGCGACTTCGCACGGCCAGCAATCCAGATGATCGCCCGCACACCTGTACAAGTCGCCGATCGCACGCTCTCACTGTCGAACCTCGACAAGCCGCTCTATCCAAACGGCTTCACCAAGGGCGAGGTGATCGAGTACTACACGAAGATCGCGCCTTTCATCATGCCGCACCTGCGTAACCGGCCGGTGTCGCTCAAGCGCTTTCCGGGCGGCGTCAACGATGATTCGTTCTTTCAGAAGAACTGCCCTTCGCATCGGCCGGACTGGGTCGAGACGATGAGCGTCAAATCCGAGAGCGGTCGTCGCGGCAAGAATGCCCGCATTGACTTCTGCGTCGTCTCGGATGAAGCCACGCTCATCTGGCTGGCGAACCTTGCCGCACTCGAACTGCACACGTACCTGTCCACGACGAAGGACTTCAACACGCCGACGATGATGGTGTTCGATCTCGACCCCGGCCCGGGCATGGACTTGCTCGACTGCCTGCGCGTCGGCGTGGATTTGCACGATGCGCTGTTGCACTTCGACCTTCGCAGTTTCCCCAAGACCTCCGGCGGCAAGGGCCTGCACCTGGCCGTGCCGCTCAATACGAAGGTGAGTTTCGACGAGACGAAATCATTCTCGCGCGCGATTGCCGGCGTGCTTGAGCGTGATGATCCCAAACGCATTACGACGAACATGAGCAAGCGCGAGCGGGAAGGCAGGGTGTTCATCGACTGGAGCCAGAACGATCGGCACAAGACGACGGTGTGCGTTTACTCGCTCCGCGCCCGCCAGACGCCGACGGTCTCCTGGCCGCTGCGATGGAAGGAAGTCAAGGCCGCACTCAATCGCGGCAGCGCCGATGCGCTCATCACCGAAGCGGCGGGCGCACTGCGCAAAATCAAACGCCGCGGCGATGCGTTCAGTGAAGTCCTGACGCTGAAGCAACGCCTGCCGAAGCAAGCGGAAGTTGCGTCTTCGACGCGGGATTGAATCAAGCGATTCGCTTGCGTCTTCCGCTTCGCCTTGCGTCTTCCACCTTCGCCATGAAACTCATCCCTACAGGACATCGTGGTCGTCGAACGCGACGTGTACGAACACTCCCTAAGAGTTTGAACCGAGTTGCCCGATCGAGCGGCTATTAGGGCTTGATTCCATCTGTAGTTGGGCGATGCGCGCGATAGAGTCAGACGAGTTCGACTGCTGCGGCAGCGGGCGTTGTGTGTACCGATTGCCGCTCATCTTTTTGAAAGTTCAAGAACCGTTAGCGACACAAGGAGATCCCAATGACGCTTGCCAAGCACTCTGTTCGATTCTTCTCGGCTTCGGCCATCGGGTGCGCCTTCCTGCTTGCAGGTTCGCAAATGGGTTGCGAGCCGGCCGACGAAGGCGTCTCACCGCGAGACACCACAACTCCGCGTAGCACCACCCCGACCACGCCGCGCGACACAACCACCACGCCGCCCAACAACACGCCCCCCACTGATCCATATGACGATCCCATGAATGATCCCAATGAGCCCGGCACGCAACCAGGCGGCACGCAGCCCTAACGCCCGCGGCTTGTTGATTCACCAACTGGGGAGCAGTCGTCAGCTTCGCGCTCGAGCTCGGTCACACGCCGACAACTCGGGCCATGCTGCCGGCTGCTCCCTTCGTCCATGCGAGGAAACACTCTGCGCCGATGCCGTATGCGCCCATTGAACAGTACGGCCTCATCGGCAACATGAAGTCGGCCGCGCTCGTCTGCGCGACTGGTTCCATCGATTGGCTCTGCCTGCCGCACTTTGATTCGCCCAGCGTCTTTGCCGCCATCCTTGATGATGACATCGGCGGGGCATTCAAACTTCACCCGTTGGAGAAGCCGCTGCGTGTCACGCAGCATTACCGGCCGGAGACCAATGTGCTCATCCGGCGTCTGCACACCCGAACCGGCATCGGCGAGGTCATCGAGTTCATGCCGGTGGGGCTTTCCAAGCACGACCATGCCCGCCCGGACCTCGTGCGCATCGTGCGGGTCGAGCATGGCGAGATCGCCTTTCGCCTGCATTGCAAGCCGGCATTCAACTACGGCCGCGATCGGCATGACGGCACGATCAACGACGGCTGCGCCACGTTCATCAATGGCCCGATCCGGTTCACGCTCACCAGCACATGCCCGGTTCAACTCGAAGACGGGGCTGCGGCGGCCACCATTCGCATTCGCGGCGGTGAGTCACAGGCGTTTACGCTGTGGCATGAGGATGCGCAGAACCCCGATCAAGACCGCCAGCCCTGCGAGCGCGTTTGCATCCAGGAAGCGGAGGAGCTGCTCGGCGACACCGTCAGCTACTGGAACGACTGGATGTCGCGCTGCACCTACACAGGCAGGTGGAGAGAGCTTGTTCGCCGCTCGGCGCTCGTGCTGAAGCTGCTGACATTTGAACCCACCGGCGCGATTGTCGCTGCGCCGACCTGCTCGCTCCCGGAGCACATCGGCGGCTCGCGCAATTGGGACTATCGCTACACATGGTTGCGCGATGCGGCGTTCACCATTTATGCGCTGCTGCACATCGGCTTCACCGAAGAAGCGGGCGCGTTCATGCGATGGCTCGAGCAGCGCTCGCATGAACTTGAAGATGGCCGCATGCTCCGGCCGGTCTACGGCATCGACGGCAGGCACGAGCTGCCCGAGCAACAACTCGATCACCTGAGCGGCTATCGCAATTCGCGGCCGGTGCGCCTGGGCAACGACGCTTGGTGCCAGAAGCAACTTGATGTCGTCGGCGAGCTGACCGATGCGACCTACCTCTATAACCGTGACGGCATGCCCATTTCCCATTCTATGTGGATGGAACTGCGCAAACTGCTCAACTGGACCTGCAAGAACTGGCAGATGCGCGATCATGGTGTCTGGGAGGGGCGCACGTCCGAACGGCATTACGTGTTCTCCAAGCTCCAGTGCTGGGTGGCGCTTGATCGCGGCATCCGGCTGGCGGAGGCGCGCGGCTTCCCCGGAGAGATCCGGCGATGGCGCCGTTCGCGCGACGCGATCTACCACTCCATTTACGAGTTCGGCTGGAACGAGCAGCGCCGCGCCTTTACGCAGCATTATGAAACCGACGCGCTTGATGCGGCCAACCTCCTCATGCCGCTCGTGCTCTTCACCTCACCCAACGACTCGCACATTCTTGAGACCATCCAAGCGATGGATCGTCCGCTTGAAGAGGGCGGCCTCATTTCCGACTTTCTGGTGCACCGGTATGACCCGAAGGGATCAAGCGACGGAATCGACGAACCCGAGGGCGCGTTCAGCATGTGTACGTTCTGGCTGGTGCAGGCACTGACGCGGGCCGGCCGCTCTGATGAGCGGCTTCTGGAGAGGGCGCAGATGCTCTTCGAACGCGCTATCGCTCATGCAACGCCGCTTGGCCTTTTCGCAGAGCAGTGGACGCAAGAGGGGACGGCTGTGGGCAATTTCCCGCAGGGACTGACACATCTTTCGATGATCAACGCCGCTTACAACCTCGATCGCGCGCTTGACGACGGACGAGGTGCGAACCGGCGCGGCACCGAGCAAGAGATGCAGTGATCGGCTCGTCACCAAACACCATCAACAACCAGGGGAACACTCATGAACGACAGACGCGATCTTTCCGGCGAGAACCTGCGCGAGGAGCGCGCCACTCAGAACGAGAAAAAGCAGGGCGTCCTCAAGAGCACGATATTGAACTTCTCCGCGCACAAAGCGACGCAGATGGCGGCTGCAATTGCGTTCTACACAATCTTCTCGCTTGGACCAATACTGATCATCGTGGTCAGCGTCGCTGGGCTCGTCTGGGGCGAGCGCGCGGTGCAGGGCGAGATTGTCGGCCAAGCGCAGGAGGCGATCGGCGAGGACGCAGCGCGCATGCTTCAGACTGTCCTTGCCAACGCAGCGAGCACCGGGCAGGGCATCCTCGGCCTTGCAATCGGCATCGGCTCGCTGATCATCAGCGCAACGGTTGTCCTCGTGCAACTCAAGGATGCGCTCAACACCGTGTGGGGCGTCAAAGCAAAGTCCGGCAGGCCCATCCGCTCCGTGCTGCGTGACCGCGGCCTTGCGTTTGTGCTGGTGCTGGTGGTTGGAGCGATCCTTGCAGCTTCGCTGCTGGCGAGCTCCCTGGCGTCAGGACTTGCCGAGCGTATCGGATCGCCCATCGCGGTGCAGGCGGTGGAGCTGCTCGTTTCGGCGCTTGTGATCGCGCTCGTCTTCGCACTGGTGTTTCGATACCTGCCCGATGGGCGCATCGATTGGAGCGCTGTCTGGGTGGGTGCGGCCGTGAGTGCAGCGTTGTTCGTCATCGGCAAGTTCGGCCTCGGGATCTACCTCGGCCGGGTCAGTGTTGCCTCAGCGTACGGCGCAGCGGGTGGTTTGATTCTGCTGTTGTTGTGGGTGTACTACTCCACGATGATCTTCCTCCTCGGAGCCGAATTCACCTGCGCGTGGGCCCGCAAGAAGGGCGAGCGGCCAGTGCCGACCAACATTGCGGAGTACGCGTAATGTGTTCCCGTTGCGCTCCCGGGCGGGCCTGGCAACGATAACACCTCGTGCGATGTGCACGAGGTGCTAAACGTATCACCACCTCATCCCCCACGCAGCTCGGCATCCGGATGATTCAATCAATCATTCATTATTCTTCACGCCGGCTTCCTCAGCGACGCTTGAGAGGGCCTTCTCCGCCATCTCGGTGCCGCGCTCGGCAGCTTCACGTCCGAGTTCGCGCCCACGCTCCTTCACCTCATCCGACGTCTCGCCGATGAAGCGGTCCTCAGCGCGCGTGCGCGGCAGCAGCATGCCGGCCAATATGCCGACCCCGAGCGCGCCGGCCGCCACGGCGAGCGGGTACTGATCCACAGCGCGGTCATAGCGTTCGCGCGTGTGATGAATCCCTTCGCGAATGTTCTCCCCGAGATGGGAAGCGGTGTCAGAAAGGCGCTCGCCCGCATGCGTTACGCGCTCCTTCGCGCTCTGCGCAAAGTCGCCGATCTTCTCTGTGGCATGCGAAGCGCGCTCGCGCATGGAGTGGGCTGCGTCACCGACACGTTCGCGCATGGAGTGAGCTGCGTCACCGAGACGTTCACGGGCATCGTGGGCGCCCTGCCGGAGTTTCTCCGTCATGCCCGGCCCTTGCGGCGCGCCGCCTCGCATGCCGGTTTCGCCGCCATAGTCTGATTCAATTCGGCGGTACGTTGCAGTGTATTGACCGGTGACAGGCGGTTCGAGTTCGTGCTGGAGCCGCTTGATCCGTCGATTGGCTGCTCGGGTTTCGCGATCCGGCTCCATCGCCATCCAGACGATCCCAGCGGTAATGAGCGCAGTCGGGAGTGGATGATTCTTCACGATCTCAAGCGTCTGCTTGCCCACGGCCGTGGCGGCGCGGCGTGCGATACCTGGCTCGTCATCATGTTCGTCATAGCCATAGTCGTCGTCATAGGCACGCTCTCGCCGCCTGCGGCTCTTACGCCTCTTGTTGCGCATCGATTCACGGATAGCACCCATGACATCGCTGAGCAGGTTCTTGGGCGCGAGTCGCTCGAAGAGTTCGCTGATGGTGTCATCCATCGCTGAGCGGGTGTATTCGATGTCCTCTTCGATCTCATCTACGCCGATATCCTCGGGGTAGAGTCGCTTGGCGTCAGGGTTGTCGTGGACGTGTTCGCGTCGTCTTATGTCATGGATCGTTTGAGCCATTGCTTGTCCTCCTTGAGCGAACGGATGGTGCGCTCAGGCGCAGCCGATTCGTGCTTGAGGGTTGAAATGCCTTTTTGGAAGAAGATGTAACCGACGAGGGCAACGACCGCGCCCACGATGAGCGGCGCCAGCCAGAGCGCAATCTCGCTGTCCACGCCGCCTTGAAGAAGTGCGACGAAGACGCCGGCCGTCGCAGCAAGCAGCAGGATCATCAGGCCGGCGAAGCCGATCGCGCCGCCTACGGCCGTGTAGATCACGTTGCGGCCGACCTTCGATGCCTTTTCCGACATCTCGGTGCGCGCCAGTGCCACTTCCTGCCGCACGAGCAGAAACGTTTCGTCGCGCAGATCCCGCACCAGATCGCTGAGGGAACGGCGATGCTCTTCACGGGCGCGGCCGCGCTCCCGATGCGTGCCGGTTGTTCGTTCGCGAGTCGTGGTAATCATGATTGATCCTCCGGTGAACTCTGTGTGCCGAAGGGGTTGTTGCTCTTCGGTTGCTCATCATGTTGACCTGGCCTGTCACGACCTGGGCCGGATGTTGCACCTGATCCAGGAACAGATTTGGGCGTCGATCCGGGCGTGTTCGTTGGCGACACCGGCGAGGTCGGCGATCCCGGCGTGTGCGCGGGAGCGGCCGGCGGAGTCGTCGCAATCGGGCCGGCTTCGGACGTTCTGGTTTCGAAGCCGCCACCGGGTTGGGAGACTCCGCTTCGGAAGGGCTCGGACCGTTGCGGCTGCGCGTGCTGGAGTCCCGAGGAATGCTGCATTCCGCTGGCGTCCTGGCGGCGTGATGTCGAGGATGCCTTGATGAAGCGGGCTCCGATGAAACCCAGCAGCAGCGCGCCGCCGATGACGACCTCTGGGCGTCGCCGGGCGAAGTTCGAGACCGTTTCAATCATTTCGCTCGGCTCGGTTCTTCGCACATAGTTGGCAGCGCGCTCAATCTGCTCTGCAAAGCTATCGATGTACTGCGCGACCATATGGTCATTGCGTTCATGCAGTTGGTCGGCAGCTTCATGGACCGCTTCACTGATGGATTCAAGCTCGTCGCCGGCGCGTTTTTTCTGCTGGCCGACAACGGAGCGGCCGGTGTCGCGCAGGTGACTGCCGATGCGCCCGCCGAACTCGTGCGCGCCAGCTGGACCCCCGCGCTGCGATTGCTCCTGTCCGCGATGTTCGGGTCGATTCGTAACCATAATTGATCCTCCGGGAGTGGATGTCCTCCGGGCGTCGTTGTTGGAGTGTGGGAGCAGGACTTGCTCGCCATCGAAGATGATCTATGGCGCGCTTGGGCGCACTTATCACTAGGTCGCCTGCCTGCATTGAAAGACGTAGGAAGCGGACACAAGTGCGACAGCGGTTTGTCGGACAGCGACCTGTACTGAGTTAGGGTCGCCTACTCATGGCCCCGTTGCATCGAACCGTGCAAGCATTGTGTGTTCAACAGCCGTGCTTCGTTCGCACGGTCATTGCCCTGCGTAGCGCACAACAGTGCATGTCGCGCAGGGCGAGCACGAGTGATCGGTGTTACCAACACATACCCCACAGCAACAGGAGCACACCATGCAGAAGTTGACAGAGAACAGCAAAGTACTTTCGATCCTGGCGATCGTGGGCGCGCTTTCGCTGACGCTCACCATGACGGCCTGCCATACCGTTGAAGGCGCTGGGCGAGATGTCCAGTCCATTGGGTCCGGCGTTGAGGACGCGGCCGATGAGACGCGGCCCTACGAATAAATTCTCAGGCCCGCGCCGATGAGTTGGTTCTGAACGCAACCCTTTCCTGACACCCGCGCACCGTCCGCGGATGCGCATTGGAGATTCCCATGCTTGGATGGGCCCTGACATTCTTAGTGATCGCGCTGATCGCAGCGATACTGGGTTTCAGCGGCGTCGCTGGCGCCGCGGCCTGGATTGCCTATGTGCTCTTCGCGATCTTCCTCGTCCTCTTCCTGGTTGGCCTGGTGATGTCGGTTGTTCGAAGATGATCGCTGGCCATTGTGGCTCAATCGCACATTGCCGCCCAATGGCCGGTCGCCCCGTTCGTCTTGCCAGATGACGCCACACTGAACGGTTGTGCAGGTAACTCCTGCACAATCGTTCACACAGGCGCACACGCCTTTCAGCGGCGCTTCCGTGATCGCGCAAGGCCGGCGAGTCCGAAGACCACCACCGCACCAGGCGCAGGAACGAAACTCGCAATGCTGTCGATGCGGAAGTCCGCGCCGGCAGCAGGATCGAATGCGATCTCAATACCGTTGACATACGCCAGGCCGAGCGCGCCGATGTTGTCGAAGTCAGCGAAGTTGAACAAGTGCGACTGCGCGCCCGGCGATGTCAATGACAGGGTCAAGGAAGCCGTGTTGAGGCCATCCCAAAGCGTTATCGTCACCGGCAAGGGCGCGCCTTGCGCGTGGTCGAAATCCGCGAAGTGGATGGCGATCCCCAGTTGATCGCCGAAGTACGCGCCAAGCCCCACCCCGCCGGCACCTTGATAGCTCAATACAAATGATCCGCTAGCGCCGGCCGTGCTGTTGTAATCAAAGATGCCGGCACTGGCGACAATGTTCGCACGGAGAAAGTCAACGCCGGGCAGCGCCATGGAATCGGCTGTCACTGTGGTGACGCGATTCGAGCCAATGACACTCGCAAGAGCGACCTCCGAAACCTGCTCACTGGCCACGTTGCTCAAGTACATCGGCCAAGTGTGCTCCACGCTCGTGAAGTCGTCAATCACAATCGAAGCATCTGCATGTGGCGTGATAACTGTTGCGGCGGCGAACGCAGCGACGCAGCACATGCGGCGCAGAGATCGAATGATGCCGGCTTTCACTGGGCGCATTACTTCCACTTTCATTTTGAAATCCTCCATCAGATTCGACGATACGCCCCCGCGCGGCTGATGGTTGCAACGGCCATGGCGGCTCAATCACCCACAGTCGATGGGGCCCGATCGATGCGCACCCGCCGGTTCACTTTGGGCAACGTAACGTCCTGTACAGCTCCGTCCGGCCAGGTGATGCGGAGCGTCAGTTCGGCGCTGCGATCGAGCCAATCTGAGGGAATCCCGAAATGTGCATAGAAAGGATTCGCCGACATGAAACCGCCGCCATAGATCCATCGCGTCATGGACTGCCCGGTATCCTTGTGCATCAATTGCACCCGGCTGCCGAGGCCGGCTCGGTTATGGGACTGCGGGCGATCATCGAGCAACTCAACGACGAGCCAGCCGCCGACCGCTGTGCTGTCGTTGCGCAGCACGCGAATCGGCCCGTTCATCTCACCGATCACAACGTCGATTGAGCCGTCACCTGTCAGGTCGCCGAAGACCGCAGCGCGGTCGCGCCGCGGCACGTCAAGCCATGTGCCCACATCCTGCGCGCTCGCGCGCTCGAAGCGGCTTTGCGGATCGCCCGGCCTGCGTTGAAACAGCAACGGCGGCTGCTCGTAATCAGAATCCATCAGTTCGCGGCTGGCGTTGGGATAGACATGACCGTTCACGATGAACAATTCTTCGCTGCCGTCATGATCGAAATCGAAGAACCCGCATGCCCAGCCGAGAAACGTGCGGCTGACCTGGCCGAGGCCGTACTGCGCGGTGCGATCGTCAAAGAACATGTCGCCTGCATTGAGATGAAGCGTGTTCGTATCGCTTGAGAAGTTGGTGGTGAAGACATCAGGCAGGTTGTTGCCGTTGATGTCTGCAATGGCGATTCCCATTGTGGCCTGGTTGGCGCCATCGGCATTGGCGCCGATGCCGGATTGCAGGCCGCGGTCGACGAGGAACGGCTGTGAACCGTCGCCCCCGATGTTGTGGAACAGGAAGTTTCGCATCGAGTCGTTGCCGACGAAGATGTCCTGCCGGCCGTCACCATCAAAGTCGAGGATGACCGCGCCAAGACCGAATGCGGGCTGCACGCTGCGCACGCCGGACGATTCGGAGATGTCCTCGAATGCGCCGGCGCGGTTGTTGCGATGGAGCGCATCATGCTGCGCGGGAAAGCCGCGCGGCCCTGCGAGGACGCGCGTGCCGAGAAACTCCGACTGCGGCGGGGGGCTGGCAGCGTCGAATTCCAGATAATTGGCGATATACAGATCAAGCGCGCCATCACCGGTCACATCGCCGAATGCGGCGCTCGTGGACCACCCGCCATAGGCAACCCCGGCCGCGTCACTGACATCAATGAACCTGCTGCCGCCGGCATTGCGCAGCAGCACGTTGTCGCCATAGCACGTGATATACAGATCGTCCCAGCCGTCGTTGTCGAAATCCGCAACGGCCGCGCCGAGCGCCCAGCGCGTGTGCGCAATGCCCACCTGCTGCGTGACATCGTTGAAATGAACGTCGCTTGAGCCGGTATTCGCAAACAGCCGCCAGCCGGGGCCGCGCTCAGGATCAGCGAGCGTCGCGCCGTTTGGAACGAAGAGGTCAAGGTGGCCGTCCTTGTTGTAATCAATCAGCGCTAGGCCGTTGCCTTTGACTTCGAGGATCTGCGTTGAAGGCATCTCGCCGCTCGTAAGGATCATGTCAATGCCGGTCTGGGCGGGGTTTGCAAGTTCAGTCAGTCGAAGCGCCGGCTCAGTGCGTGCCGGGTTCGGCGCGGGTTCGGAGGCGGGTTCTGATCGATCGGCGTGTTGCGACGGATCGGTCGAACGCTCACAACCAGTCAGTGACCCGGCGAGGGCGATGCAAACGCCAAGGCCAAGCGCCGCGCGAAGATTCAGAGATGATGCAAACACGCCGGGATTGTACGCGGCGCTGCACCGCGTCGCGCGAGTGCTCGTCTTTGAGTGACTGCCGCGAATGGCGTTGTGCGCGCGGAGTCGGTTGGCGTTTGATCCTTAGTTTGGGAATCGGCTGCGCGGCTTGATGCCACTTTCGCGGCCTGCATGCGGCACATGCGGTGGGGCGCCGAGTAGTTGTGCGCGCCGGGGCTGCCCATGAGCTGTCTTAACAGATGACTTTAAACATGCCGCGACCATTGGATGAACGGCGCGCGCAAGCTAAACGCGCTTCATGTTCTGCTGCGCGCAATCGCGCTCTCTGGCGTGAAAACAGCGATAGCTGAGCGCGCAAACATAAGAGTGTGGGGAACATGCGTGTGCGCGGCTGCGCCTGAGTTGCGGAAGTCTGCATTGGCAAAGCGCGGCCGGGGAAAGGATGTTGCGGCACTTATGGCGCGAGTCAGAAATCTGCTCGCCCGAAGCGCAAGCGAGGGATGGTGCAATGGGCTGACCCACGCCACTACGTGCCCGGCGGCTCGGCCGACTGCTCCGGGCGCATGCGCTGCTTGGCTGCTTCGTGTTCGGCGAGGGCGCGGTCGGCTGCTTCCTCTTCGCCGAGGCGGATCAACACGCGGTAGAGCATGAACCACGCTTCGTAGAGGTCGGGATTGAGTTGTGTGGCCAGTTCAAGCTCATCGCGTGCTTGTTCGTGGCGTCCCATGCGATCGTACGTCTCGCCGAGCCGCGCCCGGGCTTTGGCGACACCTTTGAGGCGGTTGATCTGCGTTTCGAGTTCGATGGCGCGGCGAAAGCGCTCGGCCGCCTGATCGAGCCGATTCTCAGCCAGGTGGATCAGGCCAAGCCCGAAATGGGAATCGCCTTCGTCCGGCACATGAGCGAGATGGCTTTCAAAGGCGCGGCGGGCCGCAGAGAGCTCGCCGAGGTTGTACAGGCAGTAGCCATAGAAGTGATAGGTGTGTGCGTAGTAAGGTGCAAGCTCGATCGCGCGTTCGAAGTGCTCGCGCGCCTGGGCGTATCGCATCTCGCGATGGAAGGTGAGGCCGAAGAGGAAGTGAGCGCGGCCTTCCTCAGGTGTTCGGGAAAGGATCGGCTGGAGACGAATCCGGGCGAGGTCCAGCCGGCCGTCCGTGATGAGCTGCAGGATGTCGCCCAGGCGGGGCGGAAGCGTTAGGGCATCCTCCGCCCGGCCGGGGGTTGTTTGATCCTCGTCGATATGATCGGGATGCTCGATCGGCGTCTGGCCGTTTGGGGGTGTGCCATTCCAGTCGAAGAGCAGGGCGATGGCCACAACCGCTATAAAGGAAGCCAGCGCGCCCAGTATGAGCGGTGGCCTGAGATTTGTTCGTGTTGATACGTTTCGGCCGGCGGACATGGCTTGGTGATGTCGCCCTGTAGGAATCTTGGGCCAGTTCCTGAAAGTCTAGGTAAACGAAGCACTTAGGACGCAGTGGCGCAGTTCAATATGTGGTTGACTTGGGAAGCTGGTTGAGAATGAAGATCGAGTTCGTAATTTGAGCAATATTTTGCTGGATTCGCTTGAGTCCTGAGTTAGACTGGTTTCGGATAGGCAGTCCATATCCCTTGCGCATTGTGGAAGGGCGACCTTTTCAACCTGCCGGAATCGGTCCGGTAAGGTGTCAAGATATGAGCATCGGTCGCTGTTTCGGCGCTTCACGTTGATGCAGGGCCGGTGCGCATCGGACCCCGGTCCATCCGGTTTGGGTCGGGTCGTGTATTGAGCCAGCTATGGGTGAGAGTACAGAAGTTCATTTGAAGAGGAGGAAGTCCGTGAGCAAGCAAATCGGAAGGATGTGTGCTGCGCCGACCAAAATGTCGGCGTTTGCTGTTGCAGCAGGATTGATTACTGGCGTCTTCGGGGTTGCTGCGCAGTCACATGCCGGCGGCGAAGCGCTCCAGCCACGTTCCGGCGATCCGTTGCCCGGACTTTCCGCGGCACAACTCGACCGTTTTTTCAAAGGCAAGGAGCGCTTTGAACACAGCTTCACTACGCAGGAGGGCTTGGGCCCGGTGTTCAATCGCGAGAGCTGCGCTGTGTGTCACTCCATCCCGGCCGTCGGCGGCTCGGGCTCCATTGCGGTGACGAGGTTTGGCGCGCTCAATTTTCTTGATGAATTCGACCCGCTTGAGGAATTCGGCGGGTCGCTTTTTCAGATGTCCACGATTGCTGAGGAATGCGCCGATCTGATCCCGACGCAGCAGGAGGTTGAAGACCTGCTCGGTTTCGGCTGGGGCGCGATCAGTGATGACAAGAATGCGTGGTTCCCCGCGCAGCAGCGCATCACCAACTCAGCACTCGGCGGCGGGCTTGTTGAAGCCATCGCCGATGAAGACATCCTTGCTCATGCGGTGTTCTATGGCGGGCTGCCGCACCCCGGCACGCCGCCCGCTGGCCCTTCAGCCAATATCGCAGGACGTGCTCACATGGTGTTCTCCTTTGAGGATGAAGGCGGCAAGGAGCCGCCGCAGCCGCGCGTCGGCCGCATGGGATGGAAAGCGCAGGTGGCGACTGTCCTGACCTTCTCCGCAGATGCGGCCCGGAACGAGCTCGGCCTGTCCAACCGGTTCATCACGCAGGCCCCGGCCCCGGCGGGCGATCTTGATCTGCTTGACTACTGCCAGAACCTCAAAGGCATCAACGACCTTGCGCTGCATCCCAATGATCAACCGCAACTGGATCCGTATGGCGAGAACATCGAGTTCATCGATCGCGTCACGGACTTCCAGCGTTACCTTGCCGCGCCGCCGCAGACGCCCAAGTCGGGCATGACCGGTGAGCAGGTCTTCCACGATATCGGCTGCGCGCAGTGCCACGTCTCGACGTGGACAACGCGTGATGATCCCGAACTCGAAGATGCCATCCGCAACAAGACGATCAAGCCGTACTCCGACTTCCTCCTACACAACATGGGTCTCTCCGGCGACCTGATTGAGCAAGGCGATGGCGGCATTCAGTTCATGCGCACACCCTCGCTGTGGGGACTGCGCAATCGCGATCCGCTCTGGCATGACGGACGCGTGGGCGGCGGGTCGCTTGCTGATCGCATCTACCTGATGCCCGACAACAACATCATCCACTGGCATAAGCAGTTCGGCTCAACCGCGGCCGATGCAGCCGCCAACTTTGAAGCATTGGATCAGGACGAGATCGATCAGCTGATCGCCTTTCTTGATTCGCTCGGCCGCCGCGAATTCGACTACAACGTCAGTGAATTCAATAACGGCGACGGCTTCATCGACGATGAGGACTTTGCCGCCTTCATCGGCTGCTATACCGGCACGGGCGGCTCTTACGTCGGCCGCGGTGAGAATCCGATGGATGGCCCGTGCGCGGTCTTCGACTTCGGCCAGAAGGGCAGCATCGATCACACCGACTTTGAGCTCTTCCTGACCGTGTATCAAGGCATGCCAACCGAGTGCGAACTCTGGATCGCGCTGGCAGATGGCGTCGCGCCCATCGAAGTGCCGGTCCCGGGTGAGTGCCTTGGCAGCACTTGCGGCGGCGACTTGACAGGTGACGGCTCGATCGGTGTGCCCGACCTGCTCGAACTGCTTGCCGCCTGGGGGCCGTGCGAGGACTGCGACGCAGACCTCACGGGCGACGGCACCGTTGGTGTGCCCGACCTTCTGGAGTTGTTGTCACTCTGGGGGCCGTGCCCCGAATGATGGATCTTTAACGTCTCCGCGGTGTGGTACCTCACCGCGGAGACGAACATTTTCTCTCCCACAGAAGCGTTCTTCTCGAGAAGCATAAAGGAACTGACACATGATCATGCGTAGGCCAAATGCAAGGAAATTGCACGTCGGATTGGCCGTTGCAGCCGGCGCCTTCTTCGCGTCCTCTGCGATGGGTCAATGGGTGGAGTTCGTCAAGGAAAGCAATTCAAGCCGAATGGTTTCCGCCAGCAGTGTTGGTCTCGGCGATACCCAGGAGAAGGATTATTCCTGGGGCGACCTCGATCAAGACGGCTGGATCGACCTCATCGCCATTCGGAAACAGCCCTTCACCTCCGCAGGTAAACGGGTCAACGTTCTCTTTATGAACGAAGGCGGCGTGCTCGTCGATCGCACCTCCGAATATGCGTCGGCTGTCGCACTCGACCAAATCACCACATCGCCCGGCTGGGCTCCCCACACCGATTACCCGACTGATCAGGGTTTCCTCACCGCAACCAACGATCGGGCCTCCGTCCTGTTCGACCTTGATAACGACGGCTGGGTCGATCTCGCGATCGCAACCACCATCAGTGACGGCGATCCAAAGCACATCGGCCACCCACGCGTGTACATGAACCTCGCCAACGACGGCAACGGCGCCTGGCAGGGCCTGCGCTTCGAAAATGCGCGCATCCCCGCCATGGAGTCATGGTCAGGACAAACCGGCAGAAATCCACGCTTCTGCTCCGTCACCGCAGGCGATGTCACCGGCGACGGCTATGCTGAACTCTACTTCGGCGATTACGACTCCTCCGGCGCAGGCGGCGTCAATCAACCCTTCGGCGCCGACTTCAACGATAAGTATCTCGTCAACCAAGGCGCCGCCAACCCCGGCTACTTCGACGACGTCACGAGCACCCACTTCACCGGAAATATCACCGGCGGACAAAGCGTCAATCAGCCGTTCCCCTTCTCCGCCTTCGGCGCAGCCGTCGAAATCGCAGACCTCAACCTCGACGGCTTCAACGACATCGTCAAGCAGACCTCACTCAATGCCCCAACATACGTCGGCGTCGCCTACAACAAAGACGGCGATGGTGTCTTCAAATCCGGCTCCTACTACCAAGTCGCCATCCAGGCAGCGCCTTACTTCGTCTCGCTCGGCGACCTCACGAACAACGGCCGGCTCGACATGATCGTCACCGATGACGCCACCGACCGGTACCTCCTCAATAACTCCACCAGCGCCAGCGGCCAGGTCAACTGGTCTTCGACGACCTTCCTTCCCGAGCAGAACACGGGCTTCGGCTCCGGCTCCGTCATCGTTGACTTCGATCAGGACGGCTGGAATGACATCATCATCGCCGATGTCGATGTCGATATCGCGCCTTGCCAATCCAACCGGCGAACGAACCTCTATCGCAACAACGGCAACGCGCCCAGCGTGACCTTCACCAATGGTTCAAGCGTCATCCCCTCATCCGAGCGCCAAGGTGTCTTCGACGTTGCAGCGTTTGACATCACCGGCAACGGCTGGACCGACCTCGTCTTCGGCCGCTGCACCGGCACCGATATCTGGATTCACGTCCCGCCCTTCGATCTCAACATCGAGTACCCGCAGCCCCTGCCCTCCGTCATCGACGCGGATACCCCCACCACAGTGCAGGTCCAGCTCACCCCCCAGGGCGGCTCACTCTCCAACCCCACACTCCATACCTCCATCAACGCCGGCCAGTGGAACCAGCAACCGCTCAACCACCTCGGCGGCAACCTCTACGAAGGAACCCTCCCCGCCGTCCAATGCCTCGATGACATCGCCTTCTACTTCTCAGGCGAAGTCTCCGGCACTGAGTTCACTGGACCAATCAATGCGCCGACCAACGTCTTTACCGCATTCGCTGCGAATACGTCGGTCGTTACCAGCGATCACCATTTCGATGGGACCGATGCTGGCTACAGCGTGGAGAATGACCCCTCGCTGACCGTCGGCGAGTGGACCCACGGCACGCCGACTGGCTCGCTCTTCGGCGGTCAGGTGGCGGCGCCGTTTGGTGACGCATCTGGTGATGGCCAGGCATGGGTGACCTGCCTCGGCGGCGCGGCTGGGCTTTGCAATGTTGACCTCGGCCCGACGCATCTGATTTCTCAGACCTTCGACCTCTCTGAAGGTCCGGCTGAAATCTCCTACGACCGCTGGATGTTCTGCAGCAATGCTGCTGTTCCTGAGCGGATTGACTACCTCCGCACCTACGTCTCAAACGATGGCGGCAATTCGTGGGTGCAGGTCCACGAAACGAGCGGTACAGGCAACGAATGGGAGACGATGACTTTCAGCGTAAGTGACTATGTCACGCCCAGCGCAAACGTCGTCGTCCGCTTCTCCGTGTCTGACGAAGGCAATGGTTCCTTTGGTGATTCGGTCACCAACGCCGGCATTGACAACGTGCGCGTTGAGCAGCTTGCCTGCGAAGACCCCGTCCCGCCATGCCCTGCTGACCTGACCGGCTCCGGCAACGTCGGTGTGCCTGACCTGCTTGAGTTGCTCGGCGCCTGGGGCAACAACCCCGGCCATGCCGCGGACCTCAATGGCGACGGCTCAGTCGGCGTGCCTGATCTGCTCGAACTGCTCGGCGCTTGGGGCGAGTGCCCGCAGTGAGCTCGACACTCACGTCATCGGCGGCACTTTGCCAATGGCGTTCACTTGATCCATCCCCGGCTGCGCGGAAACGCGCAGCCGGGACTTGACAACCAGGCATTCGGGATCGAAGGAGCAGCGGCAGGGAACCTCCTTGACCGGAGTTGTGCCGTTTTGCTCCCAGTCGACTTCTCCGCCGGCCGCTCTGGTACTTCGTACGCGGCTGGCGTAATTCTCCGTTCCTCCCGTTCACCACACACATGAGGAGAAGCATTGTCTATGTATCAAAGGACTCATAAGGACATACGAGCGTTCGGAGTGAGCGCTGCGTTTCTCTCAGCCCTTGCTCTGACGCATTCAGCATTCGCTGGCGACTGGCTGGAGTTCACGAATGAGACGGCTGCGCGTTTTCAGGCGTCATCGTCGCTTGGCTCGAACGATCAGGACGAGAAAGACTATGCGTGGGGGGATGTCGATCAGGACGGCTGGATCGATCTGGTCATCATGCGTAAGCAGCCGTTCTCGACACCCGGCCGTCGCGTGAACGTGTTGATGATGAATGAAGGGGGTGTGTTGGTCGATCGCACATCTGAATATGCCTCGGCCAGCGATGTGGCGGGCGATGAGGGCTTCCTCACGCCGACCAATGATCGCGATGTTGTCTTGCACGACTTCACAGGTGACGGCTGGCTTGAAATCGTGACGGCGCCAACGTATGGCCAGGGCTTGCCCAAGGAAATCTCCCATCCGCGCATCTACCGGAACCTCGGCAATGCGGGCAGCCAGTGGCAGGGTTTCATGTATGAGGATGCTCGCACGCCGCAGTACGCCTCGCCGCCGAACAACTGCGGCGTCGCAGCGGGTGATGTGACCATGGACGGTGAGCCAGACTTGTACTTCGTGACGTATCAGGACACGCTTGACCGCCTGTTGGTCAACGACGGCACCGGGCACTTCACGGAGCAGACCTCGCAGCGCTTGCCGAGCAGCTTCTATTCGGGAGCTGCGTTCGGAACGGCGGTGCGCATTGCGGATATCAACGGCGACGGTCTCAATGACATCGCCCAAACACGCGGCCTGCCCGGTATGGTGCGGCTGGTCTACAACCAAGGCGACGGCACGCTCGGCCAGCACTCCGAACCGCCAAACGGCGCCACGTATCACCTTGCGCTTGGTGACCTCAACAACAACGGCCGGCTCGACATCGTCACCGTCGATGACGGTACCGACCGCTTCACGCGAAACGTCTCCACCAACGCCAACGGGACCGTCAACTGGGCCTCCAGCACCATGCTCCCCGAGTCCTCGTGCGGCTCCGGTGGAAACTGCTCCGGCTTCGGCGGGAACGTATACGCGCACGACCTCGACAACAACGGCTGGCTCGACATCCTGATCGCGGACGTTGACGTTGACATCTCCGGCTGTAATCGCCACAGCAACATTTATCGCAACAATCAGAACGCGCCGAACGTGACCTTCACG
>CAZFZT010000072.1:0-18515 GCA_964523675.1 uncultured Isosphaeraceae bacterium
GGTGGCTGCTTCTAAGCCAACATCCTGGTTGTCACGGCAATCCAACTACCTTGTCTAACTTAGACGTGTTTAGGGGCCTTAACCGGCGGTCTGGGCTGTTTCCCTTTTGACCATGGAAATTATCTCCCATGGACTGACTCCCACGACAGAGCCGCATGGCATTCGGAGTTTGGTTGGAGTGGGTAGGCTTGTGGCCCCCCAGCCCCATCCAGTCGCTCTACCTCCATGCGGTGTAACGTGAGGCTAGCCCTAAAGCTATTTCGAGGAGAACGAGATATCTCCGAGTATGATTCGACTTTCACGCCTCCCCACAGCTCATCACCTAACTTTTCAACGTTAGTGTGTTCGGTCCTCCAGGAAGTGTTACCTTCCCTTCAACCTGGCCATGGGTAGATCACTCGGTTTCGCGTCTACCCCCTGCAACTCGGCGCCCGTTTAAGACTCGGTTTCCCTTCGGCTCCGTCTGGGTAAGACTTAGCCTTGCTGCAGAGAGTAACTCGCCAGATCATTATGCAAAAGGCACGCGGTCACCCGCCGAAACGGGCTCCCACAGCTTGTAAGCATACGGTTTCAGGTACTTTTCACTCCCCTTGTCGGGGTGCTTTTCATCGTTCAGTCGCCTTACTGGTTCACTATCGGTCGTTGAGGAGTATTTAGCCTTACGGGGTGGACCCCGCATGTTCACGCAGAGTTTCACGAGCTCCACGTTACTCTGGAACACCTAGGCCATCACTGCATTCTGCTACAGGACTGTCACCTTCTGTGGTTCGGCTTTCCTTCACGATTCACAGACTGCTTCATGGCCATATTGGTGCCCGAACCCCCGCCAAAAGGCGGGTTTGGGCTGTTCCGCTTTCGCTCGCCGCTACTGACGGAATCGCGTTTGCTTTCTTTTCCTCCGGCTACTGAGATGTTTCAGTTCGCCGGGTTCGCCCTCATACCCTATGCATTCAGGCATGAGTGACCCGCCAAAGACGGGCCGGATTGCTCCATTCGGAAATCCCAGGATCATAGCTTGGTTGTCAGCTCCTCTGGGCTTATCGCAGACTCCAACGTCCTTCATCGCCTCTCAACGCCAAGACATCCACCGTATGCCCTTAGTGACTTGATCCCACCGACCCGATCCCGACCTCAATCAATCTCAAATCTCAAATTTGAACTCTCAAATCTGGAGATTTCAGATCTCAGGCCAATCACGTGCCGGACTGAACCATGCCGGGGCTTTGCGAACCCCAGCAACTCGCCGCCATGCCCGCTAGGTACAGGCATCGCGCCGAGCAGCCGCTCAGACATTCGATCTCGATTCTCGGTCTGCCGCCACGCCGTCACGGAAAGACTTTGGTTGTGGACCAAAAGAAGACGCCGTGGCAGCGACATTCAATCATGACTTGTCAAAGAGCAATCGCACTCGCGGCTTCCTGAAGAGACTCGAATGGTCCCGCCTGTTTCTGGTGTGACGCAAGCGGGTTGATCGAGTTGGTCTCAGGTTGCTCTGATGTGCTGAGCGGCCATAGCAGCACGCTCAATGCAGCCAAGTAGTTTAGTCATTCGCCCCGACCTGTCAAGGGGCTCGGCAACATCTTTTGACCATTTTGCCAATTGTGCTGCCGTCGATCCAAGCGCCATTCAAAACCGACCAGCGAACTGTCCCGCCTTCGAACGAAGTTCATCGCGGGCGGCCCGATCCTCACCCGGATTCCGCTCCTGTATCTCACCCGTCCGAGCGTTCTGAATAACCACCTGCGCGGCCGAGTCCGACGTACCGCCGTCTCGGTCGGGAATGATGTCGAGAATGTACCAATCCGTCAGAAAATCGACCACAACGGCTTCCTGCTCGGCTCGACCGCTGCTCCGGGCGTTGATCCGCTCGCCGGGCTCGACCGCAACGCCACGGCTGCGCCATTCTCCGTCATAAAACCGCCAGATCTCGACCCGAGCGCTGCCTAACGGGCTGCCCAGGCCGGCAACGCGCGGCTGGGGTGGATGCGCCTCAACCACGAACATCTGTACCGGAGGATCGATGTAGATGGGGTCGGACCACTCACTTGGCTCGCTGGCGAGGACATACCGCTCCGCCAGATGATGCTGCTCTTCAAGCAGGTTCAGTTTGCGGGCACAGAAGGGGTTGTACACCTCCACGATAAAACGGTATCGGTAGGTGCGACCTGCCTCGACATCCAGATCATGGACCCAGAACACGACTTCACCTTCCGGCGCGGTCGGAATAACGCCGCCGGTCGGAATCAGCTGTTGAAGCTCTTGCTCAAGTCGCTGAATCTCCGCTTCCTTTGCGGCAAGTTCCTGCTGGAGCCGCTCAAGCGCCTGCGGATCAGCGCCGCCGCCAAGCGTGCCGCCACCGCCGCTGCCATCACCACCACCACCAACAGTGCCGCCGCCGCCAGTTGCGCTGCCGCCACCACCGCCCCCGCCGCGAGCGCTCAAACCGCCACCGCCGCCGGGCAATCCGCCTCCTGTACCGGGGAAGCCGCCGCCATTCCAGCCATTTCCGTCACCGTTCCACCCGCCACCTGTATTGAATCCGCCGCCGCCGCGACCGGCATAAAAGCCGCCGCTGCCGCCGGCACCGGCGCCGCCGCCGGGCGCAAGGCCGCCACCGGAACCGCCGCCTGGCCGAATTCCACCACCACCGCTGCCGCCACCCTTGCCCAGTTGTTCGATCCGCTTCTTGATTGTCTCGCGGTCACGCTTGGCCGATTCCAGCCGGTAGGCCAGTCGGCGAATCCGCATCTCCTCATCTGATTCATCGGCATTGGGATCAAGAAATGGATCGGGCGGTGACCATGAGCCCCTCTTGGTAATATAGAACGACGGCTGAAGTAGCAGTTGCTGTGACGATTCGTCTCGAACTGCACGAATGACCTCATCCCGTCTCGACGCCTCAACCTCGCCATTGAGCAGGTCTCGGACATGGAACTGCCCCGGGATTGGATCAAGCCGAACAATCTCGCTCGGCTCACCGTTGATGAGTTCCTGCCGCTCAGCGACAATGTTGACGATCGGCGGTTGATTGAGATACCAGGAGGCAGGGGGCGGCGCCGGATTTCCGTTCACCTCACCCTTCTGAAACTCCGCGAGCATGTCCTTCAGGTTGTACACGCCTCCCGCCGACACCCACGTCAGGTCGTTCGGGCTCGTGGGAAAGAGCTCCTGGAGCCCGTGTTCTGAGACCGCCTCATCAGCGATCGTATCGTGATACTGCACAGCAACGATTTGCTTTGCGACGGGCGGCACAGGCACGTGGTAGGTGACTTCAGGCCGACCGCCTAACTCTCCGATGCGCGGCGGCACATAGGCGAAAAGCTCGTGGTCGATTCGCTGCTGGGGATTCACGGAAGCAAGGAGCGACCTTTCGAATTCCGGCAACAGCGGCTCGGGGTCGGCAATCTCAGGGGCCGGTCCGCTGAGAACCGTATTGATGCGCTCTGCCTCCTTCACAAGCAGCGCATCAACCTGACCGGGCGTCACCTGACCCTGCATGGGTCGTTCGATTGCATTGGGCTGGCCAATGAACTGCATCGCGGTGAAGGCCAGCGCGGCGAGGATGGCGACGCCGAGCACGAAATGCTCCACGTACTGCTCCCAAATGGTGATTCCCTTGATCTTGCTCATGCTGTGCTCCGTGTTCGTTCGTGTGTCACCCCCTGCCGAATCTGTTGTGCGCCTTGGCGTCGTTTCGTGATTGTGTCCTTCGATGATGCCGTTTACATGCCGGGGTTGGTCGGGCCGCTGGTAATACCCAGCGCAGTTCTGGTTGCAGCGGGCATGTGCTGCGCGGTCCATGATCTGAACCAGATCGTCTCGACCTGAAGCGTGAGGCGCGACACCGGGTCAGGCCCGTAGAAGTACCCTTCGGATGCGTCCGCAAATGGATCGACCTCGCCCAGTTGCAGCCCGACGATCGTCATGAAGTTCTGCTGCGCCAGAGCGTCGAGCACCTCGGGAACGCGCGCGGTGTCAAGGATCAATTCCAGTTCAACGTAGCGGACATCGTAAAGCTGATTGGAGCGGCGACCGGTGAAGGTCGATGTGAAATCCATTGCCACTTCAGCGCTCGTGTTGATCGTGACCGGGCCGGGCGGCTCTTCGGGGTCAGGCCCGCCTACGGCCGCGCCGCCTCCTCCGCCGCCGGCCATGGCGCCGCCGCCACCTGCGAGCGCGCCGCCGCCGCCGGCCAATGCCCCACCACCGCCAGCCATCGCGCCGCCCCCGCCAGCCATCGCACCGCCACCGCCGGCGCGCATGCCGCCGCCGCCTGTTCCTCGGCCGCCTTCGCCGCCGGTGCCGGCCACTGGCGCGCCGATAAAGTCAAAGCGAACAACCCGCTTCACTGGCGCACGAAGCAGCGAGGTTTGATCGCCATTCGCTCGGGCAAGACCCCGCAGGACATCGCGATGGATCCAGAAGCGCCACTGACGTTCAAAGAGCTCCGACAGGTTCGGGATGTTTGACTGATCCCAAGCCGGTATCTGCAAGACATCTCGCGACATGTAGAACTTCAGACCGTCGGCTGCATCCTGGTAAAGCAGCATGCGGAGCTCGGCCAATTGTCGCCGCAGGTGCTCTTCTTCTTCAGGACTCAGATCATCACCAGCATCACGCGCAAGAATCTGGCCGATGACCTGCTCTCGACGCAAGGCGACCTCATCGCGCACGCTTTCGGGGTCGGGCGGACTGCCCGAACCGAGCTCACGAATCAATTCGTCATAGGCCCCGAGCAGGCGCTGATGAAACCGCTCGGGCAGGATCTCTCTCATCCCCCGCGGTGGAGCAGGAAAAAGTTCCGGCATCAAAACCTCATGGTCAGCCCGATTGCGCTCAATCGCAACCTGGAAGACGCGGTCGGCATCCTCCTTCGCAGCGTCGATCGTGGAGCGATATCGCTCGATGAACTCCCGATTCACCACGCCTTTGCGAGATTCGGCGCTGCCCGGCCACTGAATGTCGGTGTTCTCGATCTGGCTGAACTCATTGAGGCGGCCGGCGCGCTTGCGCACTTCCTCGCGCACTTTCTCGTTCATGCCGCTCGCCAGCAGCGGCATGGTTACGAGCGCAGCGATCATGACCACCACGAAGATAATGATGAAAACGTTGGATTTCGCCCATTCAAGTGCGTTATTCATGACGATGAACCCTCCGTGGCTGCAGCGTCAGCCCGCTGCTCAGGATCTGTGGCGTTGGCGTCGAGAATCTCGACCTCGAACGTGATCGGCACGATGTAGACATCCGAACCCGGCGGATAAAGTGCAGGCTTGGATGGGATCGGCGCCATCTCGTCGAGCCGGCGCGAGTCATCCGAGCCACCAGAGCCGCTGCGACCGGAACCGCCACCCTCGCCCCAGCCACCCCCGCTGCGCGCTCCCCCGCCGCCGCTTATCGCTCCGCCGCCGCCGCCCGCGATACCGCCGCCACCGCCGGCCGCGATGCCGCCACCGCCACGCCGACCACCTCCGCCGCTCGCTGCGCCGCCGGAGCCGCTACTGCGACCTCCGCCTGCCTGACCCTGCCGCTCCCCCGACTCCGACACCTTCTCGCGCTGGAGTCGCTGCGGATTCAGACTGATCGTCTCTGGAATGATCCGATACGGCACGCCGGGCCGCTGCGCGTTCGTTTGCAGCCACTGCTGAACCGTTCCATGCAGAAACTCAATGGGGTCGTCATGACTCAGTTGAACTTCCATGGTGACGGCAATTCGGCGGCCTTGTTGCGGGTCAAAAAGATACTGCCCGTCAAGCCGCTTCAACTCCACGAGTCGCCGCTCTGACGGCGGAATCGTCAGAATCTGCTCCGGATCGCCCGAAAGCAGTTCTGGCTGTGGGTTCGTGGACTGGAGAACCAGCGATGCGTCATAGACGATGTACGGCCAGATGGTGCGATACTCGAGCAGCCGCTGCATGTTAAGGCCGGTAAACCCGACATTACTTTCCTGCTGCGCTTGCTGGTACTCGCGCTTGAGCGCGTTTCCGCTGTCCAGCACGCTGCGCACGGTGGCCGGCTCGGACGCTTCCATCGCCGCTTGATCCATCATCGGACGGTAGAACGTCATGGCCGAGCCAACGATGGCAATGGCTGCGGCTGCGGCAAACCACTTGGTCTTGGCGTGCCACATCTGCTCGCGCAGCGACTTCACCGGCACGAGGTTGGCGTTGATGGAGGCAAGCCCGACGCCTTGAAGTGCGAGACCGTAAGCCGTCGCCATATTCACTGCGTTTTCGTGGAATGCAGCCGCCTCACGCCCGGTGACCGTGATCCGCTTATATTCATCGAGCCGGAGCACGTTGATCTGGAGCTGCTGGCCGAGGAACTTGCGAAGTCCCGGAATCTTGAAGGTGGAGCCGAGACCGACCATCATGGTCAGCTCGTTCTCGCGGTGCAGCGACTGGTAGTAGCCGATCGACCGTTGCAGGTCAGCGAGCAGGTCGGTGAAGACCGGTCGCATCGCCTGCATGATCTGCTTGGCGTACTTGCTCGACGCCGCTTCCTGCTTGAGCTTCTCTGCCTTGGAGTAGCTGAGTTTGAAGGATTCGGCAATCGCTTCTGTGAAATGCGTCCCGCCGAGCGGGAACGTGCGAATCCAGCATCGGCCCTTCTCAGCGACGATCACGTCTGTCGCTTGCGTACCGATGTCAAGATACACGACCGGACCAGCTTCGGCCTTCAGCTGCTGGTCGTAGGCCATGGCGTTATAGACCGCCACCGGGCTTAGCGTGAGCGCCTCAGGGGCAACGCCGACTTCGCTGTATAAACCCAGCCGCTGCTGCACGCGCTCGCGCGTGATGGCGAAGATGCCGACCTCCACCTCCGGCGAATCCTCGCTGGTGAACGTCTGGTAGTCCCATTCGACCTGATCGATCGGGAACGGAATCTGCTGTACCGCCTCAAACTTGACGATGTCGGGCACCTTCTTGGGCTCAACCGGCGGCAGCTTGGCAAAGCGAGCGAATGCGGCATGGCCGGGCACGCTCATCACCAGGTGCTCGCCTTCCAGTTCCTTCTGCGAAATGAACTGGCCGAGCGAAAGCCGGATCATCTCATCCTGGTCGAGGTCAGGCGTGGTGAGGACTTTTTTATGGGGAATGACGGCGAAGTCGGAGACGGACACCTGGTCGCCATCACGCTCAAGGCGAATGGCCTTGATCGCGTTTGCTCCGATCTCGATGCCCCATGCGGCTCGTTGGTTTGCCATGCTTGAGTCTTTTCTCCGCGTTGTGGTCGATCCGGCTGGATCAGTGTGGCCCTTTGCCGCCTATGCGGGAGCGGCCGGGACAGAACGACGAATGATACACGATCTCTAAGGCCACGCGAAGGCGTGGAACTGGCACGCCATCATGACACGACCGCGCCGCCCACCGCACAAAACGTGGGCCGTAAAGGCAGTACGAGTGCCCGCTGGCCACTGTTCCGCCTGCACCATCAATCAGAATCCCACTTCCGCTCGGCGGACCAACGCCCACCACCGGATCGATCGAATCGCGTACCATGTCGAACCCCCAGATGGAAGCCGCTCCATCCCCACCCTTTCCAGCCACGTTTCTTCAGAAGACGCTTTCGGATGACTTCTAAACCGGACCCACGCACCGATCTCGATGCGCGCCTTGAAGCAGAGATTCAGGCCGCGCTCGGCGACCTCTCGCTCGAAGACATGCTTGACGAGGCCGAGAAGCCCCGCGCCCGTGGCGAGCGCGTGCAGAAGCTCGGAACCATCGTCTCGGTCCACGGCGACGCCGTCTATGTCGAGTTCGGTCCAAAGTCACAGGGTATGTGCCCTGTCAAGCAGTTCGATCCCGACGGTCCGCCCGAACCCGGAACGCGCATGGAGTTCATGGTCGAGCGCTTCGACAAGAACGAAGGATTGCTCATCCTCTCGCGCGTTGGAGCCGTACAGAAAGCCGAGTGGGAATCGCTCGAAGTCGGCCAAGTCGTCGAAGCCAGATGCACCGGCACCAACAAAGGCGGCCTCGAGATGGAAGTCGCCAACCATCGTGCGTTCATGCCGGCCGGGCAGGTTGATATTCGGCACATCGATGACCTCTCTGTTTTCGTCGGCGAGAAGATGCCGTGCGAAGTCGTCGAAATCGACCGCAATCGCGCTCGCATCATCCTCAGCCGCCGAAGCACGCTCGAAGCCGACCGCGCACGCCTGCGCGAAGACCTGCTCAAGAAACTCGATGTCGGCCAGACGCTCCCGGCCGTCATCACCAGCATTCAGCCATACGGCGCGTTCGCTGACCTCGGCGGCGTCGATGGACTGATCCACATCTCCGATCTCGCCTACGAGCGCGTCAAACATCCAGAGGAAGTCGTCAAGCTCGGCCAGCAGGTCGAAGTGCGCATCATGAAAGTCGACCGCTCACAAGATCCGCCGAAGATCGGCCTCGGGCTCAAGCAGACCATGGCTGACCCGTATGAATCAAAGGTCGGCCAGATCAACGAAGGCGACACCGTCACCGGAAAGGTGACGAAGCTCATGGCCTTCGGCGCGTTCGTCGAGATCGCCCCAGGCGTTGAGGGATTGATCCATATTTCAGAACTCTCACACGAGCGCGTTCACCGAGTCGGCCAGATCGTCAAGGAAGGCGAAATCGTCAACGCCAAGGTGCTCAGCGTTGATCCCGGCAAACGCCGAATCGCCCTCTCGCTCAAAGCGCTCGCGCAGCAGAAGCAGGAAGAGACGCCACGTGCAGAAGACAAGAAGATGAAAAAGATGCGCGAGCAACTCAACAAGAAGTTCGGCGAGCTCAAAGGCGGCATCGGGTGACGTTGAACCAATAGCCGCGTGGCGGACGAAGTAGTCCCCCCGTGGACGGCCCGGGGTTCAGCATCACCCAGGCGCAGCACTCACTTGAGCGCAGGCAATCCCCGCTCAACGCGGCCGGTGTTGACCATCGCGAACGCCTGCTTGTCATGGCGAATGAGTTTCGCCAGTTGCGACATTGAAACGCCAAGCACACCCGCCGCTCCGGCCACGTCGAACTTGCGCGCGACCACGAGGTCGAGCGCTTCTGCTAGCAGCACGGGATAATCGCGATGATTCGGATTGACCGACATTTGCTTGCCCTGCCGCCGCGACTGCCAGAGTTCGCTGGGCGTGTAGTGCTTCGGATGCGGATTGGCGCGGACTTTGACAGCAAGCTTCATGCGCAGTCGCCGAAGCGCCTTGCCTCGATTTTCAATCTGCCGCCGCCGTTCTCCCGCTGATGCGCTGATGCCGGTGGGCTTATGCGTAAGCGTCGCAGCCGTCTCGACCTTGTTGCGATGCTGCCCGCCCGGTCCGCCCGAACGGTCGAATCCCCACTCGCACTGCTTGAGCAGTTCATCATCCTCCAACATGGCCGGATGCGGGTTGATGTAGATGATCGATTTGTTTGCCATGCTGTGTTGCGCTATTGAATTCTTTCGTGGCTTGATGTCCGCTCCTTCGCACCTTCCGCCGGTGGTTACGATAGCGCGGTGCAGACGCTGGCTACAACGCGCGTGCTCGTTACCGGCGCGACCGGTTTCATCGGCCGGCATCTCGTGTGCCGGCTCATTGAGCGCCAAGGCGAGGTCACCTGTCTGACCCGCGCAAGCTCGCTGACACAGCCGCTGATTGAATTCGGCGCTGCGATTGCGACGTGTGATCTTGGCGATGCAGGACAGGTTGAACAAACTATTCGTGATGCTCAACCCGAGATCGTCTTTCATGTCGCAGGACTTGTGCGCACCATTGATCGCAGCGCATTCGAGAACGTCAACGCCCACGGCGTGGAAACGGTCGCCGCAGCGTGCGCAGCATGTGAGAAGCCTCCCGTTCTCTTGCTCGTCTCATCACTCGCAGCGGCCGGGCCCTCTATCGCCGAGGAGCCGCGCACCGAAGACATGGCACCGGCTCCGATCTCGGCCTACGGCCGCAGCAAACTTGCCGGCGAACATGCAGCAAGACGATTCGCAGATCGGCTCCCGCTGACCATCGTGCGTCCGCCCATCGTCTTCGGCCCCGAGGATCGCGGCGCGGTGCAGATGATCAAGCCGATCGCGCGCTTCGGCGTGCACCTCGTGCCCGGGCGCGGTTCATTTCGAGTCTCGCTCGTTCATGTTGATGACCTCGTCACCGGCATGATCGCCGCCGCCATGCAGGGTGAACGAGCAACGCAACAGGCGAGCGGTGACGGCGTCTATTTTCTCGCCACCTCGGAGCATCCCACCTATACCGACCTCGGCCAACGTTTCGCCATCGCCCTCGGCCGCAGCAGCACCCGCCTCGTTCGCACCCCTGCCATCGCTTTGCGAACCGTGGGTGCGGCGGCGGACATGCTCGCCCGACTCCGCGGCACGCCGACGTGGCTCAACAGCGATAAGGTGAAAGAAGCCCTTGCCGGCTCCTGGGTGTGCTCATCCGACAAGGCGCGCACGCAACTCGGATGGCAACCGGCGGCGTCGCTCGAAGCGCGCATTAACCAGACAATCGAATGGCACCGCAACGCCGGCTCCTTCTGAGAGCGGGTCAACCACCGAGAGCCACGGGGGGCCACGGAAAGTACAGAACAGAGTTTTGACTTGCAACCAAATGCGTCATTCTGAAGACGGTGCGATATCCTCTGCCCAACTACCAAAAGCCCTTCGTCGTGGCCCTCCGTGGTCAATCGCTTGATACAAGGCGCGCGGCTCACCCAAGCGCTTTGTCATAAAGCCGATAGGTCCGCGTGATCTTGGCGCCCATTTTCTCAAGCGGCTTCCGCGACGCCATGTTGCTCTCAAGCACCCACGAAAATTCCCAGTTCTGGATCCCTCGCCGCCTTGCTGGCTCGATCAACCGGTGCATCAGCAGCACACCCAGTCCCGCATGGCGGTACTCAGGCGACATCGTGATCGCAAGCGCCCGAGCCGTATCGATTCGGCCGCGCCCAAGCAGCAGTCGCACGATGCCGAATGGAAACAGCCGCCCATTGCAATGACGCAGAATCTGGTTGTAGTCCGGCAGCGCCAGAACCGCCCCGGCCGGCTTCCCTGCAACCTCAGCGAAGAGCGCCATCTCGGGCACGATCACGTGCTTCAAATCGCGCGCGATGCGCTCGGCCTCACGCGGCTGTAGCGGCGCGAAGCCCCACGTGCGCTCCAGGCCGCGATTGTATGAATCCAGATAACTCCGCAGTTCCGATGTAAATCGCTTCGGATCGAACGGGCGAATCACAACATCAGAACGCGCCGCCACGGAGTCCAACGCGCGGCGATACCGAGCCGACGCCGCCTCCATCCCCGCGGTGCTCAGTTCATACGCAAACAAATCCTGTGATGGAGTCAACCCACACGACTCAAGCAGCCGTTCATAGTAAGGACGGTTATACGTCATCATCAGACGCGGCGGCCCCGAATGTCCATCAACGAGCAACCCACACGTGTGATTGAGAGATGGATTCACCGGACCGCGAACGGCGTTCATGTCGCGTTCGCGCAGCCACGCCTCACCAGCGCGGAAGAGTTCATTCGCAACCTCGTCATCATCCATACTCTCGAAGAATCCGAAGAAACCGCGATGCTCGCCGTGTGTGCGATTGTGGACATGATTGATGAGAACATGCAGCCGGCCGACCGTCTGACCGCCGCGCTGCGCGAGAAGTGAGGCGCCCTCTGCATTGTCGTAAAAGGGATGGTTGCCCCAACCGAGCAGTTCGCGTTCCTCTGCAAGCAGTGGCGGCACCCAGTTCGCGTCACGAGTGCCGCCCGCCTCATAGATCAGCCACGGCAGCGTTTGAAATTGCCTGCGCTCGCGGCGGCTTTGAACGATCCGAACTGAAATCCCGGCACTCATGCGCTGCCGCTCCCGTTTGAGCCGAGTACCTCGCGGCAGACCTCCGCAATGTTTCGCGCAGCGCACCCGTTCTGAATCGGCGTCAGCCGCCGCAACTCATCCATACTCACATCGGAGTACGTCTCCTTTCCCAGCGCAATGCCCACAAACGCGCAGGATGAGAACCGCGTCACCAGCACGTCACAATTGGCGATCATCTCTTCCGCACTGCCGCTTGTGAAAACCAGCGCGCCGGGCGCATGCTGATTGATCTCTGCGATCGCCCGCCTGGCATTCTCGTTGGGATGAAGTTTGAAAATGATCGGCCGGCCGCCTGCGATCTCGACGACCTTGCGAATGAATGCCGGTCGATCTTCGCCGCGAAAAACCTCCCGAAGCGGCGATGTACACGCCAGAACGTACGCACGGTGCGGAAAATCGTTGTAGCAATACTTCCTGCAATCATCGAAGTTGGGTATCCCCGTAACGACAATCTTTTCCTGCCGCGCCCCCTTGCGAACAAACAAGTCACGATACCCCTCGCTGGCGACGCAGAACCGCTCGTACGCATCGCTCAGGCCGGTGGCGGCCGTCCCCGCAATCCACAGCGGCAATCGACATCGCTTCACCAGACGATACTGCCACTCTTCGGGATCGGTAATGCCCTCCTGCACCAGAACCTTCTTCGCGCCGCGTATGTTGCGCGGGATATAGACATCAGAGCAGAGCAACACCAGATCGTAATGACCGCTCCTGCCTCGGTAATCGATCGGCAGTTTCTGTTGGCGCAGGTAGTTGATGCACCGGCCGGAGAGCTTGTTGCCGATGACCGTGAACTCCAGCAGATTCGACCGCCGCAGCAGCTCATGCACGCCGGTGCAGTAATACGGCGTGAACGCCTGGTCGAACTCCGACAGATGCTCTGCGATCTGATGCATCTGCGTCGTCTGATTCATAGAGCCGCAGAGAAAGAGTATGCGCCGGCGGGTACTCATCGTGTTTCGGTCCACCTTCAGCGGCAACGGAACGCCGCGATGAAGGCGAGGATGGTAACACACCGCGCAAGCGCGCAGCGGCGCTCAGACGCGCTTGCCTTCAAGCGTCAGCGTTGCCTGCTGTTCACTTCCGGAGCTCGCACGATCACCGCTGCTGCATCCCCCGCAGGCAGCGCCCCGGCGCGGAACGAGCGACCGAACGCCGCGCCACGCGCCGAGCAGCGCGAGGAATGTCACAATCCAGAACTGCCAGTCAGAGATCGGAATCATGTCGCGCCCATCCACAGCGCAGCGGTCCGCGCGAGCAGCGCAGCGACGTACGCCACGCAGCTCATGTAAAGAAGTTGCAGCACAGCCCACTTCCAGCTGCCGGTCTCCCGGCGGGTCACGGCGAGCGTCGGCAGGCACTGCATGGCAAGGACATAGAAGACGAGCAAACTCAGCGCTGTCGACTTCGTCAGCAGCGGCGAACCATCACTTCGCCTGGCGGTCACAATCCGCTCGCGCACCGCCGGTTCCTCCGCCTCATCCGTCCCCGCAAAGAGCACCGAGAGCGTTGAGACGAACACTTCTCGAGCAGCAAAGCTCGAAACCACGCCGATCGAGAGTTGCCAGTCGTAGCCGAGCGGCTCGAAGACCGGCTCGATGGCCCGTCCCAGACGACCTGCGAAGCTGCCGCTGAGCTGTGCCCTGGCCGCAAGATGGTCCGCCCTTGCGACAAGTTCCGCCGCCGTCGCCGGCTGCGCTTCTTCCACGAGCGCGGCTTCGCTCCGAAGCGCCGCCGCTTCGTCCGGCTCGCCCGAGACCGGATACGCACTGAGCCACCACAGTACGATGCAGATGGCGAGGATCACAGTGCCCGCTCGCCGCAGGAACATCATTCCCCGGTCGTATGTGGTGTACAGCGCGGTGCGCAGCGAAGGCGTCTTGTACGAAGGCAGTTCCAGCACCATTGGGCGAGAAACGCCTTTGAGAAGCGTGCGACGAAAGAGCAAAGCAGTCAATAGCGCCGCCGCCGCCCCAAGCGCATAACAACCGACGAACGCGAGCCCGGCCATCAACGGCGCATCGGCAAAGAGAACGCCGATGAGCAGCACGTACACAGGGAGCCGCGCTGAGCAGCTGAAGAATGGCAGAACGAGTATCGCCGCCAGACGATCGCGCTGATCGGGAATCAGCCGTGTGGACATGATGGCTGGTATCGCGCACGCATGAGCGGAGAGCACGGGCACAAAGGCCTGGCCGGGCAAACCGAAACGCCTGAGCGCCCGATCCACCACAAACGAGGCGCGGGCGAGATAGCCGGTGTCCTCGAGCAGCGAAAGCAGAAAGAAGAGCAGGCAAATCTGCGGCAGAAAGACCACCGTCGCTGCAACGCCGCCGACAATGCCGTCGATGAGCAGATTGTGGAGCGCGCCTTCCACAAGGTCGATCCCGGCAGCATCTCGCAGCGCAACGAATCCCCAATGCAGCGCGCCACCCAATCGGGCGAAGAGCAGTTCGATCAGGTCCATCGGCACCGAAGCGAGCGTAAAGATGGTGTAGAACAGACCGATCATCACGCCGGCAAAGACGAACAGGCCGAGGATCGGATGAGTGAATGCAGTGTCGAGTCGATCGGTGAACGTGTCTTCATGAACAGCGGCGTCGGTTCCGCCGGCGCTTCGCGCAAAGACTTCCTCGGCCCAGCGAACCGTGGCATTGCGGTCTGCCGGATCAGGAAGCGCGGCATTGCTGACCTGCGGCGTGCGCATCGCCTCGACCAACTCCGGCACGCCCTCACCCGTGCGGGCGCATATGGGCACCACGGGACATCCCAGATGCCCTGAAAGCGCTTCCGCATCGATCGTGAGCCCGCGCCGCTGCGCAAGATCAATCATGTTCAGTGCGATAACCGCCGGCAGACCACGACTCAAAGCATGGGCAACAATCTGAAGATTGCGCACCAGGTTCGTCGCATCCGCAACGATCAGCATCGCGTCCGGGGGCTTCACGCCCGGCAGCTCTGCCCTGCCTTCCAGATGATCCAGACAGACGCACGCTTCCGGCGGGGCCGTCGATGCCTGACAATGAAGCGCGTAAAGCCCCGGAAGATCAACGATGGTCGGCGTGGCCTGCGCCGCTTGCCGTGAACGGGCAGGTCGCAGCCGACCGATTCGCGCTTCAATCGTTGATCCGGGAAAGTTAGCCGTCTTGGCGCGCAGGCCGCAGAGCCGATTGAACAGCGTCGTCTTACCCGTGTTGGGATTTCCAATAAGCGCGAAGCAACTCGGTTCTGGTAGCCGAGTAGCGCTGGCGCCAGACGATGACGCTACCGGCTCGACATTGGGTGAAGGAAGAACGGTCATCGCATCAGCCATGACAGCAAGCACGTTATCCGGACGCCTTTACCAGAATGCGCGAGGCAAGCGATCTCGCAATGCCCAGCCGCGTCGCACGCACCTGCAGAATGCACGGCTCGCCGACCTTGCACAGGCGGATCTCGCACCGATCCGTGAGGCCCATCGAGCTGAGCATCTCACAATCAGCCGGGCAGAGGTCCGTATGGTGCAGCGAAGCCCGCTGGCCCCGCCGCAACTCGGTGAGCGGCCGAGCGCGCGGAAGTGCTTGATCAATCGAACCTGATGCTGGAAGATGATGTCCGTTGCGCATAGCGGCCTTTCTTATGCAATTGCGAATCAGTCGCAATGATATCACGGCTTTCCAATCTTGGAAAGGGCCAATAAGACGACTTGTGTAGACATCCCGGGGCGGTGGGCCGGAGGCCGCGGGCCGGAGGCCGCGGGCCGGGGGGCCGAAGCACATATTGAGGAACCCCGAATCCCGGACTCCTATGAATAGAATCGCTCCCCATGTCATCGGAACCGATCGACATCCTCAGTTTGACCAGCGCTCAGTTCATTGCAGCCGCAAAGGATCGCGGCATCGGCAGCGGCCGCGCGCTGGAAGTGTATCGGGAGGTGTTCCGCACCGGTCGGTTGCGCGGCGGTTGTGAAGGGTGGGTGGGCATGCCCGACATGCCGGTTGCGAAGACGCAGCACGAAGGTGAGACGATCAAGTTCACACAATGTGTTGGCAGCGGCCTTGAGACGGAGTCGGTCATCCTTCCGCAGAAGAGCCGCGTCGGCCGGGACCGCAACACGCTGTGCATTTCCTCGCAGATCGGCTGCGCTATGGGCTGCACGTTCTGCGAGACCGCGCAGATGGGGCTGATGAAGAACCTCACCGCAGCTCAGATCATCGCGCAGTGGATGGGCGCAAGGCATCACTTCGGCCAATCGATCAGCAACATCGTGTTCATGGGGATGGGCGAACCGATGGACAACCTCGATGCAGTCATACAGGCGATTCGCGTGCTGGCCGAACACTTCGGTCCGTCGATCGCGCCGTCGAAGATCACGGTCTCAACCGTCGGCCGGGCTGAGGGTATTCGCAGATACGCCGCGTTCGCCGGCGAAGCGGGCTTTCGGCAACTCGGGCTGGCCGTGTCGATCAACGCGCCCAATGACGCCATTCGCTCGCAGATCATGCCAATCAATCGCGCAACAAACATGCGGGAACTGCATGAAGCGATGTGTGCATGGGGCACGTCGCCGACGAAGCGCATTCTGATTGAGTACGTGCTGATTCCGGGTGTGAACGATGAACTCGCGCATGCGGATGAATTGTGCGCGTACCTCAAACCGCTCCACTGCACGGTCAACGTAATCCCGTACAACCCCCGCCGGGACTCGCCCTGGCCAGCGCCTTCACATGAATCGGTGGAGCAGTTCATCGATCGCATCTCCGCCAATGGCCAGTTTGTGACCCGGCGGCGCACGATGGGCCGGACGCTGATGGCGGCCTGCGGCCAACTGGGCAGCCCCACAATTCGTGGCCGCAGGGTCATCGCGCACGCGCCGCTTTGAATCGCCGCTCAACGATTCGACAGAACCCGTCAGTCCGCAGTACGCGCTTTGCGGCTATGCGACGGCGCAGCCGCTACAATGCGCGAAACACACGCTCGGGGCGCCTGCGGCAATCGGGCCGCATGGCTGAGATGAACCCGTGGAACCTGATCCGGTTAGAACCGGCGTAGGGAAGCGAGATCATGATTCAGAGAAACGCTAACGCTAATGGCTCGCCCGCGCGCGAGAGTTCTTTCTTCCCGCTGCCTCCTGTCGGCGGTCATCCCGGCCGCACGGCCGATGTGACCACCCCGGGAAGTTTCGCAAAGCCGGCGCAGATTCTGCCCGGCGTGCGCGGTGCATACACCTTCAGCTCCCCCGACACGCCCGGTATGCCCGCCGCATCCGACAAGTGCGCCTGGGACTTCCTCCCCGACGGATGGAGCACCGAGGAATTCCTCGACCCCAAAGCCCAGGGACTCCCGTCCCTGGGATCCCGGGGACAGGAGTCCCAGGGCTTTACCACACTCGTCTTCAAACAAGCCGACGGCACCGTCCGCCAAGTCACCTTCCCGAAAAACTTCACCCCCATCACCCAGCTCGAACACGCCCGACTGGGCATCATCACTGATCAAATGATTCGTGTCGCCCAGCGCGAACCGCACCTGAGCCCCGAGCAGGTGCGCGATGAGATCGCAGCCGGCCGCATGGTCATTCCAGCGAACGTCAATCACCTCGCGCATCGGCTCGATCCCATGGCGATCGGCCGCGCGAGCAAGACCAAGATCAATGCCAACCTCGGCGCCTCGCCCGTCTCCTCCGGGACTCATGAGGAAATCGAAAAACTCGAATGGGCCATTCGTTGGGGAGCCGACACCGCGATGGACCTTTCGACCGGAGGCAATCTTGATGAGTGTCGTCAAGCCATCATCGAGCACTCGACCGTGCCGATCGGCACCGTGCCGATCTACTCAATGATCATCGGCCGCAGACTTGAAGATCTCGATGGGAATGTCATTCGCGAAACGCTGATTCACCAGGCCGAGCAGGGCGTTGACTACTTCACGATCCATGCGGGCGTGCGCAAAGCGCACCTCAAGCATGTCAAGAACCGGCTCATCGGCATCGTCTCGCGCGGCGGCTCGCTGCTTGCCAAGTGGATGTTGACTCACAACAGAGAAAACATCATGTACGAGATGTGGGATGAGATCTGCGAAATCCTCCGCAGGTATGACGTGACGTTCTCCATCGGCGACGGCTTGCGTCCCGGCGGCTTGGCCGACGCGACCGATCGAGCGCAGATCGCAGAGCTCGAAACGCTCGGCGAACTCACGGAGCGCGCCTGGCGCCATGGCGTGCAGGTGATGATCGAAGGGCCCGGCCACGTGCCGTTCGACCAGATCGAATACAACGCGAAACTCGAACGCCGACTGTGTCACGGCGCGCCGTTCTATACGCTCGGTCCGCTCGTGACCGACATGTTCCCCGGGTACGACCACATCACGAGTTGCATCGGCGCGACGGCCATCGCTTACCACGGCGCGAGCATGCTCTGCTACGTCACGCCCAAGGAGCACCTTGGCCTGCCCAAGAAGGACGATGTGAAGCAGGGCTGCATTGCGTACAAGATCGCAGCACACGCGGCCGACGTGGCGCTGGGTATTCCAGGCGCTCGCGATCAGGATGATGAACTTACCAAAGCGCGGGCAGCGCTGAACTGGGAGAAGCACTTCGAGTTGTCCTTTGATCCTGACACCGCGCGGGCGTATCACGATGAGGACCTCGATGTTGATACCGACTTCTGCGCGATGTGCGGCCACGACTGGTGCAGCGTCCGAATCAGCAAGG
>CAZFZT010000073.1:0-17657 GCA_964523675.1 uncultured Isosphaeraceae bacterium
ACCGCTGAGCGGGCGTCGCCCGAAGCAGGCGCGGATACCACGTCAGCGGCACGGAGATCGTGCGGCCGTCGAGCAGATCGACCGATTGCGACGTTTCGACGTTTCGACGTTTCGACGTTTGACCCTACACCCTGAAAATCGCCCCCATCTTCTTGCCCATCATGATGCTCGCGCCGATGAGCGTGACCGCGAGCAGGGCCATGCCCCACACACCCATCGCGCTGGCGATGTACGGGCCGTCGCCTAATCTTTCAAACAATACGTAGATCGCCTTCGTGATCGGGAAATGCTCTTCGCGCTGGGCGAGTATTAATGAATCGCTGACTTCGAGCATGGCAAAAGAAAATGCCAGCAGGCCACCGGCGATGAGGTTGGCCATGATCAGCGGCACCGTGATCGTGCGAATCGCGCGGAAACGGTTCGCGCCCATCGAAAGAGCCGCCTCTTCGAGTTCGCCGGATGTCTGCTCAAGACCAGCCACCGTCGCGCGCACCACATACGGCAGACGGCGCACTGCGTATGCAATAATCAGCAGCGGCACAGGATTCGGCTCCGCACCTAAGACATCAAACACGCCTTCCAACGGATCGCCCTTGCCGAACGGCCAGCGCAGCGTCATCGCAACATAACCGAATGCCATCACCAAACCCGGCACGGCGAGCGGCAGCATCGAAAGCGAATCAAGCAGATTCTTGAACACCGCCGGGATGCGCGTTCGCACAATGAGGTAGCCGATCAGAATGCCGAGCGCGATGTCGATGAGCACCGCCATCGAAGCGTAGAAGAGCGAGTTGCGAATGGAGCCGATGGCAAGTTCGTGGCCGAGCGCCCCCGTGAAGTGTTCAACCGTGAACTGCTGCGGGATGATGGATTGATACCACTGGCCGGGCGCGGAGAGTGAAGCGAGGATGACGCCGAGGTGCGGGAGAATGGCGAGGACGATGACGGATGCAAAGCCGCAAGCCGCGAGGGCGCTTTTGATGCCGTGCAGGCGCGTTGTTGTCGATTGCGTCGATGCCTTGGCGTACATCGCATACGCCCCCCCGGAACGCCCGCCGAAGACGAGTTTGCCGAGGATGTAGAAGAGCAGCGCGGCGAAGAGCATGACGGCGGTGAGGGCATACGGCTGGCGGCTGACGTCCATCTCCTTGATGCCGTTGAAGATCTGCACCGGCGTCACTTGCTGAAAATCGAACATCAGCGGCGTACCGAGTTCGGTGAACGACCAGATGAAAACGATCGTGGCGCCTGCGAAGAGCCCCGGCCTGATGAGCGGCAGGATGACCGTGCGCAGTCGCCGCCAGCGGGACGCGCCGAGGTTCTCGGCTGCTTCTTCAAGTGCAGGATCAAGGTTCGCCAGCGCAGCCGTCGCGTTCAAATACAGAATCGGATACAGGTGCAGCGCTTCGATGAGGACGATGGCCCAGAAGCCGCCCTTGCCGATGAAGTCGATGCCGGTTTCGATGAGGCCGAAGTCAATGAGCAGTGCGTTGAGCGAGCCGGTTCTGCCGAGGATGTGGTGCAGCCCGATCGCGCCGACGAACGGCGGGAGAATGAGCGGCACGAGGATTAGCGCGGACAGCGCGGTCTTGCCGCGGAAGTCAAACTTCGCTGCGAGGAACGCAAGCGGCAGGGCGAAGACGAAGCAGAGCAGCGTGGTGCAGACCGCGATGCCGAAGGCGTTGAGGAGGCCCGTGCGCATCGCGGGATCGGTGAAGACGGCGCCGATGTGGTAGAGCGTGAAGCCGCCATCCTTCGCTTCAAAGCCGCCCTGCACCGTGAGCCAGATCGGATAGATCAGGAAGACGCCGAAGCCGGCGAGGAGCGCGGCGAGGAGAAGAAGGCGCGGCAGGTTGCGCTGGAAGTCACGCACGGACATGAGCCGGGCAGTTTAGCAGCACATCATCGCTCCGAATGAACACGGAGGGCCACGGAGCGGGCATTCAAAATGAAGGGGCTCCAAATGTAGGCCCCTGATGCAGATTCGTTCCCGATACCCGATCTTGGCCCTCCTCCGTGGCTCTCCGTGCCCTCCGTGTTGAACTGCTTTATCAAATAGCGGCAGGCCTCAGCGCGTCACGGTCAATTCGACCGGCTCTGTCTCGGCTGCTTCGCGCTTCTCAATGTGCAGACGCTGAGCGCGCTGCGTGGACCAGTCGCCGATGCGCAGGTCAGGAGAATCATCTGCATAGTGAACCTTCAGCAGGTTGTATTCATTGTTACGCTGCGCTGGAATGAAGCCGGCATCGCGAATCAATCGGCAGATGGTCGGTTCGTTGAGGCAGTACGTCGTGCCTGCTGCGCTAACGACGTTCTCCTCCATCATCACCGAACCCATATCGCTTGCCCCATAGAAGAGCGCGGTCTGGCCGATCTGCGGCCCCATCGTGACCCAACTCGCACCAATGGAATACACATTGTCAAGATACAAACGTGAAAGCGCCTGCGTGCGCAGATACTCACTTGCGCCAGCCATGCGAACGCGCCGGCCGAATTCAGGATGCGCGGATTTTTCGCCCGTGCCATCCAGCCGCGCGACGACATCACCGGGGAACGGTTGCGACAGGTCATCGCCATCACCCTGCCCCCACTCTCTGGCCCGGCCAAGCGGCGTGTTTTCACGCTGGAACGGCCAGGAGATGAACGCCTTATGGCGACCGCCGCCCGCTGCGGAGAAGTCCGCAATCGAGCGATCCTGCCACTGCCGCACAAGATCGAAATGATGGATGCGATCGGCAATGCCTTCGATGTGGCCGAACATCATCGTCGCGCTGGTGTTCATGCCCAGTTCATGTGCGACATGCATGGTGGTGAGCCACGCCTCGGCATCGCACTTGCCCAGGCCGATCTTGCGGCGAACGGCCGGCGCGAAAATCTCTCCCCCACCACCCGGAATTGAATCCAGGCCGGCTTCCTTGAGTTGCACCATCACCCAGCGTAGTTTCGCGCGCAGGTCATCGCCGGGCGGATCGAAGAAGGAGACAAACTCGATGAACTCAGGCGGGCTGAAGGCGTGAACGTGAACATTGGGAAACTCGCTCTTCATGCGCGTGAGCAGTTCCAGATACCAGTTCAGCGGCAGGGCCGGGTTCATGCCGCCTTGCATAAGTATCTGCGTGCCGCCGATTTCGACGAGTTCGCGAATCTTCGCAAGCAGCGCATCGTAATCAAGCGTGTACGCGTCGTGTTCATCACCATCGCGCCGAAACGCGCAGAAGGTGCATTTTGCTGTGCAGATATTGGTGTAGTTGATGTTACGATCGATCACGTACGTGCGGATCGTGTCGCCGTGAATCATCCGGCAGCGCGCATCCGCCCAGCGGCCGAGTTCCTGGATCGGCATCTCGTGATAGAGCCGCAACGCCTGATCGGGTGTGAGGCGAGTCTCACCAGCGACGACATCGCTGAGGAACGCCGGATCAAACGGATTCGCATCGGGGTGGAGTGCAGGCATGGGCGTGGCACATCATAGAGCCGATTCCGAAGCGCCTCAAACAAAGCAGCGGTGGCACAGGCGACCCGCCTGTGCGAGTCATCCCATTGCCGGCACAGTCGTGACGCTCCGCCGCCGTAGTTCAGAGATTTCCGAAAACCTGCAGCGGCGCTTCTTGCCCGGTCCACTCCTCAAATTGCATGGCCGCCTGTTTGATGAACATCAGCTCGCCGGTAACCACCTTCGCGCCGCGCTGCTTCGCCACTTTGATGAGCGGCGTTTCGATCGGGGCATACACCGTATCAAACACCGTCACCGTTTCATCAATCGCGCGATCTGCTGCACCATCAAGCGCGAGCGGCAGGCCGTTCGGATCGGGACCGCCCAACATGCCCACAGGCGTGCAGTTGATGATGATGTCAAAGCACGCGCAGGAGAGCCCGTCAATGCGGCCGGTCGCGACATGACTTGTTCCGCCGCTTCTGGTTTTTCGATCATGGAACGCCGCCGCGAGTTCCTCCGCGCGAGCGGGATCACGATTGAAGATGACCAGGTTGGAACCGATCTCGGAAAGGCCGGCAACCACTGCGCGGGCCACGCCGCCTGCGCCAAGGATTGCAATGGTCTTGCGCCCCAGCTCGGACTCGGTGATCTTCATCCCATCGCAGAGCGCGCCAACAGCCGCCGGCGCATCAGTGTTGGCGCAGATCAAGGCGCCGGCCGAGCCGACGATCAGCGTATTCGCCGCTCCGATCGCGCGGCAGCGGTCATCGACACGCCCGCCGCGCTCCTCAACAAAGCGAAGCAGATGATGCTTGTGCGGAAGGGTGACACTAGCGCCGCGAAAGTTCAGCCGGGGGTGATCGATCAGCGCGCCGAGCGTCGCCTTGAAATGCTCCCACTCAGGTGGGACCGGAAGCGGCAGGTACACTGCGTTCTCATTCACTTCCGCGAAGCCGGCGTTGTGCAGTTGCGGGCTCAGCGAATGTGCGACCGGCCAACCGATCACGCCATACACCTTCGTGTCGCGATCGATGGAATCGAAGCGATAGCGCTCGCGCAGCAGTTGTATCGTCGGCTGTCCCGGCGCGGTTTCGAACCCGGTTGCGAGCGTCGCAAAGGAGAGAAGCCCGCCGAACTTTGGCGCAAGCGCCCGGCTCATGAGCGCGACCTCGGGCGGATCGGACACACAAAGCGCGATCATCGGCTTGCGCCGCTCCGCCAATAGATCGAACGCTTCGAGATTATCCCGAACGGAACGTGCCCGCCAGACCACCTTGATGACCGAACACGTCGGATCCTCGACCATGGCGTGGATGCGCTGGACGAGGTTGGCTGGGCGCTGCTCAAAGTCGTGCACCGAAACAATGACGCCGGTCTGCATGTCGCGCCCGTTCTGCCTTGCCATCAGCGTATGAAGCATCTCGCGCCATGCCGGCTCACGGGAAATGGATGTGTACTCAATATCGATGTATCGCGGCGGCACATCAGCGCTGGTGAGCTTCTCATACAGAGCAATACGATCATGTTCAATCCCCTCGAACGCGCCGCCTTCTCTTGCGGAGCGACACGTCACAATGCACGGCGCGGGGGCCTCACGAACCAGGCGAATCGCGACATCGGCTCCGCCGGCTTCTTCAGCCAGCGCATCCACCCGCCACTCAATCAACCGCGCCCCCTGCCCGGCCGCCTCATGCGCCCGCTCAAGAGCTGCATCCACATCATCCTGACCACCAACGAAAATCGGAACCGCCAGCAGCGTCATCGCGGCAATCGTATGCGAACAGGGCCGCCCGCGCGAATTCTCCCCAACATGCCGCTCAGCAGGCATAATGTTCGGTGGAGCGAATGTTGCCTCCATTCTGCTGAACGATCCAAGGCATGACACGAACGCGAATCAAAATCTGCGGCGTCACAAGCGCGGACATTGCCGAAGCAGCCGTCGAAGCCGGCGCAGATGCGATCGGCCTTGTCTTTGCGAAGAACTCGCCGAGGCGCATTGACATGGATGATGCGATTGAGATCGCCGATGCGGTCGCGCCGTTCATTACCGTCATCGGCCTGTTTCAACTCACAAGAGCAGATGATCCCCTGCTTGATGAATGGTGGGGTGAGTGGGTGCAACTGCATGGCAATGAGGACGAAGCGCTGGTGGAGCAGGTCGCGCAGACACACAAGGTTGTGCGCGGCTTCAGGTTCGACGAGGAGCAGGTGCGGCGATGGAACGCCTGCCCATACGTCGAATCGCTGCTCATTGACGGCACATCAGGCGGCGGCGGAGCCGGCTTCGATCATGCAGCGCTCGCTGCGCTCAAGCATGAGCTCGACAAGCCGATCATCCTCGCAGGCGGCTTGAACGCCGAGAACGTCGGCAACGCTATCCGCGCCGTGCGCCCCTTCGCCGTCGATGTCAGCAGCGGCGTTGAAAGTGGACCCGGCGTCAAAGACCCGGACCTCATCCGCGCATTCTGCAACGCCGTGCGCGAGGCGGATCGATAACACAAGCCGGGGCAAAGCGCAGAAGCCGCGCAGCAGCACCCAAGCGACGCCCCGGATCCGGCCCCCCTCCCCCAACGCGCACCCATCTCACTCACAACCCCACCGACGCATACCCACAATCGACGTACAGCGTCTGTCCCGTCACCCCGCTCGATAAATCGCTCAGCAGGAACACCGCCGAATCGCCAACGTCCTTTCCGGTGACGTTCCGCCGCAGCGGCGCCCGCTGTTCGACGATGTCAAGAATCGTGCTGAACCCTCCCACCGCCAGCGCGCTCATGGTGCGGAACGGCCCGCCGCTGATCGTGTTGACGCGAATGTTCTTTTGTCCAAGATCAGCCGCCAGATAACGTGTCGCTGACTCAAGGGCCGACTTCGCCACGCCCATCACGTTGTAACCGGGTACTGCCTTTTCCGCGCCGTAGTAACTCATCGCAACCATTGCGCCGCCATCTTTCATCAGCGGAGCTGCCCGGTTCGCCATGGCCATGTAGGTGTACGCGCTGATATCGAGCGCCTGTGTGAAGACGTGTCGCGGCGTTGCGGTGAACGCGCCTTCCTTGAGCCAGTCCTTGTCAGCAAACGCGATCGAGTGGACGAGGAAGTCGAGCGAGCCGAATTCGCTGCCGATGCGCCCAAACACCTCGTCAAGGTTCTCATCCGAAGAAGCATCAAGTGGCGCGATCCACGGCTTCTCCACTCCCAGTTGATTCACCGCCTTCACCAGCCGCCGCTCCATCTTCTCGCCCGGCAGATGCGTGAACAGGCACTCGGCCCCTTCGCGCAGGAGTGCTTCCGCGATGTAGTAGGCGTAACTGTGATCGTTCGCAATGCCGACAACCAGGCCGCGCTTGCCGTTCATCAAACCCATCTGCGTAGCTCCTTCTCGAGTGTGGTCACAAAGCGTACAGCGTACCAACCGGATGCCGGGTCTGACGAGCCGCGGGAGGAAGACCCGGATCAAACGCCTTCGCCCCCTCAATCAAAAGTGCATCATTGACATGAGCCGCTGCGGGGGTACAATTATCGATTCCCCTTCCGGCGTCCGCAGTGGGCGTTCGGGCGATTGGGAGATGGCGTTTCACACCAATCGGCAGGAGGTTTTCCATGCCCGAGGATGACGAAGACGCCCCCTTATGCACCACCGGTTTCGTCCCCTGAGTAGGGTCACAGCCGGCCTGTATAAGGCGGGCCGAGCAATGACGAGACCGAAGCAGGTTCGACATTCACCTTGATGTGACTGAACCGACCTGAACGATCGGCCGATAACCCAGAACCGCACCAGCAGGATCGAACCTGCCCAACGTGCGACCATCACCGCAGCAGGACGACCCCTGCCCGGCGATTTTCGAAGTGATGCAATCGTGCGCCCGGCTTTCTTCGCGGGGCTGACAACGAGCAGACAAGCATTGAACGAAACCTCCCTTCAGAAGCACCCTCACCATGGCCACCGACCTCACCAAAGTAAGAAACATTGGAATTTGTGCTCATATCGATGCCGGCAAAACAACGGTGACCGAGCGCATCCTCTATTACACCGGGAAGAACTACAAGATGGGCGAGGTCCACGAAGGCACCGCCACCATGGACTTCCTCGAAGAGGAGCAGCAGCGCGGCATCACCATCCAGTCCGCCGCCACCACCTGCCCATGGGAACGCAACAACCAGTGGTACAAGATCAACCTCATCGACACGCCCGGCCACGTTGACTTTACCATCGAGGTCGAACGCTCCCTCCGCGTCCTCGACGGTGCTGTCGCCGTCTTCGACGGCAAGGAAGGCGTCGAAGCCCAGTCCGAAACCGTCTGGCGCCAGGCCGATCGGTACAAAGTCCCGCGCCTGTGCTTCATCAACAAGATGGACAAGATCGGCGCCGACTTCGAGTTCTCGTTCAAGACCATCAAGGATCGCCTCGGCGCGAACCCCATCGCCGTCCAGATCCCCATCGGCGCTTCCGACACTTTCGAAGGGCTCATCGACCTGCTCAACATGAAGGCGTACTACTTCGACGCCACCGAGCTCGGCTCCGTCGTCGAAGAACGCGACATCCCCGAGCACATGCAGGAGATGGCTGAACTCTGGCGGCATGACCTGGTCGAGAAGGCCGCTGAGCTCGACGATGACCTCATGATGCAGTACCTCGAGGACGAATCCTCCATCACCGAAGACCAAATCCGAGCCGCCCTTCGCAAGGGCACCATCGCCCGCAAGTGCAATCCCACGTTCTGCGGCTCCGCCCTCAAGTACATCGGCGTGCAGCGCCTGCTCAACGGCGTCATCGATTATCTGCCGAACCCGACGGAAGTCCCCGTTGTCGAAGGCGTCGATCCGCGCGATGCAGACAAAAAACTCAACCGCCCCCACTCCGAAGACGCACCATTCTCCGCGCTCGTCTTCAAGGTCGTCTCTGACACGCATGGCGACCTCACCTACATCCGCGTCTATTCCGGCAAGCTCGCCAAGGGCTCACGACTGCTTAATCCTTCCAACAACAAGAAGGAAAACGTCAGCCGCATTTACGAGATGCACGCCAAGGATCGTCAGCCACTCGACGAAGTGGGCGCGGGCCAGATCGTCGCCGTCATCGGCCTCAAGAACTCCGCCACCGGCGACACGCTCTGCGATCCGGATAACCCGATCATCCTGGAGAAAATGGACTTCCCCGAGCCCGTCATCTCCATGTCCATTGAGCCGAATACGAACGAGGACAAGAAGAAGCTCTCTGAAGCGCTCACGACCATCAAGCGCGAGGATCCCTCGTTCCGCGCCAACTACAACGATGAAACCGGCGAGACCATCATCGCAGGCATGGGTGAACTTCACCTTGAGATCGTGAAGAACAAGCTCGTGCGCGATATGAAGATCAACGTCCGCGTCGGAACGCCGCGTGTTTCCTACCGCGAAACAATCACCGGCTCCGCCAACGATGTGCGCGGCAAGTTCGTCAAGCAGACCGGCGGCCGCGGTCAGTACGGCGACGCAGTCGTCAACGTCTCGCCCATCACGCCGGAAGAAGTCGAGCAACACAACGCTTCGCTCACCGAGAAGCAGCTCGCGAAGGAAAAACTCGTGATGAAGGACGGCATCGTCTTCATCGACGCCATCAGCCAGGGCGTCATTCCCCGCGAGTACATCCCGTCCGTTGAGTACGGCGTCCGCGCCGCCGCCTCCGCAGGCATCCTCGGCGGCTACCCGGTCCAGAACATCAAGGTCGAACTTGTGTTTGGTTCATATCACGAAGTGGACTCCTCGCAGGTCGCCTTCGAGCAGGCTGGCGCGCTCGCCTTCCGTGAAGCATGCACCCGCGCGGGCCTCGCACTTCTTGAGCCGATCATGAAGGTCACGATCGTTACGCCGGATGAATACTTCGGCTCCGTCTCCGGCGACCTCTCATCGAGGCGCGGCCACATCCTCGACTCCGAAATGCGCGGCAACGCCCGCATCATCACCGCCGAAGTCCCGCTCTCGGAAATGTTCGGCTACACCACGGTCCTCCGCGGCATGACCCAAGGCCGCGCCACGAGCACCATGGAGCCGGCCGCGTACCGCCTGATGCCGGATCGCCTGAAGGACGCGGTGTTGGCGAAGGCGTGACAAATAGCCCCGGCCTTGGCCGGGGGGTAACCGCCGCGCATTCGCGTGCTTCGGATCACGCGACACCCGCCCCGGCCAAGGCCGGGGCTATGTGAAACCGGCATATCCCATCCGCGAGCCGCCGCGTCCACGCGGCGGACGACACCATACAAATCGCTGAATCACGACGCAGCGCACGGCCGCTTCTGCTCCTTGCGAACTGGGGCTAAAAAGGGCGCGGCGGAACGCCTCAAGATCAGACGCGGGCTCCGGCAACTGCCGCGGCCGGGTGAATAGTGTCGCGCTTATTTCGCGGCACGGCCGGCTTCGATCGACATCGCCTTGGGAAAAAGCACGCTGTTCTCAAGATGGACGTGCTTCATCATCTGACGTTCGAGGTGGTCGAGAGCAGTCAGCATCTGGCGATAAAGATTGCACGCACCCGCCGGCGGCGTGTAACCGTCGGTGAGCGCGTTGAGCGTTCGCAACGCGGCGGCGGCCTCGTCGTGATCGTCATACAACACGTCGATCGCTTCATGCAGATTCTCTACTGCCCGGCCGTCGGCCAGTTCGCGGATTGCGGGGAAAGCGCGATTCTCTTCGTCAGCCATGTGCGATTCAAGTTCAGCACGCAAGTCGCGGAAGACCCGCTGCACCTCGGCGAGTTCAGCATGATCCATGCCATGCACTTCAACCACCGTGGCCATGATCTCATCCAGTCGCGGCAAAAGCGTGCGAAGTTCCGCGTGATAGGTCATGACGATGTGGTCGATGACCTCATCAACGCTCGCATCGTCGAAGTTGCGTCCATGATTATCTGCCATGCGACCGCCGATGACCGCCAGTGCATCGAGCAGACGGCGAGGGCTGATGCTTTTTGCAGCGGCGGCCTCACCGAGAGGCGTATCGCCACCGCAACAATAATCGATGCCGACAAGATCGAAGATTCGCGCGGCATCGGGCTGTTCCGTCACAATCCTGCCGACCGGCGTCTGTTCATTCCACGCAGAAGATGTCCGTTCGACCGGCACAATCACAAGTGCATGGTCGGCGTGCCGACTCTGGTGGCTTGAACAAGCACTCATGAATAAAGCGAGCAGCGCGAGGATGGCAAGGGGTGCGTACAGCATGAGGAATCTCCTGTGGGAAGCGACAAGCGCGGAGCCGTGTCCGCAAAGTGGACAAGTATATCCACTTTATGGCGCGACGTCGAATGGCCGGATTCACTCGACCCTGCTGAGATTTGAATCACCGTCGTCGGGCTTCTTGAGGCAAGGAGCCGCGTTCTCTTCATCACAACCCATTCCTGTGTCATCGTGTCGACGATCGTGAACCGCCGGTTGCGCGGGCTGATCCATACATTCAAAGAGATGCCGACACAGCCACAGGGACTTACGCAGCGGACGCGGGAGCGTTGGCGGCTGCTTCGGCGGCTGCGAGCTCTGCCGCTTCATCATTTGAAATGCCGCGGCCGGGCATCGGAACGATCATCGGCACGCGCCTGCGGTAAGTTGCGTATGCCTCGCCGTGATGCTGCACGAGGTTGCGCTCTTCGAGCTGAATCGCAACAAGAATGTACGCGGTGGTGAGGAGGGCAAACACCAGGTGCGCAGCGGTCATGGTCGGCGTGAACCAGAACGCGCAGAGCCAGCCGAGGTACAGCGGATGGCGCACCAGCTTGTACGGTCCCGGCGTCTTGAAACGCAGGAACGTGTAGGGCTTCCCGCGGAAGTACAGCCACACCTGGCGCAGGCCGAAGAGGTCGAAATGGTTGATCAGAAACGTCGAGAGTAATACGAGTGCCCAGCCGAAGGCGAAGCCGGCGTACATGACTGCCTGTCCCGCTGGATGCTCGATGTTCCAGATCACGCCGCCCATCGGCTGCCAGAACCAGAAGAGCGCAATGAGCGCGACGCTGGAGAAGAGTACATAGGTGCTGCGCTCGGCGGGCTTGGGCACGAGCCGCGTCCACCACCGCTTGAAGCTCGGCCGGGCCATCATGCTGTGCTGGACCGCGAACACGCCAAGCAGCAGAACATTCATGAGCAGCGCCGGCCAGAATGCAAGCACTGGCTCGCCGTCGATCGCTCGCGGGACGACCAGATTGCCGACGAATCCGAGCGCGTACAGGAACGTGCCGAAGAAGATGATGTAACTCACCACACCATAGAGCAGGACGGCCAGGCGCGAAGCGCTGGATGCGCCCTCCCCGGTGAAGCCCGCGCCATCTGCAGGGCTGGTCATGGAAGAATGTGCTTGATACTGCATAACAATGCTCCTTTATCCGCCAATAGTGAAAGATCGCCCACGAGGCGGCGGCTGCTGACGCGATCATCGACCTTCATGACGTGCAGTGCCGTGGCACGCCGCCCCACCGCGAATGGAGCTACTGTACGATTTCCTTGGCCCAAGTAAAGTTGACTCGTGGTACACTTGGGGTGTACGTGAGGTACACCATGGGCAGCGAAGGAGTACACCATGACCGGAACCACCCGTGATCGCTTGATCGACGCGGCAATTGATCAGTTCTACCGCTTCGGCTACAACGCCGTGGGGTTGGACAGGATTCTCGAAGCCGTCGGCATCACCAAGACCGCCTTCTATAAGCACTTTGAGAGCAAGGACGCGCTGATTCTGGCTGCGCTCGAAAGACGAGATCGGCACGATGTTGCCGAACTTTTGACTCTGATTGAGTCTCGCGCGGCCGATGGTCCGAAGGCGCAGTTGCTTGCCCTGTTTGACCTTCTGCGGGATTGGTTCCAGGACGAGACCTTTCGCGGCTGCATGTTCATGACGGCGGCGATCGAGTTCCCCAATCCGAACGATCCCATCCACGTCATGGCGGAGGAGCATAGCCGACACCTCCAGGATGCGCTCGTTGAGGTGGCGGCGACGGCGGGCATGCCTTCGCCAGAGTCGCTTGCCGGGCAACTTATGCTGCTCGTGGCCGGTGCGTTGACTGCCCGTCATGTCTCGAATGACCAGGTTGCCGCAGAGGCGGCCTTTATTGCCGCGGAAGCGTTGATCGAACGGCATCTGCTCGCCGATCCTGTTGCCGCATGACGTGCAGCACGCTCAATCGGCAAATGCCGCTGGATCCCACAGGTAGTAGAACGCCGGCGCGTCGAGCATGGCCGAACCCGCCATGTTCACCTGGAGCAAGTTGATCTGCGAATGGGCTGCTGCGAAGGGTTGGCTCTGCGCGTAGGCGCTGCCGACGTGTTGCAGCGGACGGTGATACTTCACCAGAACTGCGCCTTCAAGGCCGGCAAATTCCTTGGCCCGGCGAAATGCATCGTGCAGATCGCCGACGTGATCGACAAGGCCGAGCTGATGCGCCCGCCGGCCGGTGACAACACGACCGTCAAGCACCTCCTCCAGCGCATCTTCAGAGAGCTCGCGTGCCCGCAAGACAACAGTAACAAAGCCATTGAAGAACTCGTCGACCAGTCCCTGAAAGATGTCGCGATGTTCCGGCTGGAACGGCTCAAAAGGTGAGCCGGCTGCCTTGTTCGGCCCTGAAGTGATCGACTCAGCGCGAACACCGATGCGGCGCATGCCTTCGGAGAAATTGAACAATTGCACGATGACGCCGACTGAACCGGTGATCGTGGTCGGATGCGCAATGATCTCATCGCCCGCGCAGGCGAGGTAATAACCCCCTGATGCGGCGAGGTCGCTCATCAGCACAATGACCGGCTTCTCTGATTGACTCTTGAACCGCATCGTCTCGCGGTAGAGCACATCAGATGCAGTGACGGTGCCGCCGGGCGAGTTGATCCGCACGACCACCGCGCGGGTGCGCGAGTCCTCCTCCGCTTTGCGCAGCGCCTCGACGTACTCGGCCACGGGGTTCTCACCGGGCTGTGGAAAGCCGGGTCTGCGCGCATCCATAATGAGACCCGTAACATCAATCAGAACAACCTTGGGCGCAGCCAACCCCGTCGCGCCATCCTTCAACACGATGGACTCAACAAGCGCGTCCTCGGCGGGTACGAGGTCCATGACGAGCCGCAAGCGCGAACAACCGCTCGCGCACACAATCGCTGCGAGCATGAAAAGTATTGATAGCCGTCGCATTCGGAGCAGTGTACCACCCCACCGCCGCGCCCGACCGCCTACCGCACCAGACGAACCGCGACAGCCGGCGGGACGTTGCCGATCACGAGTTGTCGCTTCCCGGAATGCTTTCGCCGCAGAATCTTGCCGGTGGCCCCGATGGCCTTCAATTGTCGCCGCCCCTGCGTCCCCACCAGCGGCGCCTTGAGCGCGCGAACCCCGGCATACTCGAAGTAGGTAAGTTCGCCATCTTCCTCAAGAAAATCAATCAGCCGTCGAAAGATCGCGCGCACAAGCGACGGCGGAAAATTGTTGAACGGCAGGCCGCAGATAATGTGCTGGAAGCGGCCGTCGATCTGCACCGACTCAATCGACTCGCAGTGCAGTTTCACGACAATGTCCGAATGCAGAGCGCGAAATGGCGCGAGCATCCTCTGCTCAAGACGCTGCGCGAAGACGCGATTAATCTCGACGACATGGAACTCATCCCCGGGCCGGAGCGCGTTCAGGATGAACTTCGTGAATGGGCCGGTGCCAGGGCCGACTTCAAGGATGCGGCGAGGTCCGCTGCGCTCACGAATCGATCGTGTCATCGCTCGAGCGAGCGCAGGCGATGAAGGAACAAGCGCGCCGGTTGTCTTGAACTCCTTGAAAAACTGGCGCACGAAGATGAGCATGGGGCGTTGCATCATACGCCCCCGCCGAAAGTCGTGCTGAATGTTCATCGCACGTCCGGCCCCTCGCGCCGGCATGCGTGATGGGAGATCGTCAGGCGGAGGCCATCGCCGTTGCGCGCGTGTGCTCTTCGGCTCGCTTCACCAGTTCGTCAAAGGCCTTGGGATCTTCGATCGCTAACTGGCTGAGCATCTTCCGGTTGAGGAGGATGCCGGCATTCTGAAGTCCATTGATGAACCGGCTATAGCGTGTTCCACGCATGCGGCATGCAGCCGTTATGCGCGTGATCCAGAGTCGGCGGAAATCCCGTCGGCGAGCGCGGCGATCACGCCACGCAAACTGCCCGGCGCGCATCACAGCGACTTTCGCCTGCTGCTTATGCCGATGCTTGGTTCCCCAGTAGCCCCGAGCGGCCCTGAGAAGTTTGCGACGGGCTTGTGTACGAGCGGCACCCTTACGAACGCGTGGCATGACGATTCATCCTTTGAACTACGACGTTGCCGAGTCGGAGGCCTGGACCATTCCAGACGCTTGCTCCCGCTCTGCATGCGAAGCCGCAAGCGGCGGCTTACTCTTCCTTCGTCTGCTTCGTCTCCACCTGCTTCGCGCCGCGCGACTTGACGGGCATGAACAACATCGAGGCGATGCGCTTCACATCGGAGGCGTGAGCATATTTCGGTCGGCGATAACCGCGCAACATGGTGCCCGGCTTGTGGCTTCGACGATGCCGGCCGAATGCCGGGTTCATCTTGATCTTGCCGGTCTTCGTCACCTTGATGCGCTTCAGGAGACCTTTATTTGGCTTGTTCTTCGGCATGGTGAATGAGCTTTCAGAAGGAACGCGAATGGCAGGACTCGAACCTGCAACCTCCGGCTTCGTAGGCCGATGCTCTATCCAATTGAGCTACATTCGCTCTGTGGCCGAAGCCGCAGCGAATGCGATTATACGCTGATGCGTTTATGACTTCTCGGTGGAATCAACGTTTGAATCTTCAGCGGATTGCGACGAGGCCTCGGCCTGCTCAGGCGCGGCCGCTCCTTCCGCCGCTTCAGGCGCCTCAGCCGGTTCTTCCTCGGCAACAGCGGTTGCCGAGGCTGACTCCTCAGCCGCTGCTCCACCCTTGCGCAATCGAGCGGCAAAGGCGGCACGCTTGTTTGCCTGCTCGCGACGACCGGAGGTTCCACCACCGATCTGCGGGCCGTCTTCACGTCCAACGAGTTCAAGGACAACAATGTCCGCGCCGTCGCCGAGCCGGTGATTGCCGGTGCGAACGATGCGTGTGTACCCGCCGTCACGGTCCTCGAAAAGCGGCGCGACCTTCGTCAGAATGTGCTGTACAAGCCGGGGGGCCTTTCGCACCTCACCATAGCGATTGAACTCGATATCGCCCGCATCAGGCAGATCCCAGTAGCGATTCTCCTTTGCGTCATCGGGCACGTTGGGATCCGCAACCCAGGCATGAATCATGCGATCGTTGAGCTTCGCCTCGATCTGACGACGGGCCGTAAATGTGCCGCGCTTCGCGATCGTGATGATGCGCTCAACAAATGGCTGCACCGCCTTGGCCTTGGGCAACGTCGTCTCGATGCGACCGTGCTCGAAGAGTCCCGCTGCAAGGTTCCGAAACATTGCAGCGCGGTGAGCGCTCGTTCGGTTGAGTTGTTTTCCGTAGATTCGGTGACGCATTGGATTACCTGCTGAAAAAAGGGGAGAACGTCTAGTGTATCAGGCCTGACCGCTCGCGGCTTGGTGTCGCATTGACGCTCCACCAAAGGTCGCGGTTCCGCTGTTATGCAACCTCCGCCGGCGGCTGGTAGCCCTCAGGCAGTTCCATGCCCAGCGAGAGACCGAGTTCATTGAGCTTTCGCTTCACCTCGCGAAGGGAGGTCTTGCCGAAGCTGCGCACCTGAAGAAGCTCCGCCTCCTGGCGACTCACCAGATCGGCCACGGACCGAACCTTGGCCGACTCAAGGCAATTGTTCGCTCGGACGGTCAGATCGAGATCGCTGATCGGCATATTGAGCTTGCGAATCAGATCCTCGTCCACACTGGCTGCGGCCGATGCCTCAGGAGAGACCTGCACCTCACCAAGCTCAAAGTACTGAACGAACGGATTGAGGTGCTTGCGCAAAATCTTGGCCGACTCAACCATGGCGAGTTCAGGACTGATGGTGCCGTCGGTCCACAGATCGAGAATGAGCTTGTCGTAGTTGGTCTTCTGGCCCACGCGCGTGTTCTCTACGCGATGGCGAACGCGCTGCACGGGACTGAAGAGCGCATCGATCGGAATCTCGCCGATGACCTGGTCCTCACGCGAGTCGTACTGATCCGAGGCGGGCTGGTAGCCGCGGCCCTTTGCAACGGTGAACTCAGCTTCGAAATCAACTTCCTCAGTGAGCGTCGCAATGACATGGCCCGGATTGTGGATGGTGATCGACGTATCCGCTTCGATCAGGTCGGCCGTCACATCGCCCGGGCCGGTCGCCGCGAGCCGCATCGTCTTGGGCTCATCCGCGTCAAGACTGATGACGAGGCCCTTGATGTTCAGAATGATGTCAGTCACATCCTCCATCACGCCGGGCAGCGTGGTGAACTCGTGCTCGACGCCATGAATTCGGACCTTCGTCACGGCCGCGCCTTCGATGGAGGAGAGCAACACGCGGCGAAGCGAGTTGCCGATGGTGGTGCCGAAGCCGCGCTCGAACGGTTCAACCGTGAATCGGCTGAAGGTATCGGTCCGCGAGTTCTCGTCAACGATAACCTGAGCGGGAAGTTCAAGCCCGCGCCATCGAACATGCATGGTGAAACACTCCTTTTCAGCAGACCTGAAACTTCAGGAACCCGCGAGGTAACGAGACGGACCCGAATCCTGCTGAACGATTCGGCGGCTCTACTTTCCCGCGAGCGGAACGACTTCGAAACCCTCGGCTAAGGCCGGGGCTATGTGCTCATTTACACCCGGCGCTGCTTCGGCGGGCGACAACCGTTGTGAGGAATCGGCGTGTGATCTTCGACAGCGGTAATCATCAGTCCGTTGGCCTGGAGCGCGGTGATGGCTGCTTCGCGTCCGGAACCGGGCCCCTTCACACGGACTTCGATCTCACGCATGCCCATGCGGCGAACCTTGTTCGCGCACTTCTCAGCAGCGCGGGTTGCTGCGAATGGCGTCGCCTTGCGCGCCCCTTTGAAGCCGACCGTGCCGGCCGAGTCCCAGCACAACGTCTCGCCATTGACGTCCGTGATCGTAATGATCGTGTTGTTGAAGGACGCCTTGATGTGGGCAATGCCTTTGATGACGTTCTTTCGAATCTTCTTCTTGGCCATGGGTGGTCGGTGCTTTGTACTCTGAAACTCGTGATTGATCGTCGCTTGCTGCTTCGCGTTCGCTGTATCAAACGCTCCGCATCATGTCGCGGC
>CAZFZT010000073.1:17667-18186 GCA_964523675.1 uncultured Isosphaeraceae bacterium
AACGAGGGTTATCCCTTCACGCCCTTCTTGCCGGCAACCGTCTTCTTCTTCCCCTTGCGCGTGCGGGCATTGCAACGGGTGCGCTGACCGCGTACCGGCAGACCTCGCCGATGCCGCTCGCCGCGATAACTCCGAATCTGACGCAGCCGCTGAATATGCTCGCTGGTCTGACGCCGAAGCGCGCCTTCCACAATGTAGTTCTCGGCATCGATTGTGGTCGCAATCTGACCGATCTCATCATCGGTGAGGTCCTTGGCGCGGCGATCGGGGTCGATGCCGACCTTGGCCAGAATCTCATCCGCGAATGCGGGACCGATTCCGTAGATGTACCGCAATGAGTAGCGGATCTTCTTGTTCTCGGGAATATCAACGCCTGCGATACGTGGCATGGTGGGAATCCAAATCGTAAAGGAACATCAACCCTGGCGCTGCTTCAGCCGCGGGTTCTTCTTGTTGATGACGTAGCGCTTGCCTCGCCGAATGACGATCTGGCAATCCTTCGTCTGTCGTTTGATGCTG
>CAZFZT010000074.1:0-17278 GCA_964523675.1 uncultured Isosphaeraceae bacterium
GGGCTTCTGTGGACTATCCGATACGGCCGATAGAATGGTTGCACATGCGTTCTCCTTCGTCTCCGCGCTGCATCGTACCGTATTCTGCGGTGCCTTTCAAGACTGCTTGAAAGCGGTGTTCAAAGCGGCCGGTAAGGCCCGTAAGTCTGCGTAAACCCGCACCAGTGGGCTGTATTCGACTCAATCCAGACGTGTCTTGAAGAACCTTCCCGAAGAGACATGAGCGGTGATGACCTATCCGACCTTCTGCGTGAATGGCCCTATGAACCCGGCCGAATCAACGTCCGAAAGGTGATCGGCGAGTGCGGCCGGGCGAAGATTCAAGTGCGGATCGATCTCGGCATCCTTCAGTTGGAGTGGGACGGCCGTCCGGACGGCCAGCGGCCCCAGGGCTTTGCCTCGTTGCTCGATTTGCAGCGTGAACGCCTTGAGCGGCATCTCCATGATCGCGGAGGTCCGGCCGGATTCGCGTTGAGCGCCAGCGAAACAGCCGCGCTGCGCGAGGAGGCGGTTCAACTTTATCATCGCTATGTGGCGCTCTTCGCCCTGCGGGAGTATGGCGCGGTCATTCGGGATACGCAGCACAGTCTGGCGATCTTCGATCTGTGCAGAGACTTCGCGGAAGCTGAGCAGGATCGGATGATGCTCGAGCAGTTTCGCGCACAGGTATTGACCATGCGGACGCGCAGCGAGGCCGAATTGGCCCTGGAGGCGGGTAAGCCGAAGGATGCGCTTGCAGCCATTGATCGCGGCTTGTCTGAATTGCAGTTGCTCTTAGGAGACAAACAACAGTTCGAACAGGCAAACGAGGTTCAGTTGCTGCGCGGCATGCGCGATGTCCTCGTCCCAAAGTTACCCGCCAGTCAGAAGGCAGAATTGCAGGAACGGCTCAGAGCGGCACTCGACGCAGAGAACTATGAACTTGCGGCGATCCTGCGCGATGAACTGCGCCTGATGTAGCGTACCGCGTCTGCTCAGCACCAGAACCTCCCCGCAAGGCGGCCGCCAGTAGAGATTGAAGCGCACGCTGCGCAGATGCGGAGGTGGCGGGGTACCATGACCACAATCACGAGTGGAAAGGAGCGATATGCTGCGAATGATCCAGGCCGTTCTCGCTGTAGCTTCGGTAGCGACTTCTGCAATGGCAGATGGACCTGCTGAGGACGCGCCGCACGTCGTTGGCGAAGCAGGCGAGCGCATTGCCCGATATGTGGAGCGTGTTGCGGCGAACGGGTTCAGCGGAACCGTGCTCGCCGCCATTGACGGAAAGGTCATCGCGGCGGTCAGCACCGGCTTCGCCGACCTTGAAGGGACGACGCCGCTCACACCAGCCACGCTGTTCGAGATTGCCTCAGCATCGAAGCAGTTCACAGCTGCCGCGGTCATGCGACTCGTGCAGGACGGCCGCCTTCGGCTTGATGATCCCATTGCAAAGCATCTACCTCAAGGCAGCATTCCCGAGAATTGCAGGGGCATCACCATCGAACACCTGCTGCGGCACACGTCGGGCATTCCTGGCTCCAATTCGCAAGGCGGTGGCGACGACATCGAAGCAGTACTGCCGTCGTTCTTGCGCGGCGGACCGCGACACGAACCGGGTACGCATTGGGAATATTGGAATCAGGGTTACGCGATCCTCAGTGAGATCATCAATCGCGCTTCCGGCGAGGACTTCACGGAATTCTCGAAGCGCGCGCTGTTTCGACCGGCCGAGATGAAGTCCACCTGCTTTACGGGCGACGAGTCGCCGGACGGGACCACCGTCGCAGTCGGCCGATCCAGTCGCGGCGCGCCACGGTCTGCGCTTGATCACCCATATGGCAGCTTCGGCTTCCAATACCGAGGCATGGGCGGTGTGGTGAGCAGCGCGTGGGATTTGTGGCGATGGGATCGCGCACTGCGCGCTGATGAGATTCTCAGCACGCAGTCCAAGGAGCAGTTGTTCAAGCCCGGACTGCGGAGCTACGCCCTTGGCTGGTTCGTCCGCCGAGACCGCCACGGACGTCTCGTGCAGTCGCATGGTGGTGGCGTGCGCGGCTTCATCTGCGAGATGCGCCGTTATCCCGAGCAAGATGCCTTTCTCGTCGTGCTATGCAATCGCGATGATGCCCCGCTGCGCGAGGTCGTGCAAACCGTCGAAGCGATGCTCTTTGGAGATGCTGGCGAGCCGGATGATGGGGCGGAACTCGCGAACCTGGACGGGCGATATGAAAGCGAGCGCGGCCCGGTGCTCATCATCAAGTCGGCGGGCGGAATCTCGCGCGCGGCCATTCATTGGTCAGGCGTCGGCCGTCAGCCCGTCACAAACGCGACGCTTCTTCGGGAAGGTGAGCAGATCATCCTTGATGACGGCTCTGATCGGATTCCCATCCAAGTCTTGGGCGATGCCGGCAAGCCACCCTCCGCCATCGACATTCTCGGAGATGTTTATCACCGCGTCGTTGCAGAAGACAGACTTGAAGCCCAGGAGAAGCGCAGCGAACTGCCGATCGATCCGGGCATGAACGTCATGATTGCGACGAAGCCCTATGAATTCAATGAACACGGCACAGCGCATCTTCCCGCGGGCGTGACATGGCGCGTCCTGCCGAGATACGTTGGTATGAGTGCGGGCGGTCAGCGCACGGTGGATGATCGCATTACGCTGGTGCTTCAGGACGCGGAGAACGGTTTCTGGCCGGTCATCGCACGGATGGATATAGATGTGGCCGAGCGCCTTGTCGCGGAGTTGCAGAACCTGATTGAAGAGCGTACAGACCGGTGAATGGGCGTCGCCGCTGGCGGGATTTCGATGACGCAGGTACGATGCCCGCATGACGACAATGGAGCCGGCAGCAACCTCGGCCGGCCGCTTCCTGATCGACCTTTCGACCATCGACCTTACCGCCGTTGCGGTGTCGGCCGAAGAGGTTGCGCGCATTAATCCGCAGGCTGGGCCGATGCGTCAACTCGATCATGTCGTCTGGCTCAAGGAGGACAGGAGCGAGAGCGTCGGCGTCAAGTTCGTGCGCGATGACGAGTTCTGGATTCCATATCACATCCCCGGCCGGCCGCTCATGCCCGGCGTGCTCATGATCGAAGCGGCTGCACAACTATGTAGCGTGACCTCGAAGAAGAAGTCGAATGAAGACCGGTTTCTCGGCTTCACACGCTGCAACAACGTCGCGTTTCGCGGCCAGGTTCTCCCCGGGGACACCCTCTACCTCATCGCAAAGGAAACATCGTTTCGACCGAGGCGATTTACTTCACTAACGCAAGGTGTCGTGAACGGAAAGCTCGTTTTCGAAGCGGAGATCACAGGAATGGTGCTGTGAACCCAAGCGCAATGGGCTTCTGCGCGCTGAAAAATCACTGCTTCGATCGCCTATGTATGCATCCTGTGATCGATCAGGGCTTGATGATGATCGGCCCCGGCTGAACGATTTGCACCTTGAACGGTGTAATCACGTGAAAGGGCGAGTGCAACCCGTAGAGTGAGAACGATCGCGAGAAGCTGCCGGATTCAAACGGCCGGTAGCGGTCAAAGCCAAAGCGATCTCTCGGGATGTATCGGCCGCGAGCATATTGACGCAGGGCTGCGGCGCCCGGTTGCGGGTCGGCGCGAGGAGTTTCCGCGGCATCGAGCACGACTGCCGGCGTGGCTGCATGAGCAGGAGCTGCAGGCGGCTGCGCAATCGCCCGCGGCTTCGGCTTGGGTGGGGGCATATCAATCACTACCTGCCCGGCGGCGCTCTGGACAGTGCCAAGTGCCAGCAGGAAGCCGCCGATCATGCTCAAAGTGGCCCGAATGGCCATCCGATCTCTCCTGCATCGCTGCATAGTCGAGTCTCCTTTGTGCCGATAACACATTCTTCAGGCACGCTGCGTTCTATTCTACGCCATGACGCTCTACCCCCTACTCTTCCGTCCGATTCTGAAAAGCCGCATCTGGGGCGGGCGTCGGCTGGCGGAGCTGAATAAACCGCTTGCCGCTGGCGAAGTCATCGGCGAGTCATGGGAGGTCGCCGATTTGCCACCTGAAATCGAAGGCGGTCAGTCGGTCGTTGCGAATGGGCCGCTTACAGGCAGAACATTGAACAGCGTTCTTGAGGAACATCGTCCAGCGCTGCTCGGCTCTTGTGCGGATCAACCGCGCTTTCCGCTGCTTATCAAGTACCTCGATGCTCGAGAAAATCTGTCGGTGCAGGTTCACCCCGATCGCGCCTATGTTGAGCGTCATCCGGAAGCGCACTTGAAGGATGAAGCGTGGGTGGTCATCGATCATGATCCCGGTGCTGTGATCTACCGCGGACTGCGCATCCGCCTTGATGCCAGGACGTTGCGAAAGCGAATCGAAAGCGGCGAGATTGCGAACGATCTTCATGCGATCGAGGTCAAACGAGGCCAGTGTCATTACCTGCCAAGCGGCACCATCCACGCGCTCGGCGCTGGCGTGCTTGTTGCCGAGGTTCAGACGCCCAGCGATACGACCTTCCGTCTGTTTGACTGGGGAAGGACATCGCGAGAGTTGCATATCGATGAAGCGATTGAGGTTCTCCTTGGCGAACACGCGGATACGGAGCCCGGCGACAGACAACTCGAACCATCGCCTTCCGCCGGCGATGGACTGAGAGCCATGCCTCGCCCTGAGAAGAGCAGCTCAGACCCGCAGATCGTCGTCAACAACATCTGCACCACCCCCCTTCTCGACGCAAAACATTTCTCTTTGGAGCGGATTGAAGCCACTGATGACGTATCGCTTGAGATCGTCACGTCAAACAGGCCTGAGGTCTGGATGATTCTTGAAGGCGATGTTACGGTTGAAAGCAGCGAAATCGTCGAAGGGCACAAGGGTTCGACACTGCTCCTTCCGGCGTCGATGCCACCGGCAGTTGCACAGTTGCGATCCGGATCCAGCGTGCTTCGCGTCGCCATGCCCTCGCCGACGAAGGGGTTGATTGCATGAAGGTAGCGGCAGTGCTGGCATTGTTTTGCACGGCGCACGCGCTGGCGGGCCAGCATCTGGTTGCGCCGGGGGATTCGTGGGATCTTGTCGCTCAACGCATTAAGCCCGGCGATGAAATCATTCTCATGCCGGGAAAACATGTCGGCGCCTCTCTGGATAACGTGCGAGGTACGCGCGACAAGCCAATCACCATCCGGGGCGTGAGCATCGAGCAACCTGCGATCATCGACTCACCCCGCGTCGGCATCCGATTACGCGGCGCTCAACACGTGGTTATTCGTGATCTCGCCATTACAGGCGCTACGGTGTCCGGCATCACCATTGCACACGAGGTCTTCGGCCACGAGGCGCGACGCCAACCGGATCGAACGGCATCTGAAGCAGAGCCGGCGAATGAAACGCCCTGGCCGGCGCATGTCACCATTCGCAATGTCACGATCGAGCGAACCGGTCCACATGGGCTGCGCAATGCGATCCACATTGAAGGCGTCGCTCATGTGGAAATCGATCGCGTTCGCATTCACGGATGGGGCGGATCGGCAGTGTTCATCGCGGCCTCGTCAGAAGTGCGCGTGACAAACTCAATCATGCGCGGGCGGGATGACCATGGACAGCTCAACGGTATCCATGTTCGCGAGAACAGTGAGCGCGTCCGTATCGGCGAATGCTATTTTGCAGACGCGGGTGAGGCCGCCCTCATACTTGGCTCACCTGCCAACGCTGCTGCGAATGGAAAAGCCCCACCACCACCGCGTCGCGTCATCTTTGAGCGAAATGTGGTTCGGCGCGGCGAGAGCGGCGTCGGCTTTCTGCGCGCTGAGCGGTCCATGGTTCGGAACAACGTGTTTCTGAATCCCGCACGTTTTGCATACTTCATCGCACCACCCGATCAGCTGCATCAAGTCACTTTCGGAGCAAACATTGTCACATGGGACGAGACCGCCCCGGAAGCATTGTCGTTCCTGCTTCCGCCGGCAGAGGGGGCGGGACTTGCGATCGAGCAGAACCTCTGGTGGGCACACGATCCGCCGACACCGCTGACCTCCCTTGATCAACCGATCGGCAATCTGCGTGCTGAACAAGTCATGGATGTGGATCCCAACCTTGACAAGCAGTTTCAGCCGCAGGCACCACGGGCCCAGATCTTTGGTACGAACGCACCGTAAGCTCCCCTGCCGGACGGCCTCGGTCGGTCTGATGACCACGGAAGCAACGAAGAGCGACTTTGATCGGATGAAGTCGCGTTTGTATCCTCAACCCAGTGCGTGCTCAAACCAAACGGTACCTACAGGCGACGATCGGCTGGTGCGCCCTCTACTTCGCACTCGCGCTTCTTCCGCTCGGAATCGCGATGATCGATCCTCCGCGCAGCCGGCCATACTGGGTGGAGTTTGGCGTGGGGCTGGGGTTCGTCGGCTTCTCGCTGCTCGTCCTACAGTTTGCTCTCACGGCGCGCTTTCGGGGAATCGGCCGGCCGTTCGGAATTGACACGCTGCTTCAGTTTCATCGCCAGGCAGGACTCGTTGCCGTTGCATTCATCCTCGCGCACCCGGTCATTCTGATCCTGGTAAGGCCTGGATATATGCGGTTCTTCGACCCTCGTGTGAACTTCGGGCGTGCGGCTGCGCTGACTCTGGTGACCGTGCTCCTCGTGCTGCTTGTCGCGACCACGCTCTGGCGTGTGCGATTTCGACTGCCCTATGAATGGTGGCGACTCCTCCATGGCATCGCAGCGCTTTTGGTTGTGTTTATTGGCCTCGCACATATGCTGCGTGTCGGTCACTATGTGGAACCGCTTTGGAAGCAAGCATTCTGGATCCTTCTCACTGGTACCTCAGTGGCTCTTCTGCTCTATGCCCGCGTCTTCAAGCCGCTGCGTATGGGAAGAAGGCCATGGCGGATCACCAACATCCAGCCACAGCGCGACGCGTCATGGACATTGACCCTTGAGCCGGATGCTCATCGTGGATTCATCTTCCAACCGGGGCAGTACGCATGGTTGACCGTCGGCGACACACCCTTCACGCTTCAGCAACATCCATTTTCATTCTCATCAAGTCAAGTGAGGGCGCCGCAGGAGGTCGAATTGACGATCAAGGAGTTCGGCGACTTCACTCGATCGATGAAAGATGTACGGCCGGGAACTCGCGCCTTTCTGGAAGGTCCATATGGCGCCTTCTCGTTGGAGGACGCATCACCCGGTGCTGTCTTCCTTGCAGGAGGCATCGGAATCACACCGATCATGAGCATCCTTCGGACCGCTCGGGATCGCAGCGATAAGAGGCCCTTCGTGCTCCTCTATGGCAATCCTGCTTGGGATCGCGCCACCTTTCGCGAAGAACTGGAAGACCTTGCGCAACAGATCAATTTGAAGGTGGTTCATGTCATTGAACACCCGCCGGAGGGTTGGACCGGCGAGGTCGGCCTCCTGACGGAAGAAATGATTCGGGCGCATATAGAGGACCGCTCGGTACAGGAGTGGCCCTTCTTCATCTGTGGCCCTCCGGCCATGATGAACGCCGTTGAGCCGGCTTTGAGGCGGCTGGGGGTGCCGATGTCCCACATCCGCTCAGAGCGTTTCGACATCGTGTGAACGCTTCGCTCACTCCCCTGCCCGCTCTCCACCCTGAATTGATGCCGAGCTGAGAGCCGGCTCTCGGAACGGTATCCGCTCCTGCCCTAGGCAGTTGGACGGGCGGTCATAACCCTGATACACTATCCGATTCATCGAGAAACCCTAGGCACCGCCGGGTCGAGGCCCGGCTACTTTGGAAGTTCATTCCATGACGATCGCACCCGCAAAGAAGACCCAACTGGTCCAAGATTTTCGAAGGCACGATGGCGACAACGGCTCTCCAGAAGTCCAGATCGCGATTCTAACGACTCGCATCGCAGAACTGACTGAGCATGTCCGCACACACAAGAAGGACTATGCCTCACGTCGCGGCCTCATCATGATGGTTGGCAAGCGAAACCGCCTTCTCAGGTACCTTGCTCGCACGAACCGCGACGCCTATCAGAACACCATCAAGCGACTGGGGCTGCGCAAATAAATTTGTGACGCCGCGACCGCAAAGGTGGCGGCTTCTCTTTAAGGTCCGCAGTCTGGACTGCGGACGACATGTATCCACGCGGCCGGCCACCGCCGGCGGCAGTGGGCAAGCGACAGATGCTGCCTCGAAGTGTCGAGAGGTCATGAAGTCGAAAGTACAATCTGGCTCTGCGCAATGGGCCGACCGGCTTTCGACATGCTGACGATCTGACACTTCTCCAATGGCTCTGCCTCTTGCCTTCTGCCTCTCAGGGGTTGCCGGATTGCATCATGCAGCACGATGCGCGATGCGCGCATCCCAATGTAGAGGTAACCCATGAATCACATCGTTGTTGAACGCGAAGTGGGCGGTAGGACGCTCCGACTCGAAACCGGCAAGATTGCGAAACTCGCATCTGGCGCGGTCATGATCACCTATGGCGAGGGCACGGTGCTCTGCACCGCCATGCGCGCTGATCCGAGGCCGGGCCTCGACTTCTTCCCGCTTCAGTGCGACTACCGCGAGAAGATGCCCGCAGCCGGCAAGTTCCCGGGCGGTTTCCGCAAGCGCGAAGGCGCGCCGAATGAGAAGGAAATTCTCACCATGCGCATGATGGACCGCCCGATTCGGCCTCTCTTCCCGGATGGCTTTATCGACGAGGTTCAACTCCAAGCGTTCGTGATGAGTCACGATGGCCAGACCGACACCGACGTGCTCGCCTGCACCGGCGCCTCGGCCGCGCTCATGATTACCGATGCGCCGTTCGAAGGGCCGGTTGCGACCGTGCGCGTCGGCCGCATCATCACCGATGAGGGCGAGCAGTTCGTCCTCAACCCCACCTACGCGCAACTTGAGTTTTCCGATCTTGATCTTGTGCTCTCGGGTCATAAAGACGGTATCAACATGATCGAAGTTGGCGCGGCTGAGGTTCCCGAGGCCGACGTACTCGCTGCCATGAAGTTCGGTTATGAGGAAGGCATCAAGCCGATCCTTGAAATGCAAGTCGAACTGATGGAGAAGGCAGGCAAGGCCGAGAAGCGCATGGGTGCGATTGCACTGCCGCCTGATGAGATTGCCCAGCAGGTAAAGAATCTTACGTATGAAGACTTGCTTCAGGCGAGGCAAATCAAAGGCAAGCATGAGCGCGGCGATGCAGTCGATGCAATTCGCACGCGCCTGCTCGATGAACACTTCGCAGTTCCGGAAGGTGTCTCCTACTCTGAGCACATCAAAGCGGAGCAGCGTCGCAACTGGGCAAAAGAAGCGTTCCGAACATTAGAGAAAAAGGTCACCCAACAGCTTATCAAGGAGCGCGGAATCCGCGCGGACGGACGTGATTTCACGACCATCCGGCCGCTAACGATGGAAGTCGGTATCTTTGCAAGAACCCACGGCTCTGCCCTTTTTCAGCGAGGTGAAACCCAGTCGCTTGTTACATGTACATTAGGTACAGCGCGCAACGAGCAAATCGTTGATGGCTTGCTTCCGGAGTATGCCAAGAAATTTTTCTTGCATTATTCGTTCCCGCCATTTTGTGTTGGTGAGGCAGGAAGAATTATGGGTCCGGGTCGGCGCGAGATCGGTCACGGCGCGCTTGCGGAGCGGTCGCTGCTCGGCATTCTGCCCGACCTTGACGAATTCCCCTACACCGTCCGCCTCGTCTCCGACATCACCGAGTCCAACGGCTCCTCATCCATGGCCTCCGTCTGCGGCGGATGCCTCGCGCTCATGGACGCCGGCGTCCCCATCAAGGCCACCTGCGCCGGCATCTCCGTCGGACGCTTCACACAGGACGACGGCACCGTCATCCACGTCACCGACATCATCGGCGAAGAGGACTTCTTCGGCGAGATGGACTTCAAAGTCTCCGGCACACGCGACGGCATCACCGGCATCCAACTCGACCTCAAAGCACGTGGCCTCTGGTTCGAGGAGATCGAAACCATCTTCGAACAAGCCCGCCAAGGCCGCTTCCACATCATCGAGCAGATGGAAGCCGTCATCCCCGCGCCCCGCAAAGACCTCTCCAAGTACGCCCCGCGAATCATCACCATCATCGTCGACCCCGAGAAGATCGGCAAGATCATCGGCCCCGGCGGCAAGACCATCCGCGCCATCCAGGAACGAACCGGAGCCACCATCGACATCGAAAACGACGGCACCGTTTACATTGCCGCCACCGATGGCGAAGCCGGCGAGCGCGCCAAGGCAGAGGTCGAAGCCCTCGGCGCAGAGATCAAGGTCGGCTCCATCTACGAAGGCAAAGTCGTCTCGACCAAGGACTTCGGCGCGTTCATCGAAATCGCGCCCGGCACCGACGGCATGTGCCACATCTCCGAACTCGCAGAGGGTTACGTCAAGTCCGTCGATGAAGTCGTCAAGATCGGCGACACCATCAAGGTGAAGGTCATCAACGTCGATGACAACGGCCGGATCAAACTCTCACGCAAAGCCCTCATCGCAGAAGGCGAAACCCTCAACGACGGCGCACCAACCCAAGTCGGCGACGGCTCCAGACCCCCACGCCGCGAAGGCGGCGGAGGTTCCGGTAGCGGCGGCGGTGATCGAGACCGAGGCGATCGCGGTGGCCGAGGCGGCGACCGCAAACGAGGCCGAGGCCGAGGCGGCAAAGGCGGCGGCGGCGGTTCCGGGGGCGGCGGCGAACGCGAAGGTCAAGCCGTGTCGAACTCCTGAGTGGTTAGGCGATTTGTGAATGATCGAAGAGGCGCGCCGCAAGGCGCGCCTCTTCTCATGCGCGACCCAAGTATGGCCCTTGCCCAATCGCGCGATACCTGCTAGGGTTGGCCAACCCCCCGAGGGACTTCTCATGCAACGGCGGCTTCTGGTACTTGGGTGTTCGGCGACGAAGAAGAGTACACCTGGCGTGCTCCCGGCTGTCGATCGGTATGACGGACCGGCGTACCTGGTGCTACGGAAGTTCCTGCGATCTTTCCAGTGGCCAGAGCAAGTCTCTGTAGCCGTGCTCTCAGCCAAGTATGGGCTCATCGGCGGGCTGACTCCGATCGAGCGCTACAACCGGCGGATGTCTTCGGGTAGGGCAAGGCAACTTGTCGATGATGTTGCGAAGACGCTGGATGGATGGAAGTCGTTGCACTCTCATGTGGACCTGATCCTCGGCCGGGACTACCTGCCCGCGATTCACGAGACCGCCGAGCGATGTTGGCCGCGAGCGGTGAACGTTGCCCCCGGTCCAATTGGCATGAAGTTGTCGTATCTTCGGCAAGCATTGGAGAAGGAAGCCGGCAACCCAGTTCAACGACTCGACCATTGTCCGCGTGCTGAGGGCCGCCCCGTCTACTTCCTGCCAGATTGGGACGACTTCGTCGATGCCGATTTCAACTTCTCCCATGATCGGTTCTCCAGCCCCCACCGCGCTTCACGAAACGAGGTTCACTGCTCGCAATTGGTCGCACCCAAGCGTCTGGCAGATGGCATTCTCGTCAGCTTGGCGCAAAGCCAAACAGGAAAGGGCCTGCTGCGAGCGATCGAATCTTCATCGCCAGCTTCACTCGCTCCCAAATCCGTGAAGAAGCACTTCGGATTGGCGGCGGATCAATGGGCCTTTGGCGACTGCGGCGCGTTCAGCTACGTGAATGAAGATGAGCCGACCATCTCGGTCGAGCAAGCCGTAGCGATCTATGAACTCTTCGGGTTCGATCTGGGCGCGAGTGTCGACCATATTCCCGTGACGCATATTGTTCGGGATGGGAAGCGAAAGCGATTGACCAAAGCGCAGCAGTTGGATCGCGTCAAGATCACCCGGCGTAATGCCCTCAAGTTCATGGAAGCATGGCGGCGGCGCGAATGTCGCTTTAACCCTGTCGGCGTCGTTCAAGGGCTTTCGCCAGAAGACTACGCTCTTACCGCAAACCAGTACCGCGAAATGGGCTATCGCCGAATCGCGCTCGGCGGCCTTGTGCCGAAGTCGGACGGGGAAATCTCTGAAATCGTCAAAACCGTAACTGACGCGCTTCGACACGTGAAGAATCGTCCCTGGCTGCACCTCATGGGCGTCTATCGTCCAAAGCTACAAACCGCTTTTCGTACATACGGCGTCGATAGCTTCGACAGCGCGACGTACTTCCGCAAGTCGTGGCTGCGCTCCGATCAGAACTACCTCGGCGCGGATGGACAGTGGTATGCCGCTATTCGGGTTCCGCCCTCTCATGATCCGAGAACAATGAAGCGGATGCGCGAAGCGCGGCACCATGAATCGACCATCCTGAAGCGGGAGCGCGCTGCGCTGCGGGCGTTGCGGGCGTACTCCCGAAAGCAGATGTCGCTGACAACGTGTCTCGATGCAGTGATGGCCTACGACGGGTTGCTTCAGCGTGATGAGGCCGAGGAGAAATCACTCCGGGCGGCGTACCGCCGAACGCTGGAGGAGCGGCCATGGGAGAAGTGCAAATGCCGGGTATGTCAAGACATCAAGATTGATGTCCTGATCTTCCGGGGACTGAATCGGAACAAGCGCAGGGGGGCGCACAACACGCTCATGCTCTATCGTGGGCTCCTCAGAACTCCTGCTCGTCCAGCCAGTTGAGTATTCGCTCGTCGGCGTTCTCGGTATGGATCGGTAAGGGCACAGACTCCAAACCGGTGGCCTCGTGACTCACAATGAGCCAATCGCCCTTGCGGAACTTGAACGTCTGACGGAACATATCTTCGGATATGCCGAAGGCTTCACAGACGCGGTCTCTGTCCGATTTGCGAGGCAGCTTCGAGATGAAGTAGGTATGCGGCTGAGCCATGATACTTGTATTCAGATACGTGACGCGTTGGGTTGCGATTCCCAGACCCAAGCCGAATTTGCGCCCGCGTCGGGCTAGGGTATGGGCGATTGCAGTTGAGCGCTTTTGGCTCTCATAGTCCGCAGTCAACGGTATGAACTCGTCTGCTTCGTCAAAGATAAAGCTGACGAGCGGTTCTATCTGACCTGATCGGCGGCGACTCTCATAGAGAGCATTGCCGAGGTTCGCCGCAAACTCGCGAAGCTCATCGGGGTCTGCTGCCTGGACCACGATGAGCGATGATCCATCGTCAGAGTTCAGTCTCTCCACGATCCCTGGGATTCGGACACGACAGTTCGCAGGAGCGTCTCGCTGTCCCGAGAGGCGCTCCTGCTCCCGCCTAATCAAAGTTTCCATTACCCTCAGCCATGTGCTAGCAGTCGCACCTTGAACGTTCTGCTTATCTTGTTGGATTCGTGCGAGCAAGGAATCCACATTTGCCTGCGTGAAAGGAACTGCGTAATTAGTCTGGATGTCACTAAAGATCGCTTGAATGACCGGCGCATCATTGTTAGCTGGTCTTCCCTTGCGTATCTCGTCCTCATGTTCGGTGATGAACTGTGCGAGCGTACGCTCGCGCTCTTGCCATACCCGGAGACGATTCTCACTGAGCATGCGCGCGAACACCTGTCGAAATCGGTCGCGATGGGGCTTCAATCGCTTGGGGTAAAGCGTCGTCTGCGCAAAGCTCATCGCCGCAGCGTCCAGTAGTGATGGACGATCGCCTTCCGGAGCAGCATAATAGTCGAGAACTGGATTTGGCAGAGTCTCTGGCCCAACGGCTACCAGCCCAGCATGAGGAAGATCAGCCAACAAGTCCGCGAGCAGCACCGCAAACTCACTCATGAGATCAAACACCACGAGCTTGACCGGAGGTCCATCGCCTTTTCCCAAGAATTTTGCGATGCTGGTCGAGAGGAGATTCGATTTACCTGCCCCCGTGAACCCGAAGATCGCAAAGTGGGTCTTCAGGGCGTCCTCAATGCGAAGGTAGATAGAGACGTCCTCATCGCGCAGCAACGGCCCCATGCGAGCGACATGATCCGCCTCGATGTCGATCCCAAGGTTCGCTAGCTTCTGTGTCGTGGCCGTATCAAGCAGTCGTGCGGGATGTCCTACCATCGGCAGACCCTGCTCCTGCACAAGATTGCCGTCATCGTCCATCATCAGATTCGTAGGGATCGCCACACATTTGATCTTCGTGGTGTCATCCGTCGCCTCAGTTTCCTGATCGATCCAATCTTGCCCGGCACTGCGCGCAGCTTCCTCAAGGAACCCGGGAAACCCTGACATTGTGTCCCCGATCGCGTAGTGGACTGGCAGCATGGTTGTAATCTCAAGGACACTCGCCCATTCGTGATCGCGGCCGCGCGGATCGAGATGAAAGTTTGGTACAGTGATCATCGCGCCTTCACCAAGCGTGTTGATCACATCGCGCGTGTAATCGAACCAGATTTCGAATCTGTAGCGTGAGAGCGGGTCTTCCTCGATCCGCATCAATGTTCCGACAATCTGCTTGCCCTCGCTGTTCTTTGCGTACAAAGTCATCGTCTCCTGAATGCTTCGCGAATTGATCGAAGGGTGCGCGCCAGTGGCCGTGCATTAAATGAGACCTCGCTGGATCGGATAGCTGCTCGAAGTCGATCGCCGAGCGTTTTTGCGCCCCAATCTGCTTTGTGCAGCGGATCAGGATACCCGATGACCTCAGGATAATGGTTCCGAGTGAGCGAGTTAAGCAGATACATCGCGATGTCCTGTCCCGTGTTTGAGTCGTCACCGCCTGTAAAACCAATGGGGTGAACGTTCCCAAGATAATGCGGAAGGATGCCTCGTGTCTCTAGGGTTGTTGTGGTCAGGTCCAAACGCGGAGAGCTGTGATCGAGGCCGGGCGAACAGAGGCGATCGACGAATACAACGTGCCCCATGAGCGGCGAGCGCTTGCTTCGGTTGATGTAGAACTGTGCCAAGGACCGGCTGAAAAGGCCCATGTGTGCGACGATGTAATCCTGCACAGCCCCAAGCGCTTTCTGGCCATCATCATTGTCGCGACCGACTGCCTTCATCCACAGAGTCATAAAGGCTGAATCGAATTCGCACGTTCCCCACGGCGCCTCCAGATCGTCCAAAGTGAGCGCAACGAACTCGAAGAACATTCGATCGGTCCAAGGGAGCCGATCCACCTGGAGCGCTGCAAGCTCCGGAATTTGCACCGCATGCCTTAGGACGCCGAGATAGTTACGCGTGAAGTATCGGGACGTCGAATCTTTGGCGATTCCCAAGAGCATGACCTTCTGCTCCCAGCATGCCTCTACCAGCGCCCGCAAGCCAACGCCGGTGAGAAAATCGATGTCATTGGGATCAAGCCAGTGTTCTCGCTCAACGCCATGCTCATCTTCCGCCGTGTAGATCATGGCTTCGGGCTTCTTGTCTCGAAAGAGCCGCCTGCAGATCGACTGAAATAGGCCCTTGGTGAACTCCCAACTCTCCCGCACATCCAAAGCGACAGACCCAAGATCAGGTTCGTTCCATTCGGTAGCGAACACATCATCCCGCAGCACGCCAAGGCGCTGAACGCGTGGGATGAATGTGGGAGAACCCATCGAATGGTCGAGCAATCCTCCGTCCCCGACGCGGTATCTCTGCAGGTCGCCAAACAATGGGCCGCGAGCGGCCGCTTTCCGAAGAGTCCCAAGATCGACACTGTGATTCTGCGCAATCTCTCGCAGATCGACTTCATTGCACTTCGCCCTTGCCAACTCTGCCAGGACAAGCGAATGCAAACGGAACCGATTGGCGTTCGGTAATCCGAGTTCTCCTGAAAACGGATGAGCCAAGGCGGTGACAACGTCTCGAAAGTCAAGACGTCGGCGGTCGTGACGGTACCCGCACAGATTGACGGCGTCAGGCTTTGCTGCAATCGAGGCGATGACACTCGAAGGGAGCAGATCCATAAGCACGAGCCGCGGTCGCTCGATTGCAGACGAAGTAACTACGTTGTATGCAAGATACACCTCAGCCAGTTGCATCAGCTTGGTGTGAACAGAAGCGAGGTTGACGCGCTCGGCATCGCTCATGAGAAAGTCCTCCTCACTACCGACAGCCTCCGCGAGTTGAGCCATCGGGACGGGCACGTATGCCACCATTGATACATCTCGCTCCAGTTGCCAGCGGCGATATCGAATGCTGGGTCGACGATCATCTTCGTGCAACTCAAGCTGCCCCTTTGCACCGTATGCACAGGCCGAGAAGACCACAAAGTCGCTGAATAGGTCCTTGTTGCAACTCCCGTCAATGGCGACAAAGTCGAGTGTTGTCGTGCCGAAAAATCGCTCGATGCTTCGGTGCAGTCGGCGGCGCGAACCTGCTTCGCTCCACATCGTTGCCAGTTGCCTGGTCATCGCGTGGACGTAGTCGCGGTAGAATTGAACAGCGTTCTCGCCCCGTTCGGCGTAGAGAGATTCGTACCGCGCCCGGGATGCCCCTAGGGAATCGCGATATGCTCGGAGGATGTTTGAGACTTCTGACGCCACCGTGGCATTTATCATAATCGATGCCGGGCGGCGAGGGTTGTTCGGGCAATAATGATTCGATGTTGAGATTTCGCTCTTCCGGTTCCCGAAGCACGCTTGGGTTGGTGGCGTCGAAGTCGGCGGCGGACTTCGCGTGACTGCATCGACATCGAAAACAACGGCACCGTTTACATCGCCGCCACCGATGGCGAAGCCGGCGAGCGCGCCAAGGCGGAAGTCGAAGCCCTCGGCGCGGAGATCAAGGTCGGCTCCATCTACGAAGGCAAGGTCGTCTCCACCAAGGACTTCGGCGCGTTCATCGAAATCGCGCCCGGCACCGACGGCATGTGCCACATCTCCGAACTCGCAGAGGGTTACGTCAAGTCCGTCGATGAAGTCGTCAAGATCGGCGACACCATCAAGGTGAAGGTCATCAACGTCGACGACAACGGCCGCATCAAACTCTCCCGCAAGGCCCTCATCGCAGATGGCGAAACCCTCAACGACGGTGCACCAACCCAAGTCGGCGACGGCTCCCGACCACCAAGACGCGAAGGCGGCTCCGGCTCCGGGGGCGGCGGAGGTGACCGAGACCGAGGCGATCGCGGCGACCGTGGTGGCCGAGGCGGCGGCGACCGCAAACGAGGCCGAGGCCGAGGCGGCAAAGGCGGCTCCGGTTCCGGTTCCGGCAATTCCGGCAATTCCGGGGGCGGTGGCGAACGCGAAGGTCAGGCCGTGTCAACCCCTGATTGATCGCGGAACGCTAACGCACGCAAGAACCCCAAGAGGCGCGCCACACGGCGCGCCTTTTTTGCTGCCCTGAATGCCGCAACGCCTTGCGTCATCCGTCGCGGGGACGCGACGGCTCGCCTCTAAATATAGATAACGCAATCAGGATGTGTCCTTCGCAGCGCTTCGACTTGCTCGTCGCTCACCTGCGTCCCGTTGAGCCAGAGCGTCTGCAGCTTCGAGAGGGAGGCC
>CAZFZT010000075.1:0-7772 GCA_964523675.1 uncultured Isosphaeraceae bacterium
CGGGCAGTACGCATGGCGTCAGGTTGAGAATGAACCCGCCGAGGGCAGCGAAGAGCGCGAGGACGAACAGGCCAAGCGGACCATCGAAACTCGGAAGCGTGAAGCCGAAGAACGTCGGACGGGCCGGCGCGGCCAAGGCATCCTGCGCCCCTCCTTGCTCCAGGGCAGGTTCGACCGCATGCGCAGGCGCATCATCAGTTCGTGAGCCGCCGCCGTCCTCTTCGCCGCGCGGCGCGTTGGACCCCCGCGCATCGTCGTGCAGCGCGAGCAGTTCATCAAAGAGCTTTGCGACATCTGTCTCAAGAGCCGCGCCCCGAGGATCATCAGGGTCCCCCACCACCTTTGCCATCAGGCGGGCCGATACATCGGTCGGCATGTCGCACTTCTGAGGATCACATGCCTGGTAGCGCACGGTTGCGACGATCTCGTATTCGCCGGGCGTCGCCGCCGCGGGCACTTCAACCGGAACACCCAAAAGCACACGATCGGCATACACATTGGATTGAATCGCATGTTCACCCTCTCCTACGGTGAACGGCCTGGCCTTGGGCCAGAGCACGTCACCTGCGATCCAGCCGTCGGGCAGTGTCAGCGTCACCTGCGTCGGATAGGTGAACTCCAGTTCATCGCCGGAGCCCGCGCCTGCCTGGATCTTCCAATTCTCCTGCACATCAAGAAGGATGCCGAGCATCGCCGCCTCGCCGGGCGCCAGCGCGGATTCCTGGAACACCAACTGGGCAGCAACGCGTTTGGCCCGTTGCGGAGCGGTTCCCGGGGTGGTGAACTGACCCAGCGCCGCCTCGGCCATCGCCATGAGTGCGAGAAGGGGCAGGAGCGAACGAATGAACCGTGAATGATGCATGATGAAAGGCGACAGGTCTCGATCTGGCGAAGGCGATCTCAAGCGTGCGGCGGCAATGCTCCGATAAAGGCAGTGCCCCTCCAGGGTGAGAACGATAGTGCTCCTCACCGGCCAAATACAACAGTCGAAGGAAGAACGCTCGACTGCTTACCATGATTCCGGGTTTTTGCCGGGCTCGATTCCCGCCCTCCTCCTTCGCTGTCAGGCCCGGCATCCGCTGTTGATGACTGATCCGTAACCTCCCGCCCGCATGACTGATCTTCTCGACCAATCTGACATTGATGCGCTGCTGACGGCGGTGGGAACGGGCGAGGTTGAAGGGCCGACGGTCCATGCCCAGATCTTCTCGCGCTATCGCCGCCGCATGGAGCGCGTCGAGATCAAGGACTACGACTTCAAGCGTCCGGAGCGCATCAGCAAGGACCAGATGCGGGCGCTCCAGACACTCCATGAGACGTTCGCCCGCAACTACGGCGCATCGCTTTCGGGCTTCCTGCGCACGATCGTCGAAGTGCGCGTCGCGCATGCCGAGCAGATGACCTACTCCGAGTTCATCTCCTCGCTGCCCAATCCGACGAGCTTCAACCTGATCGATGCGTCTCAACTTGAAGGACAGTTGTGCCTTGAGATCTCGCCGCTCATCATCTACCCGATCATCGATCGGCTGCTCGGAGGGTCGAACCAGGATGTTTTCATTCCGCAGCGGGCGATGACCATGATCGAAACGCGTCTGGTGCGGAAGATTCTCGATCGAGGCATGGCCGCATTGTGCGAGGCATGGGAGTCGATTCGCACGATCGAGTTCACGCTTGGCGACATGGAATCGAATCCGCAGATCGTGCAGATCGTGCCGCCCAACGAGGTGGTGGTCGTCATCGGCTTCGAGATTCGCATGACGAACCGCGCGGGAACGATGTCGCTGTGCATTCCGTTCAACGCCATTGAACCGGTCGTCGATGATCTGTCCAACCAGAGCTGGTTCCTCGCGGGCAAACATCGTGGCGAAGCACAGTGGGGTCGCTTCATTGCGCACCAGTTGAAGGACGCGCCGCTCGAGGTCTCCGGCATTCTGGCGGAAACAACGATCACGATGGCGGAGCTGCGCAATCTTGAAGTGGGCGATGTGATTCTGACCGAGAAGCCGGCCACGTCGCCGGTGACGCTGACGGCCGGCGGGGTGCCGAAGTTCCTCGCGCACATCGGGCAGTACCGGGGCAACCGCGCAATGCGCGTCTTGCGGCGGGTCAAGCCCGGCGATCGCCGATAGACAACGAGCATTCATCTCCGCGATCGAGCGTCGTCGAGCCATGTTGACTTTTCCCTCATCGGGCGGTTCACTGTGCGCTGCTTGGTTGCAACAACGACCAACTCGAGGCCGCAACTGATCCTGCCGCGCGGCTTGATCTTTCTTGCCGCGCTGTGGTTTGCCGCCTCACTGCTGCTGGCGATGGGACTGCGCACGCCGGTGCATGCGACGGCTGCGAGTCTTGAGCCGGGGATTCGCTTGATGCTTCAGTTTGTAACGCTCGGCTTGATGATCGGCTGGCCGCTGCTGCGCCTGAGCCAACCGCCGACGCCGCTGCCTGCGAAGCAGACGCTGCTTGACCTGCTGACGCTGGCGACGCTGCTTCAGATCATCGTCTGGGTGCCGCGCGTCTTCACGGTGTGGACCGTCAGCAGGACCGCCGCCATCGATGCCATGCTACTGGCGTGGATGGCGATGATCGGCGCGATCATCGCTTCCGCCATCAAGCCGTCTCAACGCAGCACGTCCGGCCATCCGGCGGTGCGAGCGATTGCGATGACGGCGTGTGTTGCGTTGACCCTGCTTGGGCCGCTGCTGGTGCTGCTGGGCGCATCGTGGACGAGCGTGCGCAGCAATCTTGTCGCGGTGGGCCCGTTCATGGGGATCGCCTCTTTGGCGGCGGGCGGCGCGACGCCTGCTTCACCAACACAGTGGCAGGCGATCGCCGTCATTGCTTCCGCTGCGGGCTTGTGCTGGCTTGCCCTCGGCTTGATGTCAATCGGCCGGGGTCAGGCCGGTGTGCGCACGCTCGATGCTCGAAGCGCGCCGGCCGGGGAATCGAACGCGAGCGGCTGATTTGCTTACACTTTGCCGGCATGGGATTCCCTTCTGCAATCCCGCTGTTCGTGGAGTTCCTGCTCCGTCTGGTGCTGGCGGGGTTCATCCTCATGCGGAGGCGGCCGCATCCTGCCATCACGGTGGCGTGGATTCTGCTGATCCTGATAGTTCCCATCTTCGGATTTCTGCTTTATCTGCTGATCGGGGAAGTGCGTCTGGGCCGGGGCCGCATTCGTCGGCATGGCGAGATCATGGAGCGCATCGAAGCGTCGGCGACGCCGCCCGCATCAACCCGCCGCGCCATGCAACCACCGGTCGCGCTGCAGTATCAACCGATCATCGCGCTTGGCGAAGCGGTCAGCCACAACCGCGCGCTAGGGGGCAATGCGCTGGAGCTGATCAGCGACACGGATGAAATGACCCACCGCCTCATCCAGGACATCGATGCAGCCCGTCAGCGCATTCACATGGTGTTTTACATCTACCTCGGTGACGCCACCGGCCGGCGCCTGGGCGAGGCGCTGATTCGCGCAGCGGAGCGCGGCGTGGAATGCCGCGTGCTTTTGGATGGCGTTGGATCACGTGACTTCCTGAAGTCTGAGCTGCGCGAAGAGATGAACCGCCGCGGCGTGAACGTGGTCGAAGCGCTCCCCACCAGTGTTCTTCGTCTTCCGTTTGCGCGGATGGACCTGCGCAATCACCGTAAGATCGTCATCATCGACAGCGCCACGGCGTACACCGGCAGCCAGAACATTGCCGACGCTGATTTTGCGCCCAAGCGCAAGTACGCGCCGTGGGTCGACGTCTCGGTGCGCATCCAGGGGCCGGTGACGCGCGATCTGGAGATGCTCTTTATCGAAGACTGGTACCTCGACACCAACGAATCGCTCGAGTACGTGCTGGCGATCGACCCCATCTACATTGAAGACGGCATCGCCGCCCAGGTGATGGGCACCGGCCCCAATGCCTACAACGAGGCGCTGCGGCAACTCTCGCAATCGGCCTTTCATTCAGCGCGCGAGGAACTCATCCTGACCACGCCGTACTTCGTGCCGGATGAATCGACTGCGGCCGCACTTCGCACTGCAGCCCGTCGCGGTGTGGACACCATTCTCGTGGTTCCGGCGCGAAACGACTCGCTGCTGGTGCGCATCGCCAGTCGGAGTTTCTATGAATCACTCCTCGAAGCCGGTGTCAAGATTTACGAATTTCAGAACGGTCTCCTGCATGCCAAGACGATGACGGTCGATCGAGACCTGGCGCTGGTGAGCACGGCCAATCTCGATCGGCGGAGCTTCGAGTTGAACTTCGAGGTGAGTCTGCTCGTGTATGACACCGACTTCGCCAGCCAGTTGCGGTTCCTGCAGACTTCCTATGTCGAGCAATCGCGACGACTGGCGCTTGCTGACTGGGCGAAGCGCGGCCGAGCAAAGCGTCTGGGGGAAAATGCCGTGGGCATCCTCAGCCCGCTGCTGTAATTCTGGGGCACGGCTCCTGGGCCGGCCTGCCAAGCTGAACTTCTCACTGCCTTTTCTTGACACCCTGCCGCACGAGTGTGGTATCTTGTAGCCGCGCACGAGGCGCGACACATTGACAATGCAATCTGAGCGCTTGCAGCCGGCGTGGAAGCGTTCAGTGGAGGGTCGGACCATGAATGTTCAATCGGATTATCAACTTCGGGAACAGTCGCTGCAGCGGCTGGAGGAACTGGTGGAAAGCGTTGGCGTTCACCGTTTTGCCGGGTGCATGGGCCTGTCGACGCGGCAGATCAACCGCATCCTGTGCGGCGCCCAGCCGAATCCGGTCGAGCGGATCATTCGCTGCCTTCAGAGCGCCACACCCGAAGCCGGCGATAAGGCGCTCGACTTCATCTGCCAGGAGATGGGCGGCCACTTCGTGCGCCACGCTCATCCGGAGGAATCCATGGTGAATGCGGTGCGCGAATGCGCGGAAGCGATTGCTGCGATCAGCGACGGCGAGATTTGCGATGCGGATATCCGGGATGTGCGCGAGGCCATCAGCGCGCTCTCTGCGGTCATCATGGGAAAGAGTCTGCCAACCGCCGACGGCCATCGCACCTAGCGTGTTCTATTCTCAGCGGCGGTTTCGCCACAACCTGATCGTCCCCAGTTGAGCAATTCACTGCTCTTCCCACAGCCGCCTCGGGTCGAAACAAGCGGCTGCGATGAGGTTGAACACCACACATCCAGTGAACAGGAGCGCGGCAGGGCCGGCCGAGACGCTCACCATGTCCCCGAGCTTCAGAATCGCAACCAACATCGCCACCAGCACCACGTCGAGCATACCCCACTTCCCGGTCCATTCGATGAGCCGCCATGTCCACCGTCGGTGATGATGGGCAAGCGACGTTCCCGCGAGCGTCAGCCCCAACAGCGCGATAAGCTTTCCCAGCGGAAAGATGACCGAGCAGAACAACACCACGAGGCCGACGACCATATGGCCTGCTGAAAACAGCGAGGTGATTCCCTCGAGAATGCTTGCTTCGTTATCGTGACCGAGTTGCTCAACGCGGATCATGGGAAGTGTGACCGCGGCCGGGTAGAGAATCAGCGCGGCTGCGGCGAACGCGGCTGCTCGACTGTTGCTTCGCGCGTTGATCGCACGTACATCAATACTGCATCCGCACCTCGCGCAGCATGCTCGCATCCGGTGAGGCAGCGCGGCAGGCGCCTGTTGTATCAAGCCGCAACACCCGCAGGTGCGCAGCAGGTTGTGAGGCATGTTGGAGCGATCACTGCTCATCATTCAAACGTTGCCACGGACCGCAATGCTGTTTCCGCTCGCTGGCTGTGTTCGGCCTTGACGAGCAGAATATCAGTGTCATACGTCGAAACGGCGAAGACGGGAACATTCGCATCGGCAAGCGCGCCGGTGAGCCGGGCGAGAATGCCAACAAGCCCGAAGTCGAGCCGGCCGACCACGCGCATGGCCATCCAGCCGGTTTCGACGGCGACCTCCGGATGATCGCTCGGGATGTGCGATTCATCAGCGATGATCGTAAGTTCATCCGCGGTGCGAATGATCGCGCTCAAACCCGAGGCGCGCCCGGCCCAATCCGGAAGCGGCGCCTTATGCGGCAGCCGGCACACCGCGTACCGACCCGGCAGCCAGCGCATGGTGAGCGCGGGTTGGTTGGCATTGGCTGTGTCTGGAGAGAGCATGGAGTGCGACGAGACGGTGGTGGTGCGGGTTTCCGACCTGCTGTGGTGGTGCAGGTCTCTGACCTGCTGTAGTTCCGGCTCAGAGGCCCGGCGAAACTCTCACGGCTCAGAGAGCCGTACCACTTGGAGAGCGGTGCCATCAAAGCGCCCTTGATCGCCTCGCTTTGCCCGATAGAATCGCAGCAACTGATCCAAATGGGGATTGGTGTAACGGCAGCACGACTGGCTCTGAACCAGTTAGTCTAGGTTCGAATCCTAGATCCCCAGTTTGATTTCTTGGTGAGACATGCGGCCGCTTCATGCGGCCGTCTCGTTTTTTGGGGGGACGAGGTGACTGCTCCATGCAGTCGCAAAGGGCCATTGAGCAGGTCAAGAATCGGCGTCAATGCCGGTGTCCAGATGGGGTCGTCACTTCGTAGCATCACGATGCACCAGCGCGGTGTACCCCCGGCATGATTCAACACTCGCACGAACCTGAGCCGCCAACGCAACGCAAGGATGAGCCCACGCAGCGCAAGGCGCCTCGTCCCGCCGGCGAGGGGTTGACCTTTCATGGCAGCGCGGAGCCCACTGTCGGCATCGAGATCGAGGCGGCGGTTCTGGAACGAGACACCGGCGAGCTGGCGCCCGGCTCGCCGCGCATTCTTGCGGCCTGCAAGGACGAGGACATCGAGAATGTTTCGGCCGAGCTCATGCAATCGATGATCGAGATGCGCACCGGTGTCTGCCATAACGTGACCGAGGCGCGGGAGCAATTGATTACCTTGCTGCGAAGGGTGCGCAACATCGCGCGTTCGCTCGGCTACAACCTTGCCCTGCTGGGCACGCACCCCTCAGCGAAGCCCAACGAGAATGTCCTCTTTCCTGATGACCGTTACACGAAGGCGGGCAACCGGCTTGCCTGGATGATCTATCACCGGGTGACCTTCGGTCTGCACGTACACGTCGGCGTGCGCAGCGGCGATGAAGCGATCGCGCTGTCAAACCTGCTGATCCAATACCTGCCGCACGTTCTCGCGCTTTCCGCCAATTCGCCGTTCTGGCAGGGCGTGGATACCGGGCTTTCGTCGGCCCGTGCGATTCTGTATGGCATCGTGCCGCATGCCGGCATCCCGCCGCATTTCACCGGCTGGAAGGACTTCCGCAGCTACTGTCAGACGATGCGCGACTGCGACGTGCTGCGCTCGCACAAGGATGTGAAGTGGGACATTCGGCCGCGTGCTGATCTGGGCACCGTCGAGTTCCGCATCTGCGATATGCCCGGGAGCATGGCCCACACGCTCGCACTGGCGGGCTTGATCCGCAGCATGGTGGTGTTCGGCCAGCGGTTGCTCGATGAGAAGCCGCAGATTCGAGCAGGCGATGAACGGCGTCACTGGATTGCAGCGGAGAACAAATGGCTCGCCGCCCGGTTCGGCCTGGATGCAATTTACATCAGCACGCCGGCCGGTCGAAGAAAGTCGTTGCGGCAGGAGATCGGCGACCTCGTGGAGCGCCTGCTGCCGATCGCAATGGAACATGAAGATGAACGACACTTGGCGCCGCTGCGCGCGATCGATCGCTTCGAGTCGGGCGCGCATCGACAACGCCGCCTCTACCGGGACGCCGGGACGTGGAAGGCCATCATTGATGATGCGGTCAAGCA
>CAZFZT010000075.1:7872-16211 GCA_964523675.1 uncultured Isosphaeraceae bacterium
TGCCTCTCTTCCACCATGTGTGAACTGATGGCCATGTGTTTCGCTCGACCTCTTTATGCGGACTTCTCGATCCGCGCGTTTGCGATGCGCGATGAGGAGAACGCGGACGGGTGGGGCCTTGCGTGGTATCCGGATCAGTCGCTGGCGATTGCGAAAGAGCCGCTGACCTGGAGGCAGAGCGGTTATGCGGAGTTTCTCCAGACCTATGCGCACCTGTGCTCGAATATCTATGTCGGGCATGTGCGCAAGAAGACGATGGGCGGCGAGAACACGCGGGCTGATTCACATCCCTTCTCGCGCGAACTCGACGGCGTTGAATACTGCTTTGCGCATAACGGCACGATCCGCACCGCGTGGACGGAGTTCGCATCGCAACGCTACCGGCCGATCGGGGACACGGATTCGGAACAGATCTTCTGCCACATCATGGAAGAGCTTGCGCAGCGGCCTGCCGACGGGCCGGCGGTGGACCCTTCACGAATGGGTCGCTTGTTCAAGGGCAGCCGCGATCGCGGCACGCGCGGGGTGGATCGCACGACACGGCTTGCTTCAGCCGAGGCGCAGCAGTGGCTTCACCGAAAGGCAATCGAAATCAATCGCCACGGCAAGTTCAACATGATGATCTCCGACGGCGAGCGGTTGTTCTGCTATCACGACTTCAACGGCTTCAAGGGACTGTGGCTGTGGATGGTGCCGGTCAACAGCCATCGAGTGGCGCATCATCTTGATGATCCGGCGATGCATGTGGACTTTGAAACGGAGCCGGAGAACATCGGCGTGCTGATCTCTACGGTGCCGCTCAACCGTCAGCCGGGCTGGCGCCGTTTCGAGCCGGGCGAGATGATCGGCGTGGAGCGCGGCCGGATCACCTATGCGGAACGCGGCTCGCGTCATGCGGTGCGGCCGTCTTCGTGAGCGAATGAAAAATCGCCGTCGACCGCGAGAGAGCGGTCCACGGCGATGAAAGGAGATAAAGCGGACAGGGCGGGATTCGAACCCGCGGTACCCCTGACGGAGTACGCCGGTTTAGCAAACCGGTGCCTTCAGCCGCTCGGCCACCTGTCCTGCGCGACTGGTGGTAATGATGGCCTCACCGAACCCGCCGGTCAAATCGCGCGGCACAACACAAGCCGGGGCACAGCGCAGAAGCCGCGCCGCGGCGCCCAAGCGACGCCCCGGGTCGGCTCCTCACAAGACTCGCCATTGCTCCATTCAAAAAAGTGCCAAAAAATCAGCATTTTCTCACCACCCCGCTTGTCGAACCCCTTGAAACACAGTACATTTCCGCTGAAATGACCCCCGGCACGTGCTCCGACAGATCCAGCGAGCGCGCGGCGCACGCAGACTCGTGACGGGGTGAGCCACTAACGAAAGGATTCACTCGATGGCAACAGCAACCAAGTCCGCAACTGGAAAGCCCCGCACCAAGTCACAGGTGGTCGGCGAGATCGCTGAGCAAACCGGCCTGGCTCGCCGCGAAGTACAAAGCGTCTTCGACACCATGGCTGGGCTCATCAAGAAGGATCTCGGCAAGCGCGGCCCGGGCGTGTTCACCGTTCCCGGTCTCATGAAGGTCAAGGTCGTCCGCAAGCCGGCCACCAAGGCGCGCAAGGGCATCAACCCCTTCACCGGCGAAGAGACCGTCTTCAAGGCGAAGCCCGCGCGCAACGTCGTCAAGGTTCAGCCGCTCAAGGCGCTCAAGGACATGGTCTGATCGAACATCGATCCATACTTCATTGACAGCAAACCACAGCCCAGGGACTCCGGTCCCTGGGCTTCTTTTATGGTTGGTGTCGCTGCGCTGATGCCACAGCGCTTCCCACGGGCGGGAGTCCGTGGGCTTTGTTCTTTTTGGGACGGAAGTCGGTGGGCTTTGGTATCGTGCGGCGCATGAATGTCCTGCCGCCCGATCGCAGTCACATCCGCACCGAGCAGCGGCATGAGAAGTCGATCAACCTTGACACGCTCACGACCGGCGCATGTATCGAGTTGATGATCGAGGATCATGCACGGGTGCGCGAGGCGGTGAGTCTGGCGGCCGAGCCGCTTGCGCGTTTGATCGATGATCTGACGCCGCGCTTTCGCCGGGGCGGGCGGTTGATCTACATCGGCGCGGGCACCTCCGGCCGTCTGGGCGTGCTCGACGCCTCCGAATGTCCGCCGACGTTTCAGGTCGATCCGGCGCGCGTGGTCGGCGTGATTGCAGGCGGCGATGCAGCGATCCGCCGATCATCCGAAGGCGCCGAAGACAATCCGGAAGGCGCTCGTGAAGCGCTTGAGGAGTTGCGGCTCAATGAGCGAGATACAGTGCTCGGCATTGCCGCCGGCGGAACAACGCCTTATGTGATCGGCGCGCTGGGCATCGCCCATGCGCAAGGCGCGTTGACCGGCCTGCTCACCTGCACCCCGGAGGCAGAGCGTCAAGAGCCGGCAGCCATCGACCATGAAATCTTTCTCGACACCGGGCCGGAACTGCTGACGGGATCAACGCGCCTCAAAGCCGGATCGGCCACGAAACTCGCGCTCAACATCATCTCGACCACGCTCTTCATTCGGCTTGGAAAGGTGTACAGCAACCTGATGGTCGATCTGCGCGCGACGAATGCCAAGCTGCGCGACCGGGCAATTCGCATCCTGATCGAGCTCTGCTCGGAACTCGATCGGCAGGCAGCGGTCGACCTCCTCGCGCGTGCTGAAGGCGATCTCAAGACGGCGATCGTCATGCAGCGGCTGGATGTGGAAGCGCATGCTGCGCGGGAGCTGCTCGATGCGATGGGTGGGCGGCTGCGCGATGCGCTGGGGGGATAGCCGGTTGCGGCCTTGCGCGACAGATGGGATGGCTTTGCGCAGTCGGCACCAGGCGCTAAGCCGCAAGCGGCGGAGGTGTGTATCATCTCGATATGGGTCTTGAAACCGCCATCCCTGTCGAGTACGGCATTCTGACGACGCAGCTCAATCGCGTGGTGAACTGGGCGCGGCGCTCCGCCATCTGGCCGATGCCATTTGCGACCGCATGCTGCGGTATTGAACTCATGGCGACGGCATCGAGCCGCTTCGACCTTGCGCGATTCGGCGCGGAGGTGATGCGGTTCAGCCCACGGCAGGCGGACCTGCTGATCGTGGCAGGTCGCGTGGCGATCAAGATGCTGCCGGTGCTTCAACGCATTTATCTGCAGATGACTGAGCCGAAGTGGGTGATCTCGATGGGCGCGTGCGCCTCCACAGGCGGCGTCTTCGACACGTATGCCGTGGTGCAGGGCGTCGATCAGTTCATTCCGGTGGACGTATACGTGCCGGGTTGTCCGCCGCGTCCCGAGATGCTCATTGAGGGGATCATGGCGATTCAGCGGATCATCGATGAAGACAACATTCCGCAGGATCCCGTGACCGGCAAGCGTCTCCCGCTGGAGCTCGCGATACAGCCCAACTACGAGCCGAGGCCCCAGCCGGTGGATGTGTCGATCGGCGCGACGTGAACTGCAAGAGCCGTTCACACCGCATTGAGCCGCGAGGCGACAGCGGAACGGGCCGCCAGTCCGGCAGCGCTTGCGGGATGCTCCTCCCGCGCGAACGCTCACCCCTCCCCGATCGCGGTTAAACGGTCCCCCATTGCCGGAACCGGCGAGATTCGCTAACGTACTGGTTTGGAGGCCCCCGACGGCGGCCCAGCCGCCACTTTCGGCACGTCTCCCGCCCTTCTTTCATGCGGCGGATCGCTCGCACCTTTACAGGAGTTTTCGGCCATGGCCAAGATGTTCTACACAATTGACGAGGTCGCTCAGAAACTTGGCAAGAGCCATGATGAGATCAAGGACATGGCCAAGTCCGGCCAGATCCAGGAGTTTCGCGACCGCGACAAGCTCATGTTCAAGGTAGAGCAGATTGACCTGCTGGCCGGTGACGATGACGCAGATGACTCGATGTCGATTTCGCTCGAAGACAGCAAGGCGGACAGTCACGGCGGCGGGTCCGGCATCGCACTGGCCGACTCGCGGCTGGGCGCTTCAGATTCGCGCGAAGGAACCGGCATCTCCGTCTTTGACACCGATCACGGCGAGGATGAGCCCACCGGCGAAATCGATTCCGATCAGACGCACATCGGCGACACCATGGATGACGAACTCTCGCTTGAATCGGTCGGCTCCGGCAGCGGCCTGCTCGACCTGACGCGCGAGTCCGATGACACGGCCCTTGGCGCGGAGTTGCTCGAAGAGGTGTACTCCGGTGAAGAGAACATCGAAATGCCTGCCGGCGCCTCCGGCCTGTTTGATGCGACGCCCGAAGTGGAAAGCGGCGCGGAAGCGTTCGGCGGCGGTGAGCGGGCCATGCCTGTCATGATCGAGGCGTATGACGGCACCGGCTCCGGACTGGCCGTCGGCATGTCGATCGGCGCGATGTGCGCGCTGGTGATCGCGCTGATCATCGCGGCTGTCGGCGTGACCGGCGCAACGCCCGGCGCTGCGATGTTCTTTGCAGGGAACCTCTGGATGTGGGTCGGCATCCTGCTCGGCGGCACCGTCGTCCTCGGCATCATCGGCCTGTTCATCGGCAAGGCATCTGAGTAACAGCCCCCAATCGGAATCCGCTTCAACAGAGGAGGCGCAGCAGCGCGCGTGCGCCGATTCCGTGATACCCTTCCCCGCATGGCTCACCGGCTTGGAGAGAAGGACATCCGACAACTTGCTGAGCTTGCGCGGCTGCGGCTGCGCGAGGAGGAGGTCGCAGCCATTCAGGACCAGCTCTCGACGATCCTGGAGCATGTCGCGCGCCTAGATGAGCTTGATCTCGACGGTGTGGAGCCGATGGCGTTCGCAGGCGCCATGACGCTCACGAACCGCATGGAAGAAGATGAAGTCGATGAAACACGACTGCTGTCGATCGAGGAGATCAAGCAGAACGCGCCGGCGATGGAGGATCACTTCATTGCTGTTCCCAAAGTGCTTGGCGAGGGCGCGGCACTCGAGCGATGACCGGCAGCGAAACGATCACTGAACTTGCGGAAGCGATCCGCAGCCGGCGCGTTCGCGCTGTTGATGTGGTGCGCGACTGCCTCGGCCGAATCGCGCAGCGTCAAGCAGAGCTCAATTGCTTTCGCGAGGTGTATGAAGAGCGATCGATCGCGCAGGCGGAGCGCGTTGATGAGCGCATCGCCCGCGGCGAGCACCTGCGGGAGCAGCCGCTGGCGGGCGTGCCGATCGCCATCAAGGACAACATCGTCACCGACTTCGGCACCACCGCCTGTTGCTCTCGGATGCTCGAGCATTATCGAAGCCCGTTCACCGCAACCGCTGCGCAGCGGCTGATCGACGCCGGCGCGATCATTGTGGGCAAGACAAACATGGATGAGTTCGCGATGGGGTCGTCCAATGAACATTCCGCGTTCGGCCCTGCTCGCAATCCGCATGATGCCGCGCGCGTGCCGGGCGGTTCCTCCGGCGGGAGCGCGGCTGCGGTGGCTGCTTCGCTGGTGCCGGGGGCGCTGGGTTCTGAAACGGGCGGTTCGGTACGCCAGCCGGCGGCGATGTGCGGTGTGGTCGGCGTCAAACCGACGTATGGCATGGTCAGCCGGTACGGGCTCGTTGCGTTCGGATCGAGTCTGGATCAGATCGGCCCGATCGCGCGGAACGTTACGGACGCGGCACTCCTTCTGAGTGTGATTGCAGGGCCGGACCGTTATGACTCAACATGCCTGGGCGCACAAGGCGCGCCGTGGTCGATGCCGCCGCATCTGAATGAGCCGATTCAGAACCTGCGGCTGGGGTATCCGCGTCAGTACCGCAAGGCGGAGAACGAGCCGGAAGTGACGGACGCAGTCGAAGGCGCGATCGAACTGTACCGGGAGATGGGCGCGGAGATCGTTGATCTTGATCTGCCGCTGCTCGACTACGGCATTGCGACCTACTACATCATCGCGCCGGCGGAGGCGTCGAGCAACCTGTCGCGATATGATGGCGTCCGCTACGGTCAGCGGGTTGTGCCTGAGCCGGGCGATGATATTGACGATCTCTATGCGAGAAGCCGGGCTGAGGGCTTTGGTCCGGAGGTGCGCCGACGAATCATGCTGGGCACGTATGTTCTGTCCAGCGGGTATTACGACCAGTACTACCGCCGCGCGCTTCAGGCGCGGCGACTCATCAAGGAGGATTTCGACAGGGCCTTCGCAACCTGTGATGCCATCATCGGGCCGACGGCCCCGAGCGTTGCGTTCCCGCTTGGCTCCACACCCGATCCAATGTCGATGTATCTGAACGACGTGTACACCGCGACCACCAATGTAGCAGGCATCTGTGGCATCTCGATCCCTGCCGGCTTCTCGCAGCGCTATGAGAAGCCGCTGCCGCTTGGACTGCAGATTCAGTGCAAGGCGTTTGATGAAGCGACGATGTTTCGGGTGGCGCGGATGTTTGAAGAAGGGGGGAGATAGGTGTTAGGTGTTAGGTGTTAGGTGTTAGGTGTTGGGTGTTGGGTGTTAGGAGTTAGGAGATAGGAGTTGGGAGTTGGAGCTTCGCGCCTTATTTTTCCTTTGATTCTCATGCGTAAACCTGTCATTGGCATTGATTTAGGCGGCACGAACATGCAGGTCGGCATTGTGCGGCCTGGCGCGAAGATTGTCGCGCGCGCGAACCATAAAACGCTTGCGGCGATGGGCTGTGAGGCGGTGATCGAGCGCATCGTCGATGCGGTGCGTGAGGTCTGCGCGGTATCCGGCATTTCGATCAAGCGGATCGGGGCGGTCGGTCTTGTCGCGCCCGGGGCGGTTGACATCCCGCGCGGCGTTGTGCTTGAAGCTCCGAATCTGAACTGGCAGAACATTCCGCTCAGGTCAATCTTGCGGAAGCGGCTGAACCTTCCCATCGTGCTGGACAATGATGTCAACGGCGCGGTCTGGGGCGAGTACAAAGCCGGAGCCGGACAGGGCGCACGCGATCTGCTCGGCATCTGGCTCGGGACCGGTGTCGGCGGAGGGCTCATCCTCAACGGCGCGCTCTATCACGGACCACTATTCACAGCCGGCGAGGTCGGCCAGACCACCATCATGCCCGATGGAAAAGAGCATGCGCGCACCGTTGAAGACTTCTGCAGCCGCACCGGGATGTCGCGCATCATTCAGCGGCGACTGCGCAGACATCCGAAGTCGATCCTCCACGGTTTGACCGACGCGGTCACGAGAACAACCAGTTCCAAGTCGCTCGCAACAGCATACCGAAGAAAGGATGACCTGGCTGTGGATGTCGTTGATCGCGCGGCGTACCTGCTCGGCATCGCCATTGCGAACTGGGTGACGGTGCTTGCTCTCAACCGCGTGATCGTCGGCGGCGGGGTCACCGAAACACTCGGCGAGCCGTTTCTGCGCAAGGTGCGCAGAAGCTTTGACGACCATGTCTTCCCGCCGGCCAGCCGCGAGTGTCAGATCGTGAAGACTGAACTCGAAGCCGATGCGGGATTACTCGGTGCGGCCTTCCTCGCGCGGGAAGGGGTGGTTTAGGAGTTAGGAGTTAGGAGTTAGGAGTTAGGAGTTCGGGGTTATAGGGGTTGGCTGCGCAGCGTCACCCGACCTGTGCACCTGTGGACCTGTGCACCTGTTACCCCCCTACCTCAATCCGCGTTTGCGACCGAGGGCTTTCATGCTCTCGTTGAACGCGCGGAGTAGCCGTTTGGCACGTTCCTCATCGTGCTCGATCTTGCCGACGGTTGCGCTGGCTTCGTACACCCGTTCATCGTTGGCCTGCATCACGATCAGACGTGCAGGCCGATCATCAACGGTGAGCATGACGAACTCGATGGCGTCGTCGGTGAGCCGGCCGTGCTGGCGCACGATCGCCATCTCGACCTGTTCACCTGCGAAGCGGGCGGCAAGTGGGACATCGCGCCACCGCACGCCGTGCTCGGCCGGCCGCAGCGTCTCGACCTGTTCGTGTTCATCCGCCAGACTTCGCAGCGCCGCAAGAGCAGTTGCCTGTTCGTCCTCGTGCAGGACCAGCCGCTGGCCGCGCTCTTCATCGCTGAGAACAAGATTGCTCTCCACCGACATCGGCTTGGGTTTGGAGTGTTCCACTGCGATGCGCAGCAAACGTGAGGTGCTCTCCACCACTGCGCCGGGTTTCGCACAGCCGGCGAGCAGCGCGAGCAGAAATGAAACGATGACCGATCGCACGACCGCCTTCATATGCTGGAAGTAGCATACCCCGTGAAGAGAGGATTCGTGCGATGAGGCGCGCGAGCAAGCAACGCTCGGAAGATCGCCTGCCCCCCCCTGCCCCCCCTGCCCCCTGCCCCCTCTGCCCCCCCTGCCCCTGCCCCTTCCGCCCCCGTTCAGCGTCCGCCTTGTCAGAGCCGCT
>CAZFZT010000076.1:0-15385 GCA_964523675.1 uncultured Isosphaeraceae bacterium
GCGGAACTCTTCCCAAGCACCGGCGACCTTGCGCGCTTTGTCCACGCTTGCGCAGGCGCCGGCGTTCCGTTCAAGGCCACGGCCGGACTCCATCATCCCCTCTGCCACATGAATGATGAGGTGGGCGTACGCGAGTTCGGCTTCCTCAACGTCTTTTTGGCTGCATGCCTTGCTGATAAGTTCGAATTGAGTGAAGGCGAGATCGCAATGGTGCTTGAGGAGAATGCACCTGATGCGTTTGTGTTCGAAGAGGAGCGCATTGTGTGGCGTGATCGCGCGATTGACGTTGAACAGGTAGAAGATGTGCGCGAGGGTCTTGCCGCATCATTCGGCTCTTGTTCATTCGATGAGCCGCTTGACTCTCTGCGCGAGATGAAATTGCTCTGAGCCCGCGCAGCGCGGGTGATGATGACTTTCCTGCGCTGCAGAGCAATAATACATTGCTCCGATGGCCGACGAAAACATGACCGAGACAATCGATCGCGGATCCGACGGGTCGATGTTCTTTCTGCGCCAGAATATGGAGGAAGGACTCATCCTGCCGTTTGCGGGTGGTGTGGTCGGCATCTACTCTGCACGATCGCCGAAGAAAACGAGTGACTGCGAAGACGCTGCTGCGCTGCTGCCCTTTGGTGATGCTGACCCTGCGCGCGGCGTGCTTGCGATTGCCGACGGCATGGGCGGCCAACCCGGCGGTGCGCTGGCTGCGGGTCTCGCGCTCCAGGCGCTGCATGACTCCATGCGGGCCACAAACGCCACTGAAGACGGCGCGCTTCGGAGCGCGATTCTCAATGGATTCGAAGACGCCAACCGCGCAGTGAAAGCGATTGGAGTCGGCGCGGCGACAACCTTAACGGTCGTCGAACTCCAGGACCAGTCAATTCGCCCCTATCACGCAGGCGATTCGCTCATTATTGTGCTCGGCCAGCGGGGCAGGATCAAACTGCAAACGGTCTCACACGGCCCGGTGGGGTACGCGGTCGAAGCCGGTCTGCTCAAACCATGCGAGGCCATGCACCACCGCGATCGGCACCTCGTTTCCAACATGATTGGCTCGAATGAAATGCGAATCGACATTGGGCCGTCCGTCGAGCTCGCGCCAAGAGACACACTCCTGCTCGCCAGTGATGGCCTGTTCGACAACCTTCACACGGAAGAAATCGTGGAACTGGCGCGCAAAGGGCCGATCGAACATGTCGTGCAGGAGATTGCGAGGGTCTGTCGTTCGCGCATGACCGAGCGTGTCTCCGGGCAGCCGAGCAAACCAGACGACCTGACGTTCATCGCGTACCGCCGAAGCTGATCTGAGATTCGATCAACTACATGCGCGCGACTGGGCCAGGTCGCTTTCGAGCTCAGCTGAAAGCCCCAGTTCCCGTTCATATCATTGCATCATGAAGAGCGCAGCTTTGATTGGCGGCAAGTGGATTGACGAATCGCCCCGCCGGATCGATGTCGTCAACCCTGCGACGGACGAGGTCATCGCGAGCGTACCGGCCTTGGGCGCACGTGAAACTCAACAAGCAATTGAAGCGGCTGCGGCTGCACTTCCCGAGTGGCGTTCGCGGGCAGCGAAGGACCGCTCTGAGCCGCTGCGTCGCCTTGCCGAGTTCATGTTGCGAGATCGGGAACGGCTCGCACACTTGATGACGCTTGAGAACGGCAAACCATTGGTTGAATCACGCGGTGAGATCACCTATGCCGCTTCATTTCTCGAATGGTCGGCCGAAGAAGCCAAGCGCATCTACGGCGAAACCGTGCCAGCTTCAACTGCCGACAAGCGCATCCTCGTCCTCAAGCAGCCCGTCGGTGTCGCAGCCGCGATCACACCCTGGAACTTTCCTGCTGCGATGATGACGCGCAAACTCGGGCCGGCTCTGGCGGCGGGATGCACGATGGTGATCAAGCCCGCTGAACAGACGCCGCTTTCCGCACTCGCGCTGGGAGAACTTGCGTTTGAAGCGGGCATTCCGCATGGCGCGATCAACATCATCACAGGTGATCCTGAGCCCATCGCAGATGAGATGTTGTCGAATGCGCTGGTGCGCAAACTCTCGTTCACCGGCTCAACGGATGTGGGCCGGCTCCTCATGCAGAAGGCGTCACAGAACATCACTCGGCTGTCGCTCGAACTGGGGGGTCACGCTCCGCTCATCGTGTTCGACGATGCTGAACTCGATCAAGCGGTCGCTGGCTGTATCGCCTCAAAGTTTCGCAACTCGGGGCAGACGTGCGTTTGCGCCAATCGTATTTTCGTGCAGGACAATATCTATGACACCTTTGTCGCAAAGCTGCAGAGCGCGGTGGAAATGCTCAGGGTCGCGCCGGGACTGGCTGAAGGTTCGCAAGTCGGACCGCTCATCGATGATGCGGCAATGATGAAGGTCGAGGCACATGTCGCCGATGCGCTTGCCAAAGGAGCCACGTTGCGGACGGGCGGCAGGCGCATCGCCATCGACGGCTGTGCGGATCGGTTCTACCAGCCGACCATTCTCGAAGGGATGACGAGTGAGATGCTGATCTCTCGCGAGGAAACATTCGGCCCGGTTGCGCCGATACGCAGGTTCAGCAGCGAGAGCGAAGCCATCGAGTTGGCGAATGATTCGCCCTATGGTCTGGCGGCCTATTTCTTCACGCGTGACGCTTCACGTCTGATTCGTGTCGCCGAGGCGCTTGATTACGGCATCGTCGGGGCCAACGACGGCCTGCCGTCAACCGCGCAAGCGCCGTTCGGCGGCACGAAACACTCAGGCATCGGGCGAGAAGGCGGGAAATGGGGCCTTGAGGAGTACCTGGAGGTGAAGTACGTCTCGATCGGTCTATGAGCCACATTGGCCCTGCGCGGCTTGCCTGGACGTTTGAACGTCAAAGATTGCATTGACTTTTGCGCCTGAGTCCGCTCAAATGGCGACCTGAGGGCTGGGTATTCAGCCCGATTTCAGCGACTTCCCGCGCTGCCGGCCTGACATGGCGGCGTCTCACGTTTTACAGTTTACGGAAGTCGTTACCCCGGCACGGACGCCACAATCGGAGATCGCACTATGGCGACCACTGCTCCGCACGCCCCTACCGCACATTCTGTTGAGGCCTTCGATCAGATTTACGCTGACGCTGCAGGCAATGCTGCACTGATCCCGTGGGCTGACGAACGTCCGCACCCGGCCTTGGTGAATTGGCTCAATGCCGTTGCCCCTTCGCTTGTCCGGAGCGGCTCTCGCGTCTGTGTCGTCGGCTGCGGCTTGGGAGATGACGCTCGTGAACTGATGCGGCGGGGCTATGAGGTCACCGCATTTGATTGCAGTCCAACGGCTGTGCAATGGGCGAAGGATCTCGACCCGCACAATGCCAGATGCTACTACGTGGCAGATCTCTTCGATCCGCCGAGCAGGTGGGCTGGCAGGTTCGACCTTGTTGTTGAGATCAACACCATTCAGTCGCTTCCTCCTGAACAGAGGAGCGGGGCGATCACGTCCATCATGAAACTGCTCTCACGGCATGGAAGGTTGCTCGTGATCTGCCGCGGCTGTGATGAACCGGTGGAACTGGAAGACGGGCCGCCGTGGGCACTGACTGAAAACGAGTTGCTCGACCTTGCATCGCATGCCGGACTCACCGCGATCTCGCCCATCTCTTCGTTCATGGACGATGAAGACCCCCCGGTGCACCGGATTCGCGCGGCTTTCCGCCGAGCGTGATGCGGTGGTCACGCCAGCCGGCGCGATTCACATCCGCATGCCCTCATACTTGAGCCGCTGCTTCTTCTGGCGTGGATTCGCCTCTGGCACGGCTGAGAGCAGCGCTTTCGTGTAGTCGTGCTGCGGGTCGTTGATGATCTGATCGCGGCCGCCTTCCTCCACGATCTTTCCATCGAGCATGACTGCAATCCGGTCACAGATGTGGTGGATCACCGCCATGTCGTGACTGATGAAGAGATACGACAGGCCGAACTCCTCCTGTAAGTCCTTGAGCAGGTTGAGGATCTGTGACTGGATTGAGACATCAAGCGCCGAGGTCGGTTCATCACACACGATTAGCTTCGGCTCAAGCGCAAGCGCTCGCGCAATGCCGATGCGCTGCCGTTGACCGCCTGAGAACTCGTGTGGGTAACGGTCGGCAGCGGAGCGCCACATGCCGCATCGCTCAAGCAAATCCTGCACTTTGCCGCGCACGTTCGATCGGGTTGCCATGCCATGCACGATGAGCGGTTCACCGACGATTTCCCCAACGCGCCGACGTGGGTTGAGCGAGCCGCCCGGATCCTGAAAAATGATCTGGATCTCACGGCGGAGCTTCTGCATCGGGGCGCGACCTAGCGAAAAGATGTCTCTACCTTCGAAGAGGACGCGACCGCCACTGGCGGGAACCAGCCGCAGCAGGGTGCGGCCGACGGTCGTCTTGCCGCAGCCGGATTCGCCCACAAGGCCCAGCGTCTCCCCGCGATTGATATGAAAGCTGACATCATCGACCGCCTTCACCCAGCCAGTCGTCCGCTGGAGAATGCCGCTCCGCACCGGGAAGTGCGTCTTGAGCTTCTCGACCTTGAGCAGTGGAGCCGAAGTCATAGGTGGTCATGGTAGCAGCCAGCACCCCGCTGAGCAGAGCATGAGCATCCAGAGCATCGTCACCCGAACCGCCTTGGACGGCGATGCACGGCGCCCCAGCCGAGACTCCAGACGCGCGAGACCAGCAGAGGCCGCCGGTGCGGCTACCTCCCGGCCTGCTCGAACTCGCGCATGCGGTTGACGGGCTCCGGCTCGAAGCCGCGCGGCTGCGACCAGCTGCCGGGCCTTCTGCCGTCCGAGTCCTCCTCAAGTTCCACTTTCATCGCAAGAAACCGCAGCAGGTCCTTGAGCGCGATCACCCCCACCAACCGACCCGCATCATCCACCACCATCAGCCGTGACGCATCGTTGCGATTCATGCGCGACATCGTTTCCATCGCATCGGTATCGGCTCGAATCGTGTTCGTCGAAGAGCATGGCTTGACGAGGTCGCGCACGGTCATTGCGCTCCACTGCTCGGACGGCACATCCTTGACATCGCGCGTCGAAATGCAGCCGCGAAGTTCACCATGTTCCATCACCGGATACATCTTGTGGTAGTACCGGTAGAAATAGTCATTCACCAGCCGATCGAGCGTCAAGTCCGGCTCGACGGTGGTCGGCTGCGTCTTCATGAAGCGGTGCACCGGCTCACCCTCCAGAGCGCGGCGAACTAGCAGTTGCTGATACGACATCTGAGCCGCCCCGCGCAGGAACATGCCAATGATGAACAGCCAGATGCCGCCGATCAGATTCCCGCCAATCAGGGAAAGCACGCCGAACACAATCAGCAGAACGCCGAATCCGGAGCCGATGGTGGAGGTGATCTTCGTCGCCCATCGCAGATTGTTCTTCCAGTGCCACAGCGCGGAGCGCAGCACCCGCCCGCCATCAAGTGGAAATGCGGGAATCATATTGAACGCCACCAGGATGCCATTGATCCATCCCAACCAACCGGTCACGAGCGTGACTTCGGCAGCGAAGTCTGCGAAGGACATCACAAGCCAGAGCGCGATGAACACCCCAGCCATCGCAATGGAGACGATCGGCCCGGCGATGGCGACAAGAAACTCGTCCTTCGCGCTTGGAGGTTCGTCCTGCATCTCCGCCACACCGCCGAAGATGAACAATGTGATGCCGTTCATGCGCATCCCACACCGCCGCGCCACCAGCGCGTGACCCAGTTCGTGCAGCAGCACTGAAACGAACAGCCCGATCGCGGCAATGAAACCCATCCCCCAATACGCGCCGGTCGCCAATCCATCGTGCCAGCTCGGAAACACGACTGCTGCGAGTGACCACGTAATGAGGAGAACGACGATGAACCAACTCAAATCAATCCTGATCGGAAAGCCGAAGAGCCGGAAGATCTCGAATCGTTTGATGAACATACACAAGCGTATGCCGCATCCAGACGGGCCCGCCAAGTTCGCCGGACAGGGTCAGGTGCTGAATCGAGTGAAATCAGCTATTGGAACTCAAATCCTGCCGCGATGAGCAGGCGCACGATCGTTTGACCTTCACCGTCGCGGCGCCTTCGCGCCAGATCAAGGGCGGTATGACCTTCATGAATGACGATCGACGGGTCAGCCCCCGCCTTGAGCAGCTGTTTGACGCAAGCGGCCGACCCCCCCGCAGCAGCCCAGACCAGAGGTGTCGCGCCGTATTCATCAATGACGTTCGGTTCCGCGCCCGCATGAAGCAACGCGTCGATCTTTTCCAGATTGCCGTTGCCTGCAGCGAGAAGCAGCGCCGTCGCTCCGCCATCTGCAACATGATTCACGTCCGCGCCCGCTTCGATGAGCAGTCGCATCGATTCGATGTCGCCGAACTGAGCGGCCCACAGTAACGCCGTGTAGTTGTTCTCATCCCGCGCTTCAAGGTGCGCGCCATGATGAATGAGCCGTTTCACGATGTGCGGCTGGTGTTGATTGGCAGCGAGCATCATCGCGGTAACGCCAAGGTCGGTTGGCAGATCAACGTTCGCGCCGGCTTCGACAAGCATGTCAATCTTGGTGATGTCCTGTCTCAGTGCTGCATGCACGATGGGACCGAAACCACCGGTATCCTGCGTATCAATGCTCGCGCCGGCATCGATGAGCACCGCCAGTCCTTCCGCGCTGCCATAGGCGCACGCCATCAACAGCGCATCCAGACCAAGGTGGTCCTTCAGATTGAATTCCGCCCCGCGATCGAGCATCATTTGAATGATGGCCGGATCGCCACCGTGCGCAGCCGCCATAAGCGCGCTAAAGCCGCGATGCGTTCGTTCGTGTACCGATGCATTCGTGTGCTCAAGCAGGTAACGGGCAGTTTCGAGATGGCGATGACGGGCGGCCTTCATCAGCGGCGTCATGCCGGCACGATCGGCCGCTGCCGCCTCTGCCCCCGCATCGATGAGAAGGCGCACCATGTCCAGCTCGCCTCGTTCTGCGGCGAGAATGAGCGGCCGAAGTGATTCATGGTCGATGGGATCGGCTTCCGCGCCAGCGGAGAGGAGCAGCCGCACGCTTTCTGTCGTGCCATGTCTCGCGGCCCAATGCAGTGCAGTGCGGCCCTCATGATCGCGCTCACTCACGTCGACACCTGCTCGAATCAGCGCTGCGACTTGCTCATCATCCTCCAGCGCGATCGCAGCCATGAGCTGTGTCATCTCATGCGGTGATAACGAGGAACGCTCGGCGGGCTTGGCCGGTTCTGTCGCAACGTGACTATCTTGAGCAGCCGGCTGGCGTGAGGCGCAGCCGATCAGAAGCAATCCAAGGATCAGCCAAGGATTGACGCGGATGCTCACAGAGAGGGCTCGTCGGTGGTGCGTCATGGTGCAGTGCATCAAATGCCGCCCCGGCAGGTCGCGGCCTTCGCCCGCGCGGCTACCACAGGCGTTCTCAAATCCATTGTCAGCCGGTGCTCCTTGCGCGGTCATCTGTTTCCATCCGTGGCTTCGTTCGGCTTCCACGGAACATCGGCCACATTTGCATCAAGGTTCGCTCGTCTTGCCATCGCAAAGAGCAGATCGCTCAAACGATTGACGAACTTGATCGCTGCGTCACTGATCGTTTCATCCGAATCTCGCAACGTGATCATCGATCGCTCGGCACGGCGGCAGATCGTCCTTGCGAGGTGCAGCCGAGCCGCCAGCTCACAGCCGCCAGGCAGCACGAAGCTCGAGAGTGGCTCATTGAAGGACTCCATCATATCGATCCACTTCTCCGCCTGCGCCACCTCTCGCTCGCTGATGCGCGGCACTCTCACTTCATGCTTTGAGCCCGCAGGCGTGGCGAGGTCCGCGCCGAGATCGAAGAGGCGAGACTGCATCACGCGCATCAGAGAGAGAAACTCATCATGAAGCGGCCTGCCGCCATCGCATGAGGCGGCAGCGAAGCCGATCGCCGCGTTGAGTTCATCGACGTTGCCATACGCCTCGACACGAGGATGATCCTTGCGCACGCGGCCTCCACCGAACAGGCCGGTCGTTCCATCATCACCTGTGCGCGTGTAGAGTTTCAATCAGCTCCTTCAGAATCGTTGCGCTATGAGAGGCCTGTCGACAAGCAAGCGACTCAAGACTCTGTCCAGTGCTTGGTGACGATGCCATCGGTGACTTCAAAGTAGGTGGTCATCGACTGCTTCTTCTGCGACTTGCCGGCAAAAAGCACGAAGACGGCGCCTCTTGACGTTTCAGTGCGCGTGTTGGTGTACTTCAGGATGTCGGTGTGCTCATCGACGTTCGTGCGCTGCGACGGCTTGCCGAGTGTCGCAATGAGCCACTCTTCACTCGTCTCGCCGATGACAACCTGATTGAGGGTTGTGCTCGAGACTTTTGGGCCGGATTCGTCGATTTCGGACTTGCTCACGATGAGGCATCCGCCGAGAGAACTGGCTGCGAACGCGAGCAGTGTGACAGCAACAATTTCTTTCATGAGGATTCTCCTGGTGCCGGTGCATTGCAACGGGTGGATTCTATCAGGATCGCGTATCGTGCATCAACGATGCAGCCGGTCGGTCGCGCCAATCTCAATGTTTCCGAAACCGTGGCCGCACTCTTTCATGAGGCGGCCGGCGTTCTGCGGCAGTCACCTTTGCGGAGCGGATGTTCCGTGCGAGTGCAGGCGCCCCCAGGAGCGCGGCTGCTCGCCACGGGCGACCTCCACGATAACCCTGATCACCTCCGCAAGATTATCGCGATGGCGCGACTCGCTGAATCACCGCAACACCATGTTGTCTTGCATGAACTCATCCATGGGGAGCGGCTCATCAACGGCATGGATTTCAGCTACCGAACGCTCGCGCGTGTGGCGGAACTGGTCCTCCGCTGGCCCCTGCAAGTGCATCCGCTACTTGCAAATCATGAACTCTCTCAGCTCACCGGGAAGGGCGTCAGCAAGGGCGCGGGAAACAGCGTCGAACTGTTCAACCATGCGCTCGAATACGTCTTTGGAGATGAATGGCATCTGGTGAGCGAGGCGATCGGTGATTTCATCAGCGCGATGCCCCTTGCTGTTCGCAGCGGATCAGGTTCAGACAGCGCTTCCGCGCACAGCCACGAGCGTCTCGGCGTCTTCTGCGCACACTCCCTCCCCGATGAACGCGCGATGCGCTTCTTTGATCTGGGAATTCTCGATCGCCAGTTGGTGGAAGACGATTTCGATGCGATCAAGGGCAGCGCTTATGCAATGCTCTGGGGCAGGCGGTATAGCGAAGCGCAGGCCGAAGCACTGGCTGAGCATTGGAATGTAAAGCTGATTGTGCTTGGGCACCGGCATGTAGAAGCCGGCGCGGAGGCGCTAGGCGCTCATGTCATCGTGCTCAATTCCGATCATGAGCGAGCTGCTGTCTTACCGCTGGATCTCGCTCATGTGCCTGATGCGACTGAGGCGTTGACAAAGGTTGTCCCGCTGACGAGCATCGCATGAAGCGGGATCGGGGTACCGTGATACGCTTGTGAAACGCTCCGTTTTGCGTCGCGACGTTACGATGTCGAACATGATGCTTGCCATCGAAATCTCGCAGCGCGTCGGTTCCGTCGCGATGCGCACCGCGCAAGGTTCGATTCATCTGGAGTATCTCTCAGCCGCGCAAGGCAAAGCGGGTCGGCATGGTGATGACCTCATGCCAGCTCTCGATCGGCTACTTGCGCGTTTGGACGTTCAGCCGCGCGCTCTTTCAAGCGTGGCCGTTTCGATCGGCCCAGGCTCGTTTACAGGACTTCGCATCGCAGTGGCGACAGCCAGGATGCTTGCTGAAACTCTGGAAACGAAAGTCATCGCTGTGCCGAGCGCGCGTGTGGCCGCCGAGAACTTTGCGCCTCGCCCGGATCTTCCCCATGATTCGAGCCGGCTCCTCGTCGGCCTGGCTGGCAAACGTGAGACGTTCTGGTCCGCCCTTCTGGAACGCAAGGATGGAAGCTGGACGGTTGGTTCTGAACCGGGCCTGGTCGAGGCAGCATCGGTTGAGCTGCAAGGCGTCACATCGGTCCTGGCCGATGAATTCATCCCGGAGGTGCTGCGAGAGCGTTGCGCAGCCGCACTCGTACCGATCCATGCGCCACGATTTGATGCATCTGCATGCCTGCGAGTTGCGGAGCGGCTGGCGGAAGCCGGGCACTTCACCGATCCTCTGTCACTGCTGCCGCTCTACCCGCGCCAGCCGGAAGCCGTCTCCATCTGGGAACAGCGTAAAAAAAAATCTGCTTCAAGCCGATAAGTTGGCGACTCCTAAGCGTCTTTCCTGTATATGTGAATCCTGCGAAGCAGGGATGACTGGGGTAAGTATGCGGCCTTGAAGTCATGAACAGCATCGGCCGATGACGGACCGGGCGCGCCCGCTCGTGTTGCGGGATCGCCTCAAGTAACTCGGGGCTCCGCCGACGCTCGGCGCCCTGACCTCATCATGGATCACGCGACGGGTCGCGCGGACGGAGGCAGCATAGTGATGGCTGAGAAGACGAACAACACAGTGGCCTGGGCCGACAAGCAGGTCTTCACCACGGGTGAGGCGGCGCAGGTCTGCAAGGTCTCGCAGCAGACGATCATTCGGTGCTTCGACAGCGGCCGCTTGCAGGGCTTCCGCGTGCCGGGCTCGCGCTTTCGACGCATTCCCAGAGCTGAGTTGATTCGCTTCATGCGCGCCAACTCGATTCCGGTCGATCATCTCGAAGGGCCCGGCAAGCGCCGCGTGCTCATCGTGGATGACGATGACAAAATCATCGACCTCTTCATGGACGTCCTCAGCCGCGATAACCGCTTTGAAATCAAGTCCGCCTCAACCGGTTATGACGCCGGCATCCTCACGGAGCGCTTCCGGCCGCACATCATCCTGCTTGACTATATGTTGCCGGACATCAACGGCAATAAGGTCTGCGAGCGCGTCCGCTCCAACCCAGAGCTCAGCGATACCAAAATCATCATCGTCTCAGGCGTCGTGAGCGCCCAAGAGATCGAAGCGCTTAAAAAGGTCGGCGCCGATGAGATCGTCAAGAAGCCGTTCAACATCGAGACGCTTATCAGTCGTATGGCCGAGCTGGCAGAAGTGTAAGAATGGAGGAGTCAGGAGTGACGAGATGAAACAGGGGTCCAGTTCCAGTCCTCCGGAGTTGCTGAACATCGCATCACGAGCGAGTTACAACAAGCCCAGCCCAACTTCCGAACTCCCCACTTCTCATATCTAACTCCTCATCATCATGCCTGCTTCTGCTGACAAGATTGAACTGATCCTCGAGCAGGTGGATGCGCTTCCGACCTTGAGCGCGATCGCTGTCCGCGTGATCGAACTGACAAGTCGAGATGATGCGGATTCCGATGAGCTCATTCAATTGATCGGCTCAGATCCAGCATTAGCCGTGCGAGTCCTCAAGCTCGCCGGATGCGTTGATCGGACAAGAGCGCAGTCAATCACCACCGTCGAGCGCGCCGTGCTGCATCTAGGGTTCGACGCCATTCGCAGTATGGCGTTATCTGTGGGCGTGTTCGATCACCTTGGTCAAAACGCCTTGGCGGATGAACGGCTTACTGATGATCCGCATGAACCGGCTGTGTTCGACCGCCGCGCGTTCTGGCGGCATTCGCTTGCCGTCGCGTCTACTGCGGAACAACTCGCAAAGACGAGTTCACTGAAGAAATCGATCAATGCCGGCGAAGCATTCCTCGCCGGGCTCCTTCACGACCTCGGTTTACTCGCGCTGCACATGCTCCTGCCGCGCAGCATCGATCGCGTTTGCCGTCTGGCGGAGTCAGCCGGACATTCGATCGAGCAGGCATGCAATCGCGTGATCGGCATCACGCCACATACCGCAGGCAAGCGGCTGGCGCAACGTTGGAATCTGCCCCGGCCGTTGATCGATGTTCTCTGGCTCGGCGGACAGCGGTTCGACATGTTGCCGGACCTTCCTCACGCAGCGCTGGTCAAGCTGGTTACGCTCGCCGATGCCGTCGCGCGAGGTCGATACATCACGCCGGTCGGGCATACATTCCGCGGCGAACCCATCCTGGAAATGGCTGCCGACCTGGGGCTCACGGAAAGCGATCTTGAACGTGTGGTTCAGGCGCTCCCATCCGAGGTCTCGCAACGGGCTGAAGCGCTCGGCCTCGATCTTGAACCGGACACTGCCCTGTTGCTTGAGTCCGTCAGCCGCGCCAATCAATCGCTCGGGCGGCTCAATGCAGCCATGCGAAAGAAGGCGGAGCAAGGCGATCGCCAGGAACGGGTGCTGCGCGCGATTGTCTCGTTCCATGATTCACTCGGGCACGATGATTCAGTCGCGGGCGTCCTCAGCCACATTGTCGCCTCGGCTGCACCGATCATCGGTCGCCGCCCTGTCGGCGCGCTGTATCAAGTCGGGCACCGCGAACAGTGGCGCGTCGTGCAATTCGGCAGAAGCGCGGGAGCGGCTCGGTGTACATGCGTTGAGAACTTCACGCCTGATGTCCTCATTCCCGGAGCAAGCGTCCCGCAGAATGTCGCCATGCTGCTCTCAACCGAGGGGACGATGCTCCGGCTGTTGCCGATCCCCTGTCGTGGCGGGTTGCGCGCGGCGCTGATTCATGAAGAATTGACCAGCGAGTTCGATCAGGCCGCCCAACTGAACGTTCTGGAGATGGTGTGGGCCGCCGCGCTTGAGGCAGCGGTGCAGCGCGAGCATGCCGGGCGGCTGACGGAAGCCCTTGCGCAATCCAATCGCACGCTCAGTGAAACACAGGATGAATTGGCTCGTCGCCGAGCGGCAGCGGCAGTCGGCGAGATTGTCGCCGGCGCTGCCCACGAGATGAACAATCCGCTCATGATCATCAGCGGCCGGTCACAACAGCTCCTCTCCAGCGCGAAGGAAACGTCAGTTCGGGTTGCCGCCGAGGAGATTGTTCGTGAATCTCATCGTTTGAGCGACATGCTCACGACCCTCCGCACGTTGACGGAGCCCGCCCATCCCAAGAAGCGCAATGTTGACTTCGGCCGTCTGGTGATGGCGATCGTGCAGCAGTTCCATCACCTGCGCGGCCGCAGCAAAGCGCAACATCAGATCAGTACGGTCATCGCCGACCTGCCGCCCATCTTTATCGACCCGGAGCAAATCGGAATGGCGCTCGCCGAGTTGATCCGCAATGCGGTCGAATCAAAAGGTTCGCGACATATTGAGGTGCGCGTTCAAAGTGAAGGCGCAAATGACCGATTGAAAGTGCAGGTCAGGGACGATGGAGCGGGTCTCACGCTGCACGCCCTGACCCATGCGTTTGAGCCGTTCTTCTCGAGCAAGAACGCGGGCCGGCAACCCGGCCTTGGACTCGCTCATGCCCGGCGCTACGTCGAAGCGCACGGCGGGCGACTTGCTCTTGAGAACAGCCCAAGCGGCGGAGCAATCGCCACGATCTGGTTGGACGACTGCTTCGTGAAATCAATCGAGCGGCAACGAGCCGCATGAGCCAGAACCTCAGGTTGGAGCGGGAAGTCGGATGGACCCTCTTGAGCAGCAAATCAATGAAGTACTCGAACCCGTGCTGAATGCCGGCCAGGAGGATGATGCCGCTCCACTGAACGGTGCAGGACGCATCCTGCTTGTTGCGGCAAAGCCCCCTCGCGAGCTTGCGCGCAACATTGAATCATTGGGTCACACTTGCGTCTGCGTTGATCGCATCGATGCTGCGGTGGCTCTTGCCCAGGCGGACAACTACGAATTGCTGCTGCTTGATCCCCTTGCCGCCAAAAATGCGGCTGAACTCCTTCACGCAGTCAACGATCGCGGCCGGGTCGCCAAGATCGTCATGTTCTCGGAACATCCTGACGCCCAGACACTCATGCATGCCATGCGCCTGGGTGCAATCGATTTCTTTCATACGCCGCTCCAGCAATGTGAACTGCGTGAGCGGCTCGACGCGGCATTGACCCGGACGCGCGTCGAACAGCGGCGGGATAATCGGCTCATTCGCCTCAAGGCGATTTGCAGCGAACTCAATGAGGCGCGACGCGACATTGCTGAGCAACTCGACAATCTTTCGCGCGAGGTTGTCAACGCATACGAAGGCATGAGTGAGCAGATGAATGAAGTCGCCATGGCCAGTGAGTTCCGCACACTTTTGCGACAGGAGCTCGACATCGAGGACCTGCTTCGCACCGCGCTGGAATACGCGCTTACAAAGACCGGGCCGACGAATGCTGCGGTCTTCCTCACAGAGGGCGGTAGCGATTTCTCCCTCGGCGCATATGTCAACTATGACTGTCCGCGTGAAACCATCGCAGAAGTGCTCGACCGACTCGGCAGCGCCATCTGTCCGCAGATGGCGAATGAGAAGGAGATCGTGACGTTCCAGGATGCGCGCGAGTTCGCGCAGTGGCTTGACATAGAAGCTGGCATGCTCGCTGAGTCGGAGGTGATCGCATTCTCCTGCGCACATGAGAGCGAGACATTGGCAGTGATCGTCCTCTTCCGCTCGAAGACGAAGCCGTTTGATCACGCGCTGCCCGGCGTGATCGACACCCTCCGGCCGATCTTCGCGGCTCAGCTCGCCAATGTCATGCGAATTCACCACCGCGCCATGCCAGCCTGGCCGAATGAGGCGCGTGGTGAGCAGGATGAATACGACTTCGACGACCCCACGGGCTACGGCTTCGGTCCTCTCGCAGCGTGAGCCGGAGGCAGCTTCGCGATCGCCCCGCCATCACTTGCCACGACTGCCTGCCATGCAGCACCCCGCTTGGGGAAGACCTTCCAACAAACGACGAGGGCGACAGGCACGCGGTATGATTGCACCAGATTCCATCAGTGGCGCAATCCATGGCTGCGAAATCCGCAAAACCACAACATCTTGATGCTGGCGATAATCCGCCCCGCTTCACCCACCTTCATCTGCATACCGAGTACTCCCTGCTCGATGGCGGCAACAAGATCAGCCGCCTCCTGGCCCGTGTGAAGGAGCTCGGCATGGATTCGGTGGCCATCACCGACCACGGCAATCTCTACGGCGCGGTTGAGTTCTACACCAAGTGCAAGGCGGCAGGCATCAAGCCGATCCTTGGCATCGAGGCGTATGTCGCTCCCCAAGACCGCACCCACAAGCAGTCCACCGGCATTGCCGACGGCGGCTTCCACCTCGTCCTGCTCGCAGAGAACAACATCGGCTGGGCGAACCTGCTCAAGCTTTCGACTGATTCGTTCCGCAACGGCTTCTACTACAAGCCGCGCATGGACAAGTCCACATTGGAGCAATGGGGCGACGGGCTGATCGCCATAAACGGCCACCTCGGCTCTTCCATCGCGCATCACCTCACGCTCTTCGTTCAGACCGGCAACGACAGCCACTGGCAGGACGCAATCATGGAAGCGCGCTGGCATGCGCGGACATTTAAGCCGAACG
>CAZFZT010000077.1:0-15322 GCA_964523675.1 uncultured Isosphaeraceae bacterium
GATTGGTGATTCGCATCAGGATAGTCCCGGTCATGCTCACTTGGACAGCGCCTTTGCCGGAGGGCCGGAATGTTGAGCCCGCCGTTCATCAACGGTACCACGACTCCAGGCCATTGCAAGGTGTATGCAGCGAAATCTGCCGATCATGCCGCGTTCATGCACCATCGTGCTTGCTCCGTGCTCGCAGAATGCGGCGCATCGTCGATGTGCTCTTGCTGAACAGTGAAAATGACCGGCTGATTTTCACTATTCGGCCGCTGAACACTCTTGATGAGCGGCGAATCAAGAGTGATGACCGGATCATGATGCACGATCAGCCGGTCGTTATGAGAAATCATCGGCCGAACATCGATGTTCTCCACCCGGGTGACCACAATGGCGCAGGATTGATCCGGCCCAATCAGCTCTGCTCGCGCAGATTCGACAACGAATACACCTCTGCATCATCCATGAGTACGACCGCTCCGGCGTGCCGAGGCGATCGAATGCACCTGTGTATAGATGAGGTGTGCGATGGGCTTGTGAACCGCATTGCACCGCAGCGCGGCACCGTGAGGTGTGGGGGCGACTTGCCGCTGGCGGGAATTGGCGTTTGTCCTGACAATGCCGCTCATGCTTCCCGCGATCATCGGCGGCATCGGCCTGTTCATCCTCGGCATGATTCTCATGACCGAGGGACTGCGCACCCTTGCAGGTGATGCGCTGCGGGCTGTCCTTGAACGCTTTGTGCGCGGCCCGCTCTCCGGGCTCGGCTGGGGCGCCGGTATCACCGCCATCGTGCAATCCTCCAGCGCGACCACGCTCATGACCATCGGATTCGTCAGCGCGGGGCTGCTCACGTTCCCGCAATCGATCGGCGTCATCTTCGGCGCGAACATCGGCACCACGAGCACCGGTTGGATCGTCTCCACCATCGGCTTGCAGTTCAAGATGAGCGAGGTCGCGTTGCCGGTGCTCGGCATTGGCGTGGTGACGCGGCTCATCGGCGGTGAGCGGTTCGCGCCGCTGGGTACAGCCGTCGCAGGATTCGCGTTGATCTTTATTGGCATTGACACGTTGCAGGGAGGGATGCAGACACTTGCGGCGCGGATCGATCCTGCGACATTTCCGGGCCTGTCGCCGCTCGGTGTCCCGCTGCTGCTTGTGATCGGCGCGGTAATGACGGTGGTGATGCAGTCGTCGAGCGCAGCCGTCGCAACGACTTTGGCAGCCGTTCATGCTGAAGCGGTCTCGCTGGATCAGGCGGCTCTGCTGGTGATTGGCCAGAACGTCGGGACATCGGTGAAAGCGGTGCTTGCATCGATCGGCGCTTCCGTGCCGGCAAAGCACACAGCGCTGTCGCACATTCTCTTCAATGTCATCACAGCAGCGATGGCGCTGGCGTTGCTTCCGGTCTTTCTTGTCGTTGCGCGCTCGATCACAGAAACGGACGCTGTGGCCCTGGCCGGCTTTCACACGGCGTTCAACATCATCGGCGTTGTAGTGTTGCTGCCGTTCACAGGCAGGTTTGCGAACCTGGTGATGCGCTTGGTGCCCGAACCCGCGCCTTCGATGACGCGGCATCTTGATCCAAGCGTGATTGAGATTCCGGCCGTCGCAAGTGAGGCGGCGCGGCGGGCCTTGATTGAGATAGCGCGGGAAGCGACGGTGACGCTTCGGCAGCGGCTGGATGGCAGTGAATCGCGCGCAGAAACACTTCAACGGATAACTGCGCTCGACCATGCGCTTGCGGAGTCGCAAAGGTTCTTGAGCCGGCTCGCCTCGACCTCGGCAGGGGAAGCGATGTATGAGCGACAACTATCCTCACTTCATGCGGCCGATCACTTGTCGCGCTTATTCAACGCATTGCGTGGTGATCGGTCGATCCGCTTCGTCGCCCAGCATGAATCACTTGAACGGCTTGCGAACGAATTGGTCGAAGAGGCGATGCAGACGTTTGATCACCTGCTTTCTGGCGCAGCGGACGAAACGGGGGAGAGATTGGGAGAACTCAGCGCCAACGTTGCGCAGGTGAGAAGGCGTGGCCGCAAAGACCTTCTTGATCGGACCGCGACGGGAGCGATATCGCCACACGAGAGCGCGCAGCAACTCGAAGCGCATCTCTGGCTGGACCGTGTGGCGTACCACCTCTGGCGCAGCGCGCACCATCTCGGGCGCGTCCCTGAGGTGAAGATCGACTCAAGCGAAGAGAGGGAGTAGTGGGGTAATGCAGCGGCGTTCGAGTACCCGGGTGCGAACTGGTCTATTGACGTTGTTGCGCGCTCCACGCGCCTCTCAAGTGATAAGAATCAGCAACAGGGCGATGATGGCAAGCCCCAGTATTGCCGCCACAACCGCCGCGGCCTTCACCAACCGCACCTGCCCCTCCGCACGCCGTTTCGCCTCAGCATAGGGCACGTTTGAAAAACTGATCATGTTGTAGAGCGGCGTGAAGGAGCCGGGCAGCAGTTTGTGCAGCGTCTGCTCCGTCTTCTTCCACAGGAGAAACCGCTTGGAGCCGACTTTGTCGCGCATTTCGATGAAGTTCTGAAGCGCCATGTCCGCAATCGCATCGGCGTGAACCTTGCGCTTCATCGTGAACGTCTCGAACACCGCATCCCAGTTCGGCGCAAAGCGTTCGATGTATTCATTGAGGATGCGACAGTCCTCGAACGCAGCGTTCATGCCCTGGCCGAAGAACGGCACGATGGCGTGCGCCGCATCGCCGATGAGTACGACCTTGTTTTCATAATGCCATGGGAAGCAGCGGACTGTAACAAGCGAACTAGTCGGGTTCGTCATGTAATCCTGAACAAGCGTCGGCATCATCGGCACTGCATCAGGGAAATGCTTTTCAAAGAACGGCGTGACGTCGTCCTCCGAGAGCACCTGGTCGAACCCGATCTCTCCTTTCGAGGGGGCGCGGTACGGCCAGAAGCACGTGCAGGTGAAGGTGCGGTCGGGATTGGGCAGCGCGATCATCATGGCGGAGCCGCGCGGCCAGATATGCAGTGCGTTCGGCTCCATCGCAAAGCCGTCGAACTCCGGGCCGGCGAAACGGGGGATGTCCTTCGCAGGCGGAATGACCAGTTCCTTGTAGCCGTGTTCGATGTAGTCCTGTGAGTAATTGAAGCGGTCCTCGCGCTGGAGCCGGCTGCGCACCGCTGAGAACGCGCCGTCCGCGCCAATGATGACATCGGCGGCGGCCTGAATGAACCCTTCCTTGCGAATGTCTTCAAAGGAAGCGGCTGGCCCTTCAAGATCGACGTTGAGGCATCGATGATCGAAGTGCATGGTGACGTTGGGAAGTCGCTCTGCTGCATCGAGCAATGCGATGTTCAGTCGGCCGCGATCAACGGAGTTGATCGCATCCTCGGGATTCGCGCTGTACGGTTGAAAAGTGAGCTCGCCGTGCAGTGGATGCATCATGCGGCCGCGCATCGGAATCGCCTCGGCGAGCACCTCATCGGCGACGCCGACCTCGTGCAGAGCGGTGATGCCGCGCGTTGAAAGGGCGAGGTTGATCGATCTCCCGCCGACGAAACCGTGGAGGCGCGGATCGGCTCTGCGCTCGAAGAGCGCGACGTTGTAGCCGGCCTTGCCGAGATAGCAGGCCATCAGCGCGCCGGCGAGCCCCGCGCCGACGATCATGATGTGCGTCTCTTGAGGTGAGCGATCCCGCAGGCCGGCCATGGCGAGCAGTGTACCTTTCGCTGTGAAATGCGCCGCCTGCCCTATGAGCCATCATCCTGCGCCTGCGCTGGGGGAATAGAATGCGGCGAGGAGACGCAGATGACGCAGATCGAACCCATGCCGCCGCGAACCGAGCAACCCATGCCGCGCCGTTACACACGCGACAATTTGATGTCGCTGCAAAGCCATATTCTTGCCGAAGAGGCGAAACACCCGGGGGCGACTGGCGAACTCTCATGGATTCTCTCGGCGATCTCGCTTGCAGGGAAGACCATCGCGAACAAGGTTCGCCGCGCCCGCATTGAAGACGTGCTCGGCTCGCATGGCGACCGCAACGTCCAGGGCGAAGAGCAGCAGAAACTCGATGTCATCGCCAACGAGATCATCATGCGGTGCCTCGGCGACCGCGCGAACATTGCCGTTCTCGCCTCTGAGGAAGACGAAGAGCCGCGCATCCTGCGCACCGGCAGGGAAGGCGGCAAGTACTGTGTCCTCTTCGATCCGCTCGACGGCTCATCCAATCTTGACTTCTGTGTCGGCGTGGGCACGATCTTTACGATCCTGCGCAATGATCCTGAGATCAAGGGCGTCCATGAGACGCTCCAGCAGCCGGGCTCGCAGCAGGTCGCAGCCGGTTACATCCTCTACGGATCATCCGTCGTCTTCGTCCTCACGACGGGCAATGGCGTTGACATGTTCGTGCTCGACCAGTCCATCGGGTCGTTCGTTCTCGTTGAGCGCAAGATCAGGATGCCGAAGGCGAATCGCATTTACTCGATTAACGAGGCGTATGCAGATCAGTTTCCAAGCGGCTACCAGAACTACCTGAACTGGGCGCATCAGAATTCGTATTCGAGCCGGTACATCGGGTCGATGGTTGCGGACATTCACCGCACGCTCTTGCTCGGCGGCGTGTTTCTCTATCCGCCCACGAAAGCGCACGGCGGCGGCAAGTTGCGCCTCATGTATGAAGCCAATCCGATGGCGATGATTATGGAGCATGCAGGCGGGAAGAGTTTCTCGTCAACGCCGACCGGCGAAATCAAACGCACACTCGAGATCGTCCCCGACGACCTCCATCAACGCACCAGCGTCATCATGGGCAGCGCGGATGAGGTGGATCATGTCATGAAGTGGGTGTGAAACAGAACGTAGTCTTTATCGCAGCGCGCGATCGACGCCATGTGCTGATATCGGCAACCTACGCATCCGGACTTCGACGGCCACCTTGATAGGCCCATCGAAGACATGACGGATGAGGAACGCTTTGTGTGGGCGTGGCGCGGCATGCAGTTGTTGCACTGGTCGCGCCAACACGTTCACCTCAAGCCCGCCGACAAGCCGGGCTCACCTTCGGGGCCAATGTAGGCAGTTTTATGCTTCGCGGCGCAGCCGGGCCGGGGCGATCAACTCGCGCAGGGCATCGCCGGGCGATGGCTGCCGCAGCAGGTGCTCTCCCACAAGCACGATGTTGATGCCGCGCTGGCGCAACTTGACCACATCATCGCGCGATCCAATGCCCGACTCGCTCACCAGGACTCGGCGGTCCTCGATCAGTTCCGCCAGGCGAAAGGTGTGCGACAGATCGGTCTTCATCGTGCGCAGATCCCGGTTGTTGATGCCGAGCAGGCAATACCCCGCATGGGGGAAGCCGATATGCCGGCGGACCTTGAGTAGGTTCTCCATGTCATGGACCTCGACAAGCGTAGTCATGCGCAGCCGCTGCGCGAGAATCATCATGTCGAGCAGATCGCCTTCCGGCAGCACTTCCGCAATGAGCAGGATCGCATCGGCCCCGGCAGCGCGCGATTCCCACACCTGGTACTCGTCGAAGATGAAGTCTTTGCGAAGGACCGGCAGGGCGACGGCCTCGCGCACCTGCTGGATGTAGCCGAGATGCCCGCCGAAATGGGTTTCATCGGTGAGGACTGAAATCGCCGCAGCCCCGGCTTCCTCGTATTCTTTGGCAATGCGTGCCGGGTCGAAGTCCCCATCGCCATCTCGGTTTCCCCACAGGTCGCCTGCCGAGGGGCTGCGCCGTTTGATCTCCGCAATGACGCGCGTGCGCGATCGATCCTGCTCATCAACAAGAGCTGCAAAGAAGTTTCGCGGCGGTCCTGCGCGTTCCGCAGCGGCTTGCACCGTCGCCAGCGGCGTCTGCTCCTTGGCCTTGGCGACCTCGACCCGCTTGCGCGCGATGATGGTGTCAAGGGTGATTTCTGGCGGCATGGCGATTGGAGGAAGGTCGGCTATCTGGTATGCAGCGATGAGCTTGACGATGACGATCGTCGCGATGACGGCGGAGCAATCCGAAGCGGCTGCGCCATTCCACGATACCTCGGGTGTTATAGCAACCAGGAGCGGGACAAACTATATGGACGAGGTTCCAGAGCCAGTGACGCTGGGGAGGGCAGGCGATGACGCTGCGGTGCCGCCGGCGACGGCTGTTGGTTCGGGCGGCATCACGATTCCCGAGGCCATCGTCTTTGCGATCGCGGCTGGTTGCGTATGGCTGTTCTTCAGGAAGCGATGGCACCGGTTTGAGAATGCTCCAGGATGCCCCGTCGCACCCGGATGGAGTGCAACGGCTTCGGCCTCGCTGCGACTTGGCCTCTTCGTGGCTGCGATTGTTCTTGCCCAGATCGGAGCGGGCGTAGCCATCGACGCCCTTGGGCTGGATCTCCAGCCGCAGCTCCAGCCGCACGAGATGGTTCTCGTCGGCTTGGGAAGGTATGCAGGTGAGGCGATAGCCATCGCGGGCTTCGTGGTGTTGGCAGTGAAGGAGCGGAACGCTTCGGCGCGGAGAGGCGTCGCCCTGGGCAAGGCGGCTCTCAAGGGAGCGGCGGCGTTGGCGTTGTTCTGGCCGGTCTTGATGACGCTTGTCTGGTTGACGAATCTCATCGTGCGGGCTCTGACCGGCTCGGTCCCCGATGCGGTTGCACATCAGACGTTGGTGCTGCTGCTTGATTCACAGCCGAACGCATGGGCGCTCATCCTCGCGGCCATGGTGGTGGTTCTGGCGCCGATGGTGGAAGAGGTGCTCTATCGCGGGATGCTCCAGAGCGCGCTGGTGCGACTGGAGATGCCTCGTTGGTGGGCGATCGCAGCGACAAGCGTGGTGTTCGTCAGCATGCATATTGCCGCGGCGCCTTCAGCAGAGGCCCTGCCGGGTATGCTGGCCGCCCTATTCGTGCTTTCCCTCGGTTTCGGGTGGATTTACGAGAAAACCGGGAGTCTGCTCGCGCCGATGGTGATGCACATGTTGTTCAATGGCGGCAACCTCGCGGCAGCCGCAATGTTGTCGTAAAATGGGGGGCAAGGCGGGGGCGGGCGAAGCAGTCGAGCCGCGCTTTGCGACCTTGCGAGATAGGTCAGATGCGAGTAAAAGGGGCCAATATGTTCGGCCCATGGGCGGCTATCCAGCCGCGTATTCTTTTCGTGTTTCTGCGAGCATTGATACACCGTGTCCACGAAGGTCTCATCCCGGGTGAAGATCACCAATCGGCTCGGCCTGCACGCCAGGCCCGCCATGGTGTTTGTTGAGGCCGCCTCCAAGTACAAGTCCAACGTCACCGTCGCTCGCACCGACAATGCGGAGCCGGTCGATGGCAAGTCGATCATGCAGATGATGATGCTCGCTGCGACCAATGGCACTGAGATCGAAATTGCATGTGACGGCGATGATGCAGAAGCCGCTCTCGAAGAGTTGGTGACACTCGTCAAATCACAATTCGAGGAAGAGTGATCGCCTCAACAGGCGGTTTCCGCCCGTGCGGCCGTCGGAGAAAGCGAGATTCCTACTCGTCGTCTTCGTTGTTCTCTTTCTGCCCGCCGAGCAGGCCGCCGAGGCCCTGGCCGATTCCCTTGAGCCCTTCATCAATCGCCTTGCCGGCTCCCTCGCCGATTCCGCCGGCACCTTCGATCAGACCGCCAAGCCCTTCGCCGACGCCGTGAAGCAGTTCATCCGCGACTTTCGCGCCGAACGAGCCGAGGTCGCCGACGGCAGCAAGTGCGTTGCCGAGTTCACCCGTCAGGTCGCCCGGAAGCAGGTCGCCGCCCTTCTGCAGAATCGCTGCGAAGAGCGCTTTGACGATGATGCCGGAGAGTTCGCTCATGAGGACGCCCTTGCCGGTGTCGGAGCCGACATCGGTGAGCGTGATCTCGGGAATGTCCAGATGCAACCGCGTCGCTTCGCCGCCGATGGGAAGCACATCAACATGAACATTGATGTCGCGCATGCTGACCTCGCGCACGATGTACCGCGTCTTGCTCTCTGCGTCAGCGGGCTTGCCTTCGGAGAGCCGCTTGAGGTTTTCGAGAATCACCTTGTAGTTGCTCTTGCCGGCCTGTTTCTCAAGGTTGATGTCGATGCCGGTGAGATGTAGCGTCGGCAGTTCGATGATCTCTTCGCGCAGTGAACCGAGCGTCACCGCCACGCCGCCATCGTCGAGCGTGAGAAAGTGCGGCGTCTTGAACCCTTCCGGATTCGAGACATGCAGCGCGCCCATGTCGAACTCGCCCTTAAAGATGCGCACATCAGCGGATTCCAAGGTCGTCTCAACGCCGAGTGCATACGTGGAGCCGCGTTCGACGGCCGTCTTCGCCAGCCGGTCGATGAAGAAGAACGCAGCGACCACGCCGATGACGAGCAGAATGACCAGGACGGCGACAAGTTTGAGGAGGCGTTTCATAGTGAGTCCCTTTCCACTGTTGGTTACGAGATCATACCGCGAAGCATGGCGGGAGCGATAGCGGCGTTGAGAGACCGCCTGCTCCCGCATCTTCGCGTACTCCGCACTCTGCGGTAATTCCAACGCCTTTACCCCGTCATCCGTGCAATTCCGTGCAATAATGCCTGCTCATGTCGAAGCAGACCCAATCCAAGCCCAAGACCGCGATCTCTCCCACGCGCGGGGAGAACTATCCCGAGTGGTATCAGCAGGTGATCCGCGCAGCCGATCTTGCCGAGCCCTCGCCGGTGCGCGGCTGCATGGTCATCAAGCCGTGGGGCTACGCGCTCTGGGAGAACATTCATCGGACGCTCGATGAGATGTTCAAGAACACCGGCCACCGCAACGCCTACTTCCCGCTGTTCATTCCGCTTTCGTTTCTTGAAAAGGAAGCCGAGCACGTCGAGGGCTTTGCGAAGGAGTGTGCGGTCGTCACCCATCACCGCCTTGTTGAGGGCCCTGAAGGCGGTCTGGTTCCTGATCCGGAGTCGAAACTGGAAGAGCCGCTCGTCGTGCGTCCCACGAGCGAAACCATCATCGGCGCGATGTTCGCCAAGTGGGTGCAGTCGCACCGCGACCTGCCGCTGCTGATCAACCAGTGGGCGAACGTGGTGCGCTGGGAGATGCGCACGCGCTTATTCCTGCGCACGGCTGAGTTCCTCTGGCAGGAAGGCCACACCGCCCATGCCACGAAAGAGGAAGCGGTCGAAGAAACGCTGCGCATGCTGCAGGTGTACCGCGACTTCGCAGAGAACTCGATGGCGATGCCGGTGGTGATCGGCGAGAAGACGGCTTCCGAGCGCTTCCCGGGCGCGGTCAACACGTACTGCATCGAAGCCATGATGCAGGATCGCAAGGCGCTGCAGGCCGGAACGTCGCATTTCCTCGGCCAGAACTTTTCCAAAGCGCAGGAGATTCAGTTCGCAAGCGAATCGGGCGAGCTCCAATTCGCATGGACAACATCGTGGGGCGTCTCAACGCGTTTGATCGGCGGCATGGTGATGACGCATTCGGATGACGACGGCCTTATCGTCCCGCCGCGCCTTGCGCCCGCGCACATCGTCATCATTCCGGTTCTGCATAAAGCGGAGAACCCCGACGCTGTTCGCAATTATTGCGCGAAACTTGCGGATGATCTGCGCGTGCTGCCCTACCACGGCCGGCGTCTGGAAATCGAGATTGACGATCGCGATATGCGCGGCGGCGACAAGCTCTGGCAATGGATCAAGCGCGGCATTCCGCTGCGCCTGGAAGTCGGGCCGCGCGACATGGCTGAAGATAGCGTCTTCCTCGGCCGGCGCGACAAGCCGCACAAGGACAAGGTCTCCATGAAGCGCGAGCAGTTCAAGGCGACGGTGTGCCAGATGCTCGATGAGATTCAGAACACGCTCTTCGAACGTGCGAAGTCGCACCAGGACCAGCACACGAGGCAGATCGACTCGAAGGATGAATTCTACGACTTTTTCACCGCGCCTGGAAAGGAGCAGGGTGAGACGGCGCCAATTCATGGCGGCTTCGCGCTCGCGCACTGGTGCGGCTGCTCCGACGTTGAGGCGCAGGTCAAGCAAGACCTCGGCGTAACGATCCGCTGCATCCCGCTCGAAGGCGATGATTCCTCGGGAACATGCATCTTCACCGGCAAGCCCAGTGACCGCCGCGTCGTCTGGGCGAAGTCGTATTAACGCTTAGCCGCGACCTGAAGGGGAGCGTCTACCCGAGCGAGAGCGTCGCGGCTAAGGGTGTGGCAAGATGCACCGGCTTGGATGTATGCTGTTCAGCATGAATCCGGCCGGCCGCATACGAACTGCAATTGAGAAGCGCAATCGTGAACTTGCGTTCGAAGCCGCGATCGAAGCGGCACTTGGCGTGGTGTTCTCGCTGATCGTCTTTGGCGGCGTGTTCGGCATTGCCTGGCTCTCGTGGGTGTACTTCTTCAGCGGCTTCGAGTTTGCTCGCGCGACTCAGGTTGCGCTGGGAGTGACCGCACTCTTCGCCGTCGTTGCGACGGTCTCGGCATGGCGGCGCGTTGATCCGATGTCGAATCTTGAACCGTTGAGTGATTTCGAAGAGTCGCTGATGCTGATGGGGCCTGCCCTGCCGTATGGCATCGGCATGCAGCCGCGCCACGCAGTCGCGGGATTTGCTTCGCTGCTCATTGGTGGCCCTGCGAATCTCTTCGACGCGTGGGTGACCTGGCGACACCGCCTTCCATCCGACGCGGTCGTCTTCGAGAAGGCGGCGGGTGTTCTGCAGCAGGCGGAAGAGGAGATGGAGATGGCGCGCATCGAGGATCACCGGGCTACGCTCGTGCTCTACCGGCTTGGCCTCGTCAAGCAAATCGGCGGGCGCGAGAAACGCCTGGCGCTGACGGAGAAGGGTCGCGACATGTTGAGAAGCGCGTGATGACGCACTCATCACGTGAAATGCCGAGTTCAGGCCTCTCGCCGCGATGCCGGTCTTGTGGCTATCGAATCCATTGTGCAGCGAGCCGCTGCGCAGAATGCGGCAGCGATGTAGTTGCTCTTCAGCCGCCAGTCGGCACACCGAACCACGACCGCTTGGGCCGGGAGATTCGCATCGCGGTCATCGGCTGGTCGGTTCCGCTCTGCGCGTTGTGGCTTCCGCATCTTGCGGTTCTCCTTGACCAATACGAGCTGTTCATCATGTCGGTGTTCGTTCTCCTGTTTGTTGTGCCTGCGACGAGTGTAGTGTGGACGGGCTTCGTCGCGGCGCGCATGGTCCCAGTAGTGCTGGAGGCGATCTGGGTGGCGCGTGATGGCGACATTGGGCCATGGTCGCGCTGGCCCGTTCGGGTTGCCATCTTCGCGATCCTTGCGACAGTGCAGTTGGCAGTCGCGGGCATGGTGTATGCACTGTCCCAGCTCCTCTTTCCGGGCTACCCCGGAGGTTGGCCATGATGCACCACTTAGGCGCGGTGCATACCATCAACACGCATGGTGAAAGCATGGTCCGGAATTGTTGTTGTGTGCGCTTTGTGCGGCTGTCGCCTTGTTGGTCCGCCGGGTGAGATCGATCGTAGCGGCATGGTGCGGCCCGCCGAGCCGGTGGCGGCGGTTGACCTGTATCTGGAGCCGATTGACTGGGAGAGCCGGCCGTATGACATCGTTGCGCGGATCAACACCGAGGTGAGAGCGCGCGACTATCCGACGATGGCTGAAGCCGAGGCACAGGCGTACGAGCAACTGCGTTTTCATGCGGCGCGTGCCGGCGCGCTGGCGGTGATCGACGTGGAGCAGCGGGTAATGCTGGACGGCGAAGTTGTGGCGTTTGATGCATACGAGCCGCGCCCCGCAGCAGAGGACTACGTCATCCACATGCGCGCCAAGGCGGTGCGCTTCCGCAACAGATAGCCCCGGCCTTGGCCGGGGTGACTGTCGAGATAACACCCGTTTATCCCCGTACGTCGATCTGCCGGCCGGTTTCTATACCCACCGCCGCTTCAATACGATCGGCAGCGCGGGTGTAAAGTTGATACGCGCCAGCCGGGTTGGGCGTGCTCGGCAGGGCGGTGCGCTCAAAGTCGATCGGCTGATTCACTTTCGCTGCGACGAGTTGCGACGCCTTGCTCACGTGCGCGGCGGGCTTCGGCGCGATCGTGCCAATGACGCCCGTGGAAACGGGGGGTTGCGGGCGCGACTTGGCAGGCACGCCGTAGGCGCGGGCGATGTGCATGGGCAGTGAACCTTCAATGCGCATGGCCGAAGTGTAGCGTCCGTTTCCCCGCGCTCAAGTCGCCTTGCAAAGATCGAGTTATCAGGACGTGCGGCAACTGTTGCGCGGTCGCGGCGGCCTATGATTTTCGCTCGATCAATGGCTGCTCCTGTTGAGAACATCACCGGCATTCGCCGCATCGCCTTCGTCAGTCTCGGCTGCCCGAAGAACCTTGTCGATTCCGAACGGATGCTCGGCGAACTCGCCTCATCCGGCTTCGAGCTCGTCGATTCAGATCGCGAAGCGGATGCCATCGTCATCAACACCTGCGGCTTCCTCGAGGCGTCAAAGCAAGAATCGCTTGATGTCATCAATGAGGCAATCGAGCGAAAGAATCGCGGCGACCTCAAGCGCGTCGTCGTCGCAGGATGTCTCGTGCAGCGGCACCGCGCGAAGATGCTCGAGTGGGCGCCCGGCATCGATGCGATGATCGGCGTGTTTGATCGCGACCACATTCTTGATGCGGTCGGCGGCCCCCCCGCAGCGAGCCGCCGCGTCCCCGCAGCGGATGATGTCGTTTCCCCCGATCTGCCGCAACCTAAGTACTGGATCACCGGCAATGCACTTCAGGCAGCCCGCGATCGAAAGATCAACACTGTCGGCCTGACCGTCAATGGCGCAGACGGCAGGGGCGTCGGTTACTTTGAGGATGATTCGAACCGGTTCCGCTTGACGCCGCGCCACTGGGCATACCTGCGCATCAGCGAGGGCTGCAACCAGAAGTGCGCGTTCTGCACGATTCCATCCATACGAGGCAAGATGCGCTCCAAGCCGATTGATCGCATCATCGAGGAAGCGCGCGCGCTCATGACTGACGGCGCGTTCGAGCTCAACCTCATCGGGCAGGATACAACGTCGTACGGGTATGACATCTACGGCAGGGGCGGCGACGTAAGCCGGCACGACGGGGGTGACTTGATCGGCCTGCTCAGCGCGCTCGATGGCGTGGCGAGGGACAACGGCGGGGCGTGGATGCGCCTTATGTACGTGTATCCCACGCACTTCACCGATGAGATGATCGACGCCATCGCGTCGCTGCCTAATATCGTCAAGTACATCGACATTCCGCTGCAGCACATGAGCAATCGCATGCTCAGCGCCATGCGACGCAACATCACGCGGGTGCAGCAGGAGGAGCTGCTTCACAAACTGCGCGAGCGCATACCCGGCCTTGCAATCCGCACCACGTTTATCACCGGTTTTCCCGGCGAAACCGAGGAAGATCATGAAGAACTCATGGAGTTCGTGGACGAGTTCGGCTTCGACATGATGGGCGTCTTCCAGTATTCGCGCGAAGATGGCACGCCGGCCGGCACGATGGATCGCGATCCAGCACTGCATGTGCCTGATGAGATCAAAGCCCGCCGCGAGCAGGAACTGATGCTTCTGCAGCAGGAGATTGCGTTCGAGAATGCGAAGTACGTCGCCCAGCAGCGCTGCGAGTTCGATGTGCTGATCGAACGTGAGGTCGGTGGGCCGGGCTTTGAGCCCGTGCGTGTGAACGGGCAGGATGCCCGTTCCACCGGTGCGCGCCTTATCGTCTACCTCGGCCGCTGCTACCACCAGGCGCCGCAGGTCGACTCGGTTACATACGTTCACAGCGCATCGAAACTCGCGCCCGGCGAACTCGTGCGTTGCACGATCACGGACGCAAATGGCTACGATCTCATCGCGCAGCCGACGGCGGATCTCCATCGCAAGGTGAGTTTGCCAATCGCGCCGTAGTCATGTATCGCGCGCTGCCACAGCCGCGCCGCGCCGCACCGCACATGCCCTCACGCAAAGCGCCGTCCCAAAGATAGCGAGCGGAAGCCGCGCGAACGCGCCTTGACGACACCGTAGCGACGAAATACTTCGGATTTTGGCTAAAAACCATTCAGGCCGGCACGGGACAGCGCGTCCGCAAGTGGCCCTATTCGTGCGGTCCGGCAGGACATGCGACGGTGCCGCTGCGAAGATTCATTGTGGAGGAATCACACCTCGATCAATCAAGGAGCAGTCCCATGCCCAAGGCCTGGAGCAAAAAAGACGAACGCAAGTACGAGCACATCAAGGAATCTTCAAAGGATCGGGGCGTCTCGACCAAGCGCGCCAAGGAAATCGCAGCCCGAACAGTGAATAAGGATCGCCGCGAGCAGGGGCGCACGCCGAACAAGTCATCGCAAGGGACCGGCAATCCCAGTCATCCGCTGGCGGAGCGCAGCCGTCAGGAGCTTTACAACCTTGCGAAGAAGAAGGGCGTCGAAGGCCGCAGCAAAATGAACAAGCGGCAACTCGCCCGCGCGGTGGCTTCGAAGTAGCCCGCCGCTGGTACAATACACCAGTGCAGCACCTGTTCATCCGACGGCTGATGCTCGCGGTCGCAGCGCTCATGCTCTTGGCGGTCGCGCTCTTTGCCTGGCTCAGAACGGCGTAACACCCGTTCCCTCGGTTCGGGCCGTCCAACAGTTTTCAAGAAACGGGCTTGGAATACCTGCGAGCGGCAGGGGTCTTCTCCATGAGGAGCCGAAAACCGTTCGTAGGGCTCTTCGCACAAATCGGACCTGCGTCATGAGCACCCTTTCTGAATCGAAACTTCGCTCTTGGATGAACAAGCTCGGGCCACGGCTGATTGTGCTGAGTGCCGGCATCTGTCGTGACCAGCATCGAGCAGAGGAGATCGTGCAGGAGGCATTCATCAAGTTATGGCGTCAGCCGCCGGATGCGGGCGAAATCGCGTATCCGTCCTGGCTGCGGCGTGTGGTGACGAACCTCTCGATCAATGCGCTACAGCGCACGAAGCGGCCGCAGACCCTGCCGGAGTTCTCTGGTGACCGGGCCATGCGTTCCGGTACCGACGAGGAGGCCCAGCGACAAGCCGATGCGCGCGAGGAGCTGCGACAGGTGTCTGGCGCGATGGATCGGCTCGATCCTGCGAAGCGGGCCATCCTCATGCTCCGCGCCCATGAGGGGCTCAGTTACGAGGAGATTGCAAACCATCTCGATGTGCCGGTAGGCACGGTGATGAGTCGTCTCAATCGTGCCCGCCAGGCGCTGATGGATGAGATGCGAAGCGTCGAAAGCGGGCGGAACGTCCAATCGTCCGTCCAAAGCGACTCGGCCGACCCCCCCGAGGTCTTCAAGTTCAGAAAGTACAAAAGCGCCTAACACCTAACACCCAACACCTAACACCCAACACCTAACACCTA
>CAZFZT010000078.1:0-15131 GCA_964523675.1 uncultured Isosphaeraceae bacterium
TTTGGATGTGAAGGGGGGGGGGGGGGGGGGGGTGTAGTCTCCGTATGAGCAATTTGAATGACTATGCATGTGTGCGCGTATGGGATTCCGTGCCTCGTATTTCACCAACCAGATTTCCCAGGAGTTTACCAGCGATGACAAGCGTACTCTTGCTGATTACAAGCATCATTCTCAATGGGTGCGCCAATACGGCTGGGACGTCCACCAATCCCGGCGTCGCGACGGAGTCCGGTCCCGAAGAGTTCCTGACGCTCGACCCGAAAGACGTCGCGATCGCAGTGGAGGAGAAACTGAAGAAGACGGTTTACATGCGACAGCGCGTGGTGGTCCAAGCGCCTGACGACGTGGTGATCGAGATCAAATCGCACATGGGCAAGGATCGGTTTCGCACCGAGGTTTACGAAAAGGACATCCTCATTGAGGCATACTCGTTGCTCGATGGCCGGATTCAGGAATACAAGCCGACACTTGAGCGGCGACCGTTTATTGAGTACGACAGCCCAAGGGCTGACGGAACCGATGACGCGGTCTTCAACCATCCTTTCGGATGCTATAGCGGTGCCCATTTGGCTACTTGGCTCGGGAACGAGCCGAATCATCGCCAATCCTTCTTCCGCCGACATATCTCTGACGCGACGCTGCTGGGAATGGAGGACGTTCAAGGTCGTCCGTGTTTGGTGTTGAGCCATACTTGGGAAGTCGGCGAGCGTGAACTGAACCATACCTTCTGTATCGATCCTTCCTCGTGGCTCGTGTTGGCGTGGACGAGCAGTGTTGATGGTGAGACACGGAACCGCTCCTATTTCGACATCGTTACTGCCCGCGAATTGCCCGTTGACGTGGACTGGAGTCTCAGGCCCCTGGCAGTGTCTCAGTCTGATCGTACCAACGCTGAATGATTTCATTCAGCTTCTCCGTCTCCTTCCAACTATTGGAGTAATCAACATGAAAGCATGGACAGCAACAGTGGTTCTGGCGTGTGGCGGCGGCTTGATGGCGAGCGCCGCAAGCGCCGCGACGTGGCAGGCGATGGTTCGTTCCTCGTGGAACAACACTCTGAATTCGACTACGCTTGCGGAGCGACTCGACGAGATCGGCGGCACGGTGCTCTGTGGTTCGCTCGATAGCGGCGAAGAGTGGAACATCCTTTGGGATGTGCGCGACCAGGAACTGGAGATTCGCCTCGACGGCTCGCGCGTCCGCGATTTCAGCGTGACGACCATCGACTCCTACCGCATGGAGTTCAGCGGTGAACTCGTGGGCGGGAGCCCTACGGTGTACGGCAGTCTTGAACTCGATGGCGACGATCTCATCGTGGAGTGGTCGTACCTTCGACAAGATTCAGACACTCGGGGATACACGGTGGTGATCGATAGAGACGAGAACATGGTCTCGTGGAGTTGCGCGTGCAGGGGTGCGGGCGGCGGCGAAGTGCCGGGCAACTGCACCAATCAGAACTGTCGCGATCTCGAAGCATGCGGTACCCCCGGCACCGGCCAGGTCTGCTCAGACAAAAATGCGTCGTTCACCGCGTGCCACTGATCAGAGTATGGTTCGAGTGTCAAACTCGATTCTCGAAGCCCGATGCTCGGCATCGGGCTTTTGTTGTAGAGGGTACTCTATCATCACCCACTTGGCACCGGTCCACTGCCCGTCGCGGGAGGTGGAAGTCTTCCACCCGCCGCCAGTATCACCTCTGTCTCCATGAACGGCACAAGCGCACGGCTGCATCCCATTGAGGCATCACACCTGCACGCGCGGCGGGAGCGCGTGTTCCTCATGCTGGCAGGGCTGTTCCTCGGCTCGCTCACGATGCTCAACATCCTCGGCATCACGCGCTTCATCGTTCTCGCATCATGGGGCAGCGAGAACGGCGAGACGGCGTTTGCGTGGGGACGCGCTTCGGAAGATCCTTATGCCTGGACGTTCGCACTGGCGGCGGGCGTGCTGCCGTATCCGATCACGTTTCTCTGCACCGACTTCATCAGCGAGTTCTACGGCCGGCGGCGGGCGAACTGGGTCGTCCTCGTTGGCCTGATCCTCAACATCTGGGTCGTGCTGATTCTCTGGGCGGCGACAGCGCTTCCGGGGTTTGCTCCGATCGATCCGGCGACGAACATGCCGCCGCTGCCGGAGTGGGACGCCGCATCCGGCGCGTATCGCGAGACCGGCTGGACGCTCTTCCAAGTGCGTAATCTCGCCTTCGGCGCGGTGGTCGCTTCAATGGTCGCCTACCTCGCAGCGCAGTTCTGCGATGTGTATGTCTTCCACTTCTGGAAGCGGCTGACAAAAGGCAAGCACCTCTGGCTGCGCAACAACGGCTCGACGATGATCAGCCAACTCGTGGACACCATCGCGGTGATTCTGATCACGCATTTCTATGCTCACGCCCTGCCGCTGCCGCCCGAAGGCAGGTCGCTCGCGCTGCACTTGTCGCTGTTCATCGCGACGGGGTACGCGTTCAAGTTCTTCTTCGCTCTCTTCGACACCGTTCCGTTCTACCTCGGAGTGCATTACCTGAGCAGATACCTTCAAATCGATCCACAGCTTGAACATCGAGCGGACGTTGAAGAGACGCAGCTGGTGCAACCCTAGAAAACGGCTCACAAAAAGAGACTCAACACGGCGGGGCACCCCGCGGAGGAGAGCAAATTTGATGCTCTAAGCCGGATACACAAGGGCTTCCGGACATCCTCACGAGCGGCAGAGAGCGGCCGCTTCAAAGTGATGAGCGGGTGGAACCGCGTCCTTTTTCGAAGCGAATGAATGGGCGAGGAGACCTGCGGATGATGCGGGGCGAAGAGAGCCGCAGCGCAGGATGCTCAAGTTAACAGATGGGAGAGCGATGGCCGGTCCCGGAAAACGAGGCCGGCCGCGTTCATTTTGCTCCTTGCGAAATGGCGCAGGGGCGATAGTCTCTCGTTCATGCTCAACGCTGTCAGCCGTCTCGGTCTCCTTGTCAGCGGAGTCTTCCGCCGAACCGCGCCAGATCCGTTCGTGTTAGCCATCCTTCTGGCTGCGTTGACGGCGGCCCTTGCGCTGCTGTTTGGAGAAATCAACGTACACAGTGAGCCTGGCCGCACCGGCGCATTGCTCGACGCCTGGGCCGATGAGAACACCGGGTTCTGGCGCTTTCTGGCGTTCGGCATGCAGATGTGTCTGGTGCTGATCACCGGACATGTCTTGGCGCAGGCGAAACCGGTGCGTCTGATGATCAATGCGGTTGCCTCGCTGCCGCGCGGCCCGGCAGGCGCAGCGTGCCTCGTGAGCTTCGTGGCGTGCACTGCAGGCCTGATCAACTGGGGGCTCGGCTTGATGGTTGGAGCGCTCCTGGCGCGCGAAGTAGGAATCGTCTTGAGCACGCGCGGCGTGCGGGTGCACTACCCGCTTCTGGCGGCGGCCGGCTACTCGACGATGATGCTGTGGCACGGCGGGCTTTCCGGTTCCGCGCCATTGACCATGACGACGATTGAAAACGCGGACAAGGTGCTCGGCCGCGAGACGCTTGATCGACTGCTTGAGTCGCAGGGAATCGAAGCGGGAATGAGCGCGGGGCAACTCATCACGCTTGAGCAGACTGTCTTCTCTCCTCTCAACCTCATCATCACCGGCGGTCTGTTAGTGCTTGTGCCGCTGCTGATCGTGATGCTCGCGCCGAGGCGCGATGAGGACATGCAGGATGCCCGGCAGTTCATTGGGATCGAGACAGAGAAGAAGCCACATGAGCTGCGCGAGGAAGCCGAACTCACATTGCCGGATCGGCTGGACCGCTCGTGGGTCATCGGGGGAATGCTTGGATTGGCGCTGCTGGCCGGCTTCACCAGTTTCATTCTGAAGGCGGAGGATGGCATCCTCGCCCTTGGGCTGAATCAGATCAACATGGCAATGTTCGCCCTCGGTCTTCTCCTGCATGGCTCACCCAGGGCGTACATGGACGCGGCTGCCGTCGCAGCGCGCGGCTGTGCCGGCATCATCGTGCAGTTCCCGATCTACGGGGGGATTATGGGGATGATGGCTGCCTCTGGGTTGGTGGCTGCGCTTGCGGACTTCTTCGTTTCGATTGGCAACGCCTCGACGATGCCGGCCCTTTCCTTTCTTGCGGCAGGCATCGTGAACCTGTTCGTTCCATCTGGCGGCGGTCAGTGGGCGATTCAAGGGCCGATCGCTCTGGAGGCGGGACTGACGGCCGGCGTGTCCCCGGCAAAGATGATTATGGCGGTCGCATACGGCGATCAACTCACCAACATGCTCCAGCCATTCTGGGCTTTGCCACTGCTTGCGATCACAGGCGTCAAGGCACGTGATATCGTCGGCTACACCGCCATCATCATGGTGGCGGGAGGATTGTGGATCGGCGTGGCGCTGCTTGTGTTGTAACGGGCTCCTTGGAAAGGCCGCTTCATCTGCATGGACGCTTGTTCCCTCTTGTTCCGCCTCAGTTCCCCTGACGCATGCCGACATGATCGAAACCGAACTTCATGACCGCGTCGTGACCGTGCGATTGAATGATCCCGTCAAGCGCAACGCGCTCTCACTCCCGATGTTCGATGCACTGGATGGGGCGATCGCGCGCGTTGCAGGCGATGAAGGCGTCAACGCGCTGCTCCTGCTCGGCAACGGCGCGGCGTTTTGTGCCGGGTTTGACCTGGGCGCGGCGGTCGAGCAGCCGCCGTTGATTGCGACATACATCGAGCGCCTCAGCCGACTTAACCGCGCGCTGCGTCGATTGCCGCAGGTCGTCATCGCAGCGGTGCATGGCGCTGCCATCGCGGGCGGTTGTGCGGTCGTGTCTGCGTGCGACTTCGTTTACGTCGGGCCGGAAGCGATGCTTGGCTATCCCGTCCATCAGCTGGGCATCTCGCCGGCTGTCACGACCCCAACACTCGCGCAAGCGATCGGCTCGGCCGCGTCGCGCAAGTTGCTTTTATCAGGCGAGTTGATCGATGGCCGGCGCGCGCATGCCATCGGCCTTGCCACGCATCTTGCAACTGCGAATGAGGTGGTGCATGCTGAAGCTGTTCAATTCGCACATGAGATCGCATCCAAGCCGCCAAACGCACTGCGAACAACTAAGCGCTGGCTCAACGAGCTCGACGGCTCTATGGATGACGAACTGTTCGATGCCCCTGCCGTTGCATCGGCTGGTATCGCAACAGACGACGAAGCAGTTTCAATGCTGCGTACATTCTGGCGCCGCCGGGCAGGTTCATCCCACACGAAATGACAATGAGCATGAGCTCGGCAGACGCCGATCGCGCTGCGGAAACATATTCGCGCCTCGGAAAAGCATCGGATTGCGTGCGAATTTCTTCGTAAGAACCTTGACGAGTCATCAATCCCGATGCATGATGAAGTGTAATCGGGGAACGATCGAGCCGGGACCACATCCCGGCGTCCGCGCCCGGGCGAGTTCGTTCAAAGCTGACTCGCCTGACCGGACCCCTCCAGTGCTCGACGGCACCACCCTTGCCGCCGAGCTTTTTCGTAAGGGTGAATCGTCATCGCTGTGAAATGGCCGCAAGCGTGCGCAGCGTCTCGACGGCTGCGCCTGAATCTATTGCTTTGGCAGCGATTTCTGCACCCTCGCGCAGCGTTTGGGCCTGCTCGGCCACCATCAATGTCGCCGCTGCATTTAAAAGCGTCATTTCGCGAGCGGGCCCCTTCTCGCGCCCTTCAAGTACTGCCTGGATCATCTGCGCTGCGTGGTCAAGACTTCGTGCGGTCACACTTTGCAAGGACGATTGCGAAAAACCTGCATCTTCAGGCGACACCGCACCCTCTGTCACATGGCCGCGATCGACATACATCACGAGCGTTCGCGCGCCGATTGAAATCTCATCGAGGCCGTCCTCGGAATGAACGACCATGGCGTGCAACGTGCCCAGCGCCGCCAGGGCTTCCGCGACCGGCCTTAGAAATCGACGGTCGTAGACGCCCATCAACTGCCGCTTGGCCCCGGCAGGATTGGTGAGCGGCCCGAGCAGATTGAAGATCGTTGGAAAGCCCAGCGCGCGGCGAACCGGCATGACGTGCTTCGTCGCAGGATGATGATGGATCGCAAAGCAGAAACAGATTCGCGCCTCAACGAGGCATGTCGCCTGCGTCTCGCGAGGAGCATCGACATTGACGCCGAGCTGGCGCAGCACCTCCGCAGACCCGCGACCGGTGCGCGATCGGTTGCCGTGCTTCGCTATGTGAACATGCTCCGACGCAGCCGCTGCGACGATCGCTGCAGCCGTCGAAACGTTGAAGGTCTTGGGCGCGCCGCCGGTGCCTGCGGTGTCAACGATCTGCTCCCGATCGCATGCACTTTGCACGGGATCAACATGCGTCCGCATCACGCGCGCTGCTCCGAGAATCTCCTCCGCAGTCGGCGTGCGCGTCGCAAGCAACGCAAGCAGCGCGCCCATCTCAGCGTGGTGCACCTGACCCGTCATCATCGACTCGAATGCCGCGGCCATCTCATCGGCACTCAGCGTACGCTGTGCGAGCAGCGCTGCCAGTGCATCCCCCAAGTCGGGGGACACGTCCCCACTTGCGAACTCGGGCGGACCAGGCAAAGGGAGTTGTCTCTCTTCGTGCGACATAAGAACTCGCCAGGCGCGGCGCGAGGCGGAACAGAATCTACCCCCAGATCACAATGGATCGGACATCTTACCGCCCCGCTACAATGCCGCTGACCATGCTCGAACTGCCGAATGCCCCTGCTGCCGGAACGGCCGACGCCGCCTCTGACCTTATCAAAGGCATCGAGCCGCTGCGCACGCTTCTCGCAGAGGAACTCGAACGCGTGGCCGCGATCTTCGAGCGGCAACTTGTCAGCGACCTCTCTGCAATCAACGCCCTGTGCGTGCATATCGAGGCGTATCGCGGCAAGATGTTGCGACCCACGCTCGTCCTGCTCTCGGGTTTGGCGGCGGGCGACATGTCGAAGCGTCGAAACGCCGAGGCAGCGAACGACGGCGGTGAAGCGACGCCTGGTGATTTCGATGTGACGACACTTCGCCAGAACGGCATGCTGACCGATCGACACCGAATTGCTGCGGCCGTGGTCGAGATGATCCACATGGCGACGCTCGTGCATGACGACGTGCTTGACGAGGCCGATGTTCGTCGGGGCGGCGCGACGGTCAATCACCTCTGGGGAAATGAAGCGGCCGTCATGCTCGGCGACTACCTCATCTCCAACGCATTCCACCTCTGCTCAACCATGGGCGATCCGCAGATCAACCTCCGGTTGGGCGAGATCACGAATACGCTCTGTGAAGGCGAACTGATTCAACTCCACCATCGCAATGACTACGGCATCGATGAGGCGATGTACTTCGAGATCGTCACGCGCAAGACCGCATCACTCATCGGCGAGTGCTGCCGGCTCGGGGCAGTGCTTTCTGATGCTGATGAGAAAGTTGCTGAGGCGATGAAGGACTTCGGCCTCGCTTTGGGCATTGCATTTCAGATTCAAGACGATCTACTTGACCTGATCGGTGAGCAGAGCGTCGTCGGCAAGTCGTTGGGCAAGGACATCGCCAAAGGAAAACTCACCCTGCCGATCACGCACCTCATGGCAAGTGTGGAGGTTCATGAGCGGAGCGACATCCTGCGCATGATGGAGCAACGTGAAAGCAACGCTTTGCGTGAGCAGCTCTTACATCGCGGCTCCGTCGAATATTCCCGCCGCGTCGCCAGGCAGTATGTACACGCTGCGAAACGGGAAATCGCCATTTTACCGGCCGGACCGGCAAGAGATCTTCTCAATATCCTCGCCGACACTGTGATCGCGCGGTCGCATTAACGAAATCGCGCGATCAATTCGAGAATCAATAGATCAGGAAAAGCATCCGATCCCGCTCTGCCGCCGCCACATTACTCGCGGCGGGGGACGCACTGCTGAGAAATCCTGAATCGGTGTTTGAAAACGACGCGAGCGTAGCGCATACTGGCTCATCGAAAGACGCCGCTGCGGCCACTTGAATCATTTCATGGGGGCTACACAGAAGCGAAGGAGAAGCATGAAACAGATCGTTATCGGATTCATCATCGGCATTGCCGCGTGCGGTACAGTTTGGTCCCTTTCCACCGGAGCAGCGCATGGGCAATCGCGCGGCGACCGCAACTCACCGCCGAATCTCTCCGCAAACAAGTCTGTTGGTGGCGCCGCAGATGGCGGCATTGCCGGCGGCAACACTTGTCTCGGAGACCTTGATGGCAGCGGGGCCGTCGGCGTGCCCGATCTGCTCATTCTCCTTGGAGCGTGGGGGCCGTGCCCTTGCCCGCCTGGAACGAGTGACTGCAACGGAACGTGCATTGACACGACGAGCGATCCGAACCACTGCGGCGGATGCGGCATCGACTGCGGCGTCGGCGAGATTTGCATCAACGGCCAGTGCGCGCAGGCAGAATGCACCAACGTATCTGAGTGTGATGACGGCAATCCTTGCACCACCGATGCCTGCGTCAACTTCCAGTGCGTCTTCACCCCGACGGACGGCCTCACATGTGACGATGGCAGCGCATGCACTGTGGGCGACACATGCAGCGGCGGCGTCTGCGCCGGAGTGTCGATCTGCGGCCCGAATTCCTCGTGCGCAGGCAGCAATTGCGCGTGCGACAACGACTTCCTCGATTGCAACGGCGACCTGATCGACGGCTGTGAGACCTCCATTCTCAGCAACGATAGCCATTGCGGCGGATGCGATGTGCAGTGCCCGCTTGGATCGGTTTGTATCAACGGCTCGTGCGTCTTCACGCAGACCTGGTACCGGGATCTGGACAGCGACGGTTTCGGCGATTGCGGCGACTTCGTGACCGCTCCGGTGCCGCCGCAGGGATACGTTGGCATATGTGGCGACTGCGATGACAATAGCCCGAACGTCTATCCAGGCGCCACGGAGTTCTGCAACAACGTGGACGATGATTGCAACGGCGCCACCGACGACAACGTCATCGATTGCCCCGGCTCGTGCGTGAATGGCCAGTGCCTGTAGAAACGCGCGGACGGTACAGACCAGCCGAATGAACGGCAAGTTCCGAACACCCGGCCGTAGCGAAAATCTTTCCTCACGCGTCCACGATCCCCGGATTCGATCCGGGGATTTTCTTTTCTATCCATTTGACCGCATACAAAGACTGGCTACGCTTATGAGCATAGACTGGCTATGCAATAAAGGAAGCGGCCACTCGTTGTGCTGCTGTGCAAAGCCGCGAGCGGCTTATGAATGGATGGATGACCTCAACATGACCCTTGATCCGCGACTGCTGACAGGCACCCTTGACCTCCTGATCCTCGATGTGCTCAGCCGGGGCGAGAGTTACGGCTACCAGATCGCCCAGACGGTCCTCGCACAATCAGGCGACCGCTTCGAGTTGAAGGAGGGCAGTCTTTACCCGGCCCTGCACCGGCTCGAACGCCAGAAGTGGCTCAAGCCGACGTGGCGCGACACGGCCGAGGGCAGACGGCGAAAGTATTACAAGTTGACGCCCAAGGGCCAGGCCGCGCTCGACGCCAAGCGCGAGGAGTGGTCGCAGTTCGCAAGCGCCGTCAACAGCGTGCTCGGGAGCAGCCATGTCGTGGCATGAAGCAATCAGCGGGCAACTTCCGCCGCCTCACGAGGAGGAATCGCGCGATCTTCGGCGGGACATCCTCGATGAACTTGCGGACCATCTTGACTGCGCCATGCAGCGTGAATCGCTTCGCACTGATGATGAACAGACCGCGCGCAGGAATGTCCTGGCGCGCTTCGGCGACCCGGCGCGCCTCGCCTGCCGCCTCTGGCTCGACGCCATGAAAGGAACCATCATGAACCAGCGGATACTGATCGGGACGAACATTCTTCTCGCAGCGATTGTGATCGCGATGTTCGTCATTGTGCTCATGCAGATGCAGCGCGCACAGACATTTCAGGAAGCAATGATCGCGCGGCTTGCGACAATGACCGCCGGCACTGCCGGACAATCGGGTGAGGCGCGGCCGACTGGGGCATCGCTTGATCCGGCCGCACTGAGTTGGCCGAGCGCGCGGGTGCGGATCGAAGGCGGCAATGCGCCGTTCGAGTTGCGTTTCTATGGAGAGCCGTACAACACGGGCGAGAAGATCACGCTTACTGAGCAGAACGACGGCGGCGAAACAGTGTTCGGCCCGATTCGACCGGGGCAGTACTCGCTGACGGTGACGGATGACTACGGCGCGTCGCACCAGCGTTCGGTCGTCGTGCCGCCGGGCGGTGAGCACGAGGTGGTCGTTGACGCGCCAAAATGGCAGCCGCAGCCGACGCAGACGCGCGTTCGGCTCGATCTACCGCACAACCTTAGCGAGCGCCTCGACATTACCGCAGTGTTCCTGCTGGATGCGCAATTGGACTGGACGGGGGATCAATGGAGTCACGGTCGCGCCGGACTTGTAGTCAACCTGCATGGCCGTGCTGCATCTCCAGAGATTGCAACTGGCTGGCAAGATGTGAGAGGGGGTGCGGCGAGCACTCCCGGCAACTCGCGGCCGCGACTCTATACGGCTCGGCCAGGGATGAGTTATGTCTCTTGGCTTGATGTGAAAGACTTTGATCTCCAGGAGCGGGTAACTTTGGATTCCTCACTACACTACCGTTGCGATGGCTTTACGCTGTTTCACCGCGTGCCGGAGGGCCAAAGAGGGCGACGCCATCTTGGTCACCTATCGATTCCGCAAGAAGTCTTCATCGCAGCAGATGCGATCGCATCGGGCGATGTGCAACTCTCGGCGTTGCTCCCCGACGAAGTCGTCGAGCAACTGGTCGCGCTCGCCGAGGAGTTGGAGGCCGAAGACGCTGACGCGGTATCAGACGATCAATGAAGCCAGGCGCTACTGCATCGACTTCGGGCATGACAAGCCATACCCTTCCGGCTGAATGGCCGCCCCCGGAAACAGTTCAGCCAGCGTCGTCGTCACGCGATTCGCTCCCAGCCCGTCAGGTCACCTGCACGTGGGCGGAGCCCGGACCGCGCTGTTCAACTGGGCCTATGCCAAGGGTCGTGGCGGACCAGGGAGCAGGTTTGTTCTCCGCATTGAGGACACCGACACCAAGCGATCCTCCGACACCGCCAGTATGGCGTTCCTCGAAGACCTCGCATGGTTGGGGATTGACTGGGATGAAGGACCGGAGTTTGAACAAATCCACAGGTCCGCAAGTCCACAAGTCCACAGCCGGCACACGCTCGGCGGCGGGGAGAATGGGCCGTACTTCCAGTCGCAGCGGCTGGATATCTATAACAGGTATATCGAGCAGTTGATTGCCGAGGGCAAGGCGTACCGCGCCTACGAGACGCCGGAGGAGCTTGAGGCGGCGCGGGAGCAGGCGCGCGCGGAAGGCCGGAACTACCGGTACCAGCGCCCCCCGCACGCGGCCGACAGCCCCGACCAACCACACGTCGTGCGTTTCGCCGTGCCAGAAGGCCGCGAGATCGTCGTGCGCGATCAGGTGCTCGGCGAGGTGCGGACGCCGGCCGCGCCTGAACCGGGCTCACTTGATGACTTCGTCATTCGCAAGCGCGATGGCTACCCGACGTATCACTTCGCGGTCGTCGTTGATGATGAACTCATGGGCGTGACGCATGTCATCCGCGCGCAGGAGCATCTCTCCAACACGCCGAGGCACATGCTGCTTCAGGAAGCGCTCGGCTTCCGCACGCCGGTATACGCGCACATCTCCGTCGTAACGAATCCCAACGGCTCCAAGATGTCAAAGCGCGACAAGGACAAGGCACTTCGAGCGGCCGTGCGCGAGCATGCTCTCACCGCGCCGCCGCACGTTGCAGGCGGTGACGGACTTGCCTTGCGTGAAGAGGAATGGGCGTGGTGGATTGAAGCCGACGATCGTCAACTGAATCCCGAGGCGGAGCAGGTGCTGGCTGAAGCGCTGGGCGTGCAGCTGCCGGAGATCAATGTTGATGATTTCCGCAGGGCGGGTTATCTGCCCGAAGTGATGGTCAATTACCTCGCGCTGCTCGGCTGGAATCCCGGCGGCGATGTCGAGAAGTTCGATCGCGCGTTTCTCATCGAGAAGTTCGACTTCGACCGCATCATCAAGTCCCCCGCGAAGTTCGATCGCGAAAAGCTGCTGGCGTTCAACCTCGACGCGATTCAGGCGCTTTCACCAGAGGAGTTCGTGGCCCGGCTGCGCGAGCACGCTGAGCGCTATCACCCGGAGTTTCTCGAGCGGCTGGGCGAGCGGTTCGATGCGTTCGGCCGGGCGAATCAGCCGCGTTCGAAGACGCTTGATGATTCGTTCCGCACCGATCGCTTCTTCATCGTTGGTGACGAGCAGATCGTGATTGAAGATTCAAAGCCGGTGCGCAAGGCGCTTGGCGGCGGACCGCCGAGCGGGGCCGATCACCTTGAAGCGATTCTGCCAGTGCTGCGCGAATTGAAAGAATGGACGGTCGACTCGCTCGAAACGGCAATTTCCAATTATGCTGCACAGCACGCCGAGGGCAAACTCGGCAAGGTCGCTCAGCCGCTGCGCATCGCAGTGACTGGCGGCGTCGTCAGTCCGGCGATCTTCGATACGCTCGCCATCCTCGGGAAGCAGAGCACGCTCGCTCGCATCGGACAGTGCCTTGTTCAGCACAGAGAACACAGAGAAGTGCGGATTGCAACCGCAGATAAACGCGGATAAACGCGGATGATGAATTGAATTGGTTGTACTTCGATATTCGAGTGTGCCCGTTTAGCCGCGACGCGAAGCGGAGCGTGACTTGCGGCACTTACGAAGGACGCAATCGCGGATGAGCGCTGATGGGCGCAGATGAGGAACAGAAATGTTGTACGAATCCCAACCTGAAAGTCAATTGCACTAAGCCGCACAGTCGAGACGCACGCCACGGCGTATCGGCGACCCGTGCCATTATCTTTTGATCTGCTGTATCTGCTTACAACTGCGTCATTCTGCGGTTTCCCCCGCTCTTCTCTGTGCCCTCTGTGTCTTCGTGGTAAACGCCCCATGACCACCGCTGAATCAAGACCTTCGCTCGATTTCCTTCGTTCGATCATCGAAGAGGATTTTCGCAACGGCCGCTTTACGAAGCCGATCGTGACGCGCTTTCCGCCTGAGCCGAACGGCTTCCTGCACATCGGCCACGCCAAGTCCATTTGCCTCAACTTCGCGCTGGCGAAGGAATACGGCGGCCGGTGTCATCTGCGCTTCGATGACACCAACCCGATGAAGGAGGAGCAGCGGTACATCGACGCCATCAAGGAAGACATCCGCTGGCTCGGCTTCGATTGGGGCGAGCATGAGTACCACGCCTCCGATTACTTTCAGCAGCTCTATGACTGGGCGGTCGCGCTCATCAAGAAGTGCAAGGCATACGTGTGCGATCTTTCCCTCGATGAGGTCCGCCGCATGCGCGGCACGCTCACCTCGCCCGGCGAGAACAGCCCGTTTCGCGATCGCCCGATCGAAGAGAATCTCGATCTCTTCGAGCGCATGAAGAACGGCGAGTTCGAGACGGGTTCGCGCACATTGCGGGCCAAGATCGACATGGCCTCGCCCAATCTCAACCTGCGCGATCCCATCATGTACCGCATTCTTCGCTCGCCGCATCCGCGCACCGGCGACACGTGGTGCATCTACCCGATGTATGACTACGCCCACGGCCAGTCCGACTCGATCGAGAAGGTCACGCACTCCATCTGCACGCTCGAATTCGAAGATCATCGCCCGCTCTATGACTGGTTCATCAACGAACTGGGTATCCACCACCCGCGGCAGGTTGAGTTCGCCCGGCTGAATCTCAGTTACACCGTGATGAGCAAGCGCAAGTTCCTTGCGTTGGTGGATGAAGGCCATGTCGCGGGTTGGGATGATCCGCGCATGCCGACGCTTGCCGGAATGCGCCGCCGGGGTTATCCGCCGGCGGCGATCCGCACATTCGCCGATGCAATCGGCGTCGCCCGCCGGCCGCAGGTCATAGACCTTTCGCTGCTCGAACATTACGTGCGTGAGGAACTCAACAAGTCCGCGCCGCGCGTCTTCGGCGTGCTTCGGCCGCTCAAACTCATCATCGATAATTACCCCGCTGATCAGGTCGAAGAACTCGATGCGATCAACAATCCCGAGGATGAATCGGCTGGGAAGCGCCGTGTGCCGTTCTCAAAGGTGCTCTACATCGAGCGCGACGACTTCGAGGAGACGCCCCCACCGAAGTACTTCCGCCTGACGCCGGGCAAGGAAGTTCGCCTTCGCGCTGCGTACTACGTCACCTGCACCGATTACAAGAAAGACCCGCAGACCGGCGAAGTCACGGAGGTCCACTGCACGTATGACCCGGCGACGCGCGGCGGCTGGTCTGAGGATGGCCGGAAGGTCAAGGGCACGATCCACTGGGTCTCCGCGCAGCATGCCATTGACGCGCAGGTGCGGCTGTATGACCGACTCTTCACCACGGAAGACCCCGACGACGCCCCCGAGGGCCAAGACTGGCGGAGCAACCTCAACCCTGCTTCACTGGAAATCCTCAAGAATTGCAAGGTTGAGCCGAGCGTTGCGTCGATGAAAGTCGGCGAGCGCTTCCAGTTCGAACGCCAAGGGTACTTCTGCGTCGATCTCGAGTCGCAGGAAAACTCGCTCGTTTTGAACCGAACAGTAGCATTGAGGGACTCATGGTCGAAGATCGCGCGCAACAATCCCAACACGGGAGCATCATGACAATGCCGATGCTCAGCATCGAAACGCTGCTCAACCGAATCGTCGATTACGCAGGGCTGTTCCCGCCGGCTCGTCTTGATATGACGCAGACGGTGCAGAACTATGCCGAATACCTGAACAGCGGCAATGCGTGGATGCTTGGTCGGCTGATCGTTCCGGTCGCCCGGCTGGATGAGTTTGAACAGGCGGCGGGCGCCCTCCTGCCCGGCCAGCATGACGATCGTGACCCGTGGACGATCAGCGCAATTGCCACCTCAGCCAGCACCGATGCGTTGCGAGCCGATCTGGACCGCATCGCCGCGTTCAATGAACTTCACGAGGATCCACCCAACGGCTTCGCGCAGATCGACGTGCTCGAACTTCGAGCCGACTCCGTCGCGGCGATCGAGAGCGCGCTCGATGACATCCCCGATGAGCTGTTTCCGTTCTTCGAGATTCCAATCAACCGTG